>CAWGZP010000128.1:0-104555 GCA_963826655.1 uncultured delta proteobacterium
GCCCAGGCGCTGGCAGATTTTGAAGCGCTGCGCAAACACCGGCGAAGGGTTTTAAGGGTCCATTTGAGCGGTGAGGTGCCGGCGGCACTGGCTGTTCTGGAAGAAGTCCTGAAAACTGAAATGCCGGGATGAGGTGAACTGGTCGGAACGAAGCCGAGGCCGTACTCGCTTCTATGGGGCTTACTGTCCCAGATGTGGCGGGTGAGCTGTTCCTGATCGCGAGTCTGACGGGCTCTGATGATTCCCTGGATGCAACTTGGATACGTAGCGCGGAATTTGATGTATTATTGCGGCTCAGATGGAGAAAGAAGAGCATTAACCTTTCGGAGAAACACCTATGAGCCTTCAGACAAAAGTCATAGTGGCGGAGTCCGTCGAGTTCCTGGTGATTGCGCTGGTTCTCTTCCTGTCGGCGGGGACAGTCGCCTGGCCGGGTGCCTGGGTCTTCTTCGGTCTAATCTTCGTCTGTGGCCTGCCTATGACCTGGTGGCTTCTCAAATACGATCCGGGACTCCTTGAAGAGAGAATGCGGTTCCGGCCCCAATTTTCCTGGGACAAGGTCTTTATCGCTGCCGCGTTCGGTTTTTAGTCTGTTCTGGTTGATCCTGATGTCCCTTGACGCGGAGCGCTTTCACTGGTCGCGGATGCCGGTTGAACTCAAAACTCTGGGAGCCCTGGGGCTGCTCGTCTCATTGTACATCTCCTTTCAGACCATGCGGGAAAACCCGTACGCATCGGGTGTGGTGCGGGTTCAGAAAGAGCGGGCGCAAACCGTGGTCTCCACCGGTCCTTACCGCTATGTCCGGCACCCCATGTACGCGTGCGCCTGTCTCTTTTCTGGGAACCCCCTTGTTGCTTGGATCCTGGTACGGAGTGCTCTGTACACCGGTTTTCATCGGTCTCTTTGCTGTTAGGGCCGTCTTGGAAGAGCGTCTGCTTCGCGAAGAACTGGAAGGCTACGACGCTTATATGGCCCGTGTGAAGTATCGCTTTTTTCCCCACGTCTGGTAAGCGGAAGCGTCCACTCTCTGGTAGAAAGTTCCGTCGCCTTGAGGCCCTTTCCTTCGTTGCGGGAGACGCGACACGGTAGACGGATGGAGGTTGAGCAGTCTGGCGACATCCGTCGCCGTCTTCTTCCCGGAGCTTACCAACCGGACTATCTCCTCTTGCAGTTTTAAATTTCGGGTACTAGAAACTCAGAACAGTCTTAGGCATGAACGCGGTTTTTGGTTTCGGGTACTCAAAACTCGAAACTGATACCTAAAAACGAAAAACTCTCTAAAGGAAGAATCATGGGTAAGCTATCCGCAAGCGTTTTGTCGGCCGATTTCGGTAAGCTGGCAGAAGAGGTTAAAGCTGTCGAAGCCGCAGGGGCCGACTGGATACATATAGATGTCATGGACGGCCATTTCGTGCCCAATATTACAATAGGGCCCGACGTGGTAAAGGCGATCTCAGAGGTCACGAGCCTTCCTCTGGACGTTCACCTGATGATTGAAGAGCCGGGGCGGTATCTGGAGAACTTCGTAAAAGCCGGGGCCAAATGGCTCGGAGTCCATGCCGAGGCCTGCGTGCATCTTCACAGGGTGATCCAGACGATCAAGGAGTTGGGAGCAAATGCAGTTGTTGCGCTCAACCCTGCGTCACCGCTTTCCATGGTCGAGATGGTCCTGCCGGATGTCGATATGGTTTTGCTTATGACCGTCAACCCCGGATTCGGCGGACAGGTATTCATCCGCAATATCTTTCCAAAAATTCGGCAATGCCGAAGAATGATAGACGAAGCCGGTCTCTCGGCGCTCCTTCAGGTTGACGGAGGCGTAAACGCTGAAACGGGCCAAGAGCTTGCGCAAGCCGGCGTAGATGTTTTCGTTGCCGGTTCAGCCGTTTTCAGGGGAGATTACGCGCACAATGTAAGGATCCTGAAAGATGCTATGAACCAACCCGAAAGGTCTAAACCTTAATACCCAGTTCGGCCAGCATCCTGTCGGCAAAGTCCATTATGTGGTCTCTCTGCTTTCTATCCGCATACCGAATGCAGTTGCAGCGCATCATCCGGCGACTGCGTATCAACAGTTCGAAATCAACACGCACAAGGGACAGGTTCACGGCAAAGCAAAAGGGCTGACATTGCTTATGCTCTCTTTGAATATCCGAGTAGAGTGACTCAGGGAGTATCACCCAAAAAAGATCGCCAAATTCCGATGCCTCGGCATTTTGCCGCAGGTATTCGAGAATCTTTTCGTAGTCTGATTCCCGGAGCTGATCGATAACGTACTGCTTCATATCGCTATCCCTGGAATTAGGGTTAAGTTGCAAGAGGTGCACATTTCAAGTCCGCCTTCCCCGCTGTTGAAGATAACTGAGCGAGGCCATTATGAAGAAGGAGAGCGCCAGAAGGATGATGCTTAATGCCGCCGCCAGTTCGAATTCTCCCTTCGAGACTTCGAGCACTGTTGCCGTAGTGAGCACCCTGGTATAGCCGCGGATATTTCCGCCGACCATCATCGAAGCGCCGACCTCGCCCAGAACGCGTCCAAACCCGGCGATGACCGCTGCCAGAATACCGGGCCGGGACTCCCAGAGAAGCAGCAAGAGGTATTGCAGGCGGGTCGCTCCAAGAGAGAGGATCTGGAGCCGCAGCTTCGGATCTATGGATTGCACGGCAGCCAGAGTGAATCCGGCGACAATCGGAGAGGCGATAATCGCCTGGGCGATTATCATGGCCGTAGGCGAGTATAGAAGTCCCAAGGCTCCAAGTGGGCCGTAACGCATCAAAAGGAGCCATGTGACGAACCCTACGACCGTGGGCGGAAGTCCCATCCCGAAGTTTACGATGCTTACCAGGAAGCCACGTCCGAAAAAACGGGTCAACCCAAGGACAGTGCCCGCTGGAAAGCCTATGAGGACGCTGATAAAAGTTGCTATCCCCGAAACCTGAAGTGTCCTGGCCGAAATGTCCAGGACCTCGGGATCCAGTGTCGCCATGAGCCTGAACGCATGGATAAAACCACTCGATATCGAATCCATCCCACTATCCGTCCCGCTCTCGCGGCGTGGCCGGCGTATGCCGGGAAAATCCCCGTAGTGATAAGCATCAGGCAAAGCCCGGTGTTTGTGCCTTCTGACAAGCAGGCAATTAAATAGGTTTAAAATTGAATAATCAACTCTTTTTCATTCTAAGCATTTGACTTATTGTCTTCTTGACCCTATAGGTTGCCGGGGCAAGGCAGTAGCGGTTGTCCATGGGGGCTGAATGGCCGGCGTCGAAAAAACGGTGAATGTCCGCGATGTTGGCGCCACATCGTATCTCTGAGTTGACATGGATAATTGTCATGGCGAGTTTAACCAAACCTGAGTTGGGTATCATCAAAGGTTATGAAATCAGCCCTGCGATGCGGGGGGTGCTCGGGCATGTCTTCGTCAACATGCCCTGGAACTATATAGACCGTTACGTAGACCTGATCATCGAAAACGGGATGAATGTCGAGATCGGCTTCGGAGCCGAGGACCTTGAAAAGGCTTCGATCTGCGCGGTCTCCTCCGTCGTGGGGCGAATGCGCGAAAGAGGGTGCCGAATCACCTTCCATGGGCCTTTCTGGGACCTGTGTTCCGGAAGCATCGATCATAGGATAAGAGAAATCTTCAATTTCAGGTATAATAGCCTGTTGGACTTGGCCGAGGCTGTTCGGCCCGAGCAGATTGTCTGTCACAGCGGGTTCGACCCGAGGCATCACCGCGGGCATCGGAGCATATGGATAGACAACAGCGTCTCGACCTGGGCAGCTCTTGTGCGGCGGGCAGAAACCCAGGAGACCCCGCTGGTTTTGGAAAATGTGTGGGAGGAAGACCCCTCGCTGCACCTGCAGGTGTTGGAGAAGGTAAAGTCGCCGTGGCTGGGGATTTGCCTGGATGCGGGTCATCAGCACTCATTTTCAAAGACAACTCTGGACAAATGGCTCGAGGCGATCTGGCCGCATCTGAAAGAAGTTCACATTCACGATAACGACGGTGCAAATGACAGCCATTTGCCGGTGGGGTCCGGAACGATCGATTTCGATTACCTGTTTAATTTTCTGCGAAAGAAAAGGATATCGCCCACCCTGACCCTTGAGCCTCACACGGCTCAGCACATGAAGGAAACTTTGACGGGATTGGCCGAAATGGTCACCTTTAATGATTATGTAAATAATAAGGGGGGCGGGCCTTCGTAGAGTGGAGGGTAGAAGCATATGGCGGTTGTAGAGGTGACAATTGTTCCAATCGGTGTTGAAAGCACGAGCCTGAGTTCTTATGTGGCCGGGGCGTTGAAGGTGCTGGAAAAGAGCCCTCTAAAATATGAACTGACAGCAATGGGAACGATTATCTCCGGGGATCTGGACGAAATTCTGAAAACCATACGGGCTATGCATGAGAGTTGTTTTTCGGTTGGCGCCATGCGAGTCCTTACCCAGATCAGAATTGACGACAGGCGAGACAAGTTGGCCAGTCCGGAGCAGAAAATCCGGTCTGTCCGGAACAAACTGAAATAAGACCGGCTCATAGTGGAGGATAAAGTGGCCCTCAAAGACCTGGCTGAATATCTTGTGAAAGCCTTGGCGGATCATCCGGAAAAAGTGGAACTTGAAGAGCGCGAAGAGGATGACACAGTACTGATCGAACTTAGAATATCACCTGATGATATCGGCAAGATTATAGGGAAAGGCGGAAATACGATAAACGCTATCCGCACCGTTTTACAAACCGCTGCCTCAAGCTATAAGAAACGCGCTAAGCTGGAGGTTGTTGGGCAGGGGGAGTTGCCTCCGGAGGAAAACGTCGAGGCGTAACCGATGCCCCCGGATTCAGAAACGGCACATCGCGGGGCGAATGGTCAGTCGGGAACCAAGCTTATTTTTCCCGGCTGAAGGGGTGTCGAACCCGCGGGAGTGTTTTCAATCAACCCGGGGCCAAAAGTGAGTATCCCTTTTCCGAAATTATGATGACGATACAGAGGAGCAAAGCTTATGCCTGATAAAGTCCAGGGACTTCCCCCACGTGAATTGCGAGCGCATTTCGAGGACGACCTGCTTGCGTTTGATACTACCGCTTCGCTGGAAGCCTTGGAAGACAGGGTTGTGGGGCAGGAGCGTGCGATTGACGCCATCAAGTTCGGGATGGGAATGAAGGAGCAGGGATATAACATCTTCATAGCAGGGCCGTCGAAAGCGGGCCTCACTTATACTGCCAGGACCTTTATCGAAGATCAGGCCAGGCAGGAACCCACACCCCCCGACTGGTGCTATGTTTTTAATTTCAAGGAAGTCGACAAACCTGAGTGCCTGAAAATATCGGCCGGCAGCGGAAAAGTGCTCAAGAAGGATATGAATGAGTTCATAGCGACGCTGCAGGCCAAAATCCCCGAGGTTTTCGACAGCGATGACTACCGCGCCAAAGAGGGTGAAGTTCACCAGGCGTTCGAGAAGCGGAGGCGGGAGTACATCGACGTATTGTCCCAGGAAGCGCGTGAGCAGGGATTTATCCTTCAGTTTTCGCAGGTGGGCATGGTCATCATTCCCGCCAATAAAGAGGGTGAGCCGATGACTCAGGAGGACTTGCGCCACCTGAGCGAGGAAGAGCGGCAATTCCTGCGCACCAAAAGCGACGAACTGCACGAGAAAATGAAGGATGCGATTAAAAAGATCCGCGAGGCCGAAAACGAGTTCAAGGAGAAACACTCAAAGCTGGACAACGAAATTGCGCTCTTCGTGGTCGGGCAACTGATGGACTCCTACGAGGAAAAATACAAAGATGATTCGCAGGTCCTCGATTACCTGAAAGAGGTGCAGGAGGATATTCTCGAAAACATCGACGATTTCAAGAAAAAGCCGGAACCGCAACAACAGGCGCCCGGGCAGCCTTCGGGGCAGTTTCCAATGCCTCCCAAAGAGGCCAACCTGCGCAAATACGATGTGAACGTGCTTATCGATAATTCGGAAACGCAGGGTGCGCCTGTTATCATAGAATCGAATCCGGCCTATCCCAACCTTTTTGGTTCAATAGAGAGGCAGGCGTGGTTCGGAGCGCTTTTTACCGATCATACGATGATAAAACCCGGGTCCCTGCACAAAGCCAACGGGGGCTACCTGGTGATGAAAGCGCTCGACCTGCTCAAATGGTATATCTCTTATGAAGCTTTGAAAAGGGCGTTGCGCGACGGAGAAGTCAGGATTGAAGATCTTGGTGAACTGTACGGAATTTTCAGCACGCGGACAATCCGCCCGGAGCCGATCCCGCTCAATGTGAAAATCGTACTTACGGGAGATCCCTACATCTACCAGTTGCTTTACAGCCTTGACGACCGCTTCCAGAAACTGTTCAAAGTCAAGGCCCACATGAGCGACCAGATGGACAGAAAACCCGATAAGGTCCTTGAATGCTCGAGGATGATCGCCCGCTACTGCGAAGACCATAATATGCGTCATCTCGACAAGACGGGTGTAGCCCGCGTGCTCGAATACAGCATAGAACTCACCGAGGACAGGGATAAACTGACCCTCGAGCTTGGAACCATCGCGGACCTGCTCCGGGAGGCTAATTACTTTGCCGGCCTTGACGGCAGCGAGGTAGTGCGGAGGAGCCACGTCGATGAGGCCGTGAAGAAACGCATCTATCGCTCCAACCTTATCGAAGAGCGCGTTAAAGAGGTAATGGAAAAGGATATCATATGGATCGATACCGAAGGAGAGAAGGTCGGTCAGGTCAACGGCCTTTCGGTATTGATGACTGGGGATCATGTCTTTGGCAGACCGAACCGGATCACGGCTACTGTTTCAGTCGGGCGCGAGGGAGTGGTGTCCATTGACCGCGAATCGAAAATGAGCGGCACCACGCACACCAAAGGACTCATGATCCTGAGCAGCCTTTTCAGGGAGAGGTTCGCACACAATAAGCCCATATCCTTCAACGCATCGCTTTGCTTCGAGCAAAGCTACGGGATGATAGATGGAGATAGTGCTTCCAGCACGGAATATTACGTCATGATCAGTGCGATTAGTGAAACGCCGTTGAAACAAGGTATAGCCGTAACTGGATCGGTCAGCCAGAAAGGCGAAATCCAGCCCATCGGAGGCGTGAACTACAAGATCAAGGGCTTTTTCGACATCTGCAAATCTAAGGGTCTCACCGGTGAACAGGGCGTAATGATACCGGATAAAAACATTCGCAACCTCATGCTCGACCAGGAGGTAGTGGATGCGGTCGCCGAAGGTAAATTCAACATCTGGCCCATCAAAACCGTGGAGGAGGGGTTGAAAATTCTTACGGGGATGGACGCCGGTGCACTGCAGGCGGATGGGACCTACACTGAGGGCAGCGTCTACAGAAAAGTCGACGAAAGGCTGAGGGAGCTGGCGGAAATTGTGCGAAAGTTCGCCAAAGAGATGGAAGGCGACGGGAAAACGTCTGAGGAAAACAATGGCCCGAGCTGCCCCCATTGCGGTAGCTAGTGGTGAATAGTGACTTATGAACGGTTGTTAGTGACTGGTGATTGTTGAGCAGGAGCGCGACCGGTCGCTGGCTGAATGGTGGTGGCTGGTAGTAATCCTGACTGCATGAGAAAGCGATGTTTGTCCCCCCGGCCTCCGGAGGCCGGGGGGCAATTTCTTTTAAGTGAGAATGGATTCTGCATTACTAATTACCAGTAAGGCAAAAAAGTGAATAAATCATTGTCACTTTCGATCCTTGTCGTCGATGATGAACCCAACATTCGGAAGACCCTTAGTATCTCCCTTGAGTCCGAGGGCCATCATGTAACGGCTGTCGGCAACCCGAAAGAGGCATTGGCTGAGGCCAATATGGGCTATTTCGACCTTGCCCTCGTAGACCTTCGCCTGGGTTCCGAGTCAGGGTTGGACCTGATTGGCAAACTGCTCGCAATCTGCCCGTGGATCAAGTGTATCGTCATTACCGCCTACGCTTCGATAGACACCGCTGTCGAAGCAATGCGGCGCGGCGCCTTTGATTACCTGCCAAAACCTTTCACACACGACCAGGTATCCGTTCTTGTCAGCAAGGTTTTTGAAGTAAGGACCTTGGAGCAAAAGGTGGAGTCCCTCCAGGAAAGGCTGAGGGAAGCTGTTCCCGAGGCTGTTATCGAGAGCCGCAGCCCCGCGATGCAGCGGGCTCTTGCCATGGCCAGGCAAGTGGCGGACAGCGAGGCCACCATTTTGATTCGTGGCGAGAGCGGGACAGGCAAGACCATTCTGGCTCATGCAATACACTCCTGGAGCGGCCGATCGTCAAAACCTTTCGGTACCATATCGTGTCCGTCTCTGACCGCAGAGCTTTTGGAAAGCGAGCTTTTCGGGCATGCGAAAGGGTCTTTCACCGGCGCTTCGCGCGATTATCCCGGACGCATCGCAGCCTGCGACGGCGGTACGCTTTTTCTGGATGAAATCGGAGACTTGCCGCTGTCGATCCAGGCGAAGCTTTTGCGGGTCCTCCAGGGGAAAGTTTACGAGCGTGTAGGGGATTTGGAAACAAGAAAAGCCAATGTGAGAATCCTTGCGGCGACCAATGTAGATCTTGAATCGGCAGTGAAGGGCGGGCGGTTTCGGGAGGATCTTTTCTACAGGCTCGATGTGGTCGAAATTGTGATTCCTCCCCTCCGGGAACGGAGGGAGGACATTGTCGCGGTGGCCGAGGGCCTTCTTGCTTTTTTTGCCAGGCAGAACCACCGCCGCATACTGGGATTTACCGAAGAGGCTTCTGAAGCCCTCAAGGATTACGAATGGCCCGGTAACGTCCGGGAACTCCGGAACGCCATCGAGCGTGCGGTCCTGCTGTGTACGGACGAGATGGTAGGAATTCAGCACTTTCCGGTCAAGCTCAAGCCTTCGGATCGCCTGCCGGGCGCAGGCGACCTGGTGACCATGGAAGAACTCGAACGTACGCATATCCGCCGCGTGCTGGCTTCGACCAGGTCCATAGAAGAAGCATGCCGGATCCTGGGAATGGACTCAGTGACTCTTTGGCGAAAACGAAAGAAATATGGTCTGCAAATTTAATATTTCATAATGAAATCTCCAAAATCCGCTAATCCTTCAAATTGAAATCACCTGCTTTACTCCCCTGCGCTAATTCTTATATAAGCCATTGAAAATTCATAACTTAGTTTTATGTTCCATTTGGCACGTGATTTGCCTTCTGCATTCACGCGAGGGGAAATGTGCATGAGTCTCAAAACGAAACTGATCCTGGCTTCCTGCGGTCCACTTATGATTCTACTGGTGGTGGGGCTTATAAGCATCCGAACCATCACCCAGTCGAGTAAGGCTCTTGAGCGGATTTTCAGGGAAAACTACGACAGCGTAGCCGCCGGTCTGTCCATGAAACAGTCAATCCAGGACATCGAGCGCGGTGTCGAGCCGATTCTCAACGAGAACAGTGCGGACAAAACCATTATTGACTCCGCGGTTCTGAGGTTTTCACAAAGCCTTAAATTCCAGCAGGGTAACGTCACTCTGCCCGGCGAGCAGGAACTGACGGACAAACTGGCGGAGTCGTGGAAGACTTACAACGGTGAGCTGAATACTTTTCTGGAAATGCCGGAGAGTGGAGCTCCGCGCCTGGACTTTTACAGGACAAGGCTGCTGCCGCAGTCCGACGCGGTCCTAGATGACGCACAGCATATAATCGACATCAACTTGAACAATATGATCTCTACCGACGGGCAGGTGCGCCAGCAGGCAGCGGAAACAAATCGCGACGTAATCGCGCTGGTGCTGGCCGGGATAGTACTGTCGGTGATCTTCGCCATCGTTATAGGCCCATCTATAATCAGGCCTATATCCTACCTCACCCGTTCTGTGAAAGAGATTCAGAAGGGAAACCTCGATCTTGTCGTTAAGGCGAGGTCGGGAGATGAAATCGGCCAATTGGTTATTGCTTTCAACGAAATGACCAGGAGCCTGCGGGAAATCAGGCGAACCAGCCGCGCGCGGCTCCTTCGCTCCCAGAAGGCCACCCTGTCGGCGCTTAACTCTCTTACCGACGCCGTCATCATCTGCAATCCGGAGGGCAATATCGAGCTTTCAAACGATATGGCCCACCGGCTTCTTGGCCTCGAGGCGGGAACTGCCATTCAGACGGTCGAAAATAACCGGATGGGTGAACTGTTCGAACGTGCGTTGCGCGAGATGCGCCCCATTCGGCTGAAGACTTACGAATCGGCTATCCAGTTTTTCAGGGATGGAGAGGAACGTTTCTTCCTGCCGGAGGCAATCCCGATATTGGACGAGGAACGACGATTTATCGGAGTGACGCTCATTCTTTCCGATGTGACCATGGTGCGCAAGCTGGATGAAGTCAAGAGCGGTCTAATTTCGACTGTTTCACATGAACTGAAGACCCCTTTGACTTCCATCAGGCTTGCGGCCCATGCACTTTTGAGTGAAAAACTCGGTCCGCTCACACCCAAACAGGCCGAACTCGTAGTGGCCGCTCGTGATGACAGCGACCGGCTGTACCGTATCATCGAGAACCTGCTGGACATCGGTCACCTGGAGTTGAGACGCTACACTGCGGAGCTTGTTCCGGTGAATCCCCAACAGGTCCTTCTGAATGTCACGGAGACAATGAGGCCGTCCTACGTGGACGGTGGAGTCTCCCTCGTGATGGACCTGCCGGGAGACATCCCCGAGGTACTTGCCGAGAGGCTGAGACTGGAAATGGTCTTTACCAACCTGCTTAGCAACGGGTTGAAATTTACCCCTCCGGGGGGAGAAGTCAAAGTATCGGCGTGCCTGGAGAAGGACATGGTGCTTTTTGCCGTTGAGGATACCGGCTCGGGAATTCCCGAGGAGTGCCTCCCGCATATTTTCGAAAAGTTTTTCAAGGTCCCCGGCCGTGGTGGGCAACAGAGCAACACGGGCCTGGGTTTGGCCATCGTGAAAGAGATTATAGAAGCCCACGGCAGCAGGGTAGAGGTTACCAGCAAACCAGGCGAAGGCACGAAATTTAGCTTTAGGCTTGCCGTTGCCGAAAGAGTTGCCGCCCGTGAGATGAAGGCCTCGTGATTGACAGGGCTTGCATAGAGCGGAGAAGCGTGCAGACGGAAAGCTTCAGCGATGCGATTTAAATGCTTTTTTCGAAAGGAGGAATGACGAATGGATTTAGCAATCTGGCTGCCGGGAATGTTTATCCTGGGGGTGGCGTGTATGGGAGTCATTTTCGTGTTCGTGAAAGCTTGCGAGAAAATATAAGGCAGAGGAGTTCAAACGATGATCTACATCACAGCGGCTGTCGCAGTTTTTCTTTTTGTCTATCTCATCGTTGCAATGATACGGCCGGAGTGGTTCTAGACAGGCCACGGCGATTTACCGATACTGAAAGGAAAACCAAATGACATTTATTCAGGTATGGTTACTACCCATTGCGCTTCTTGTAACCTCAACTGTCCTGGCGTTCCCGTTGAGTCGTTACATGGCATGGGTGATGGACGGAAAATATCGCCCCTGGGCGGTTTTTCGCTGGTTCGAGCAGCGCCTGGACAGTGGCGCGCAAAACTGGAAGCAGTATTTGTTCTCCCTGCTCACGCTGAATACCCTGATGTTCGTCTTCGGGTTCCTGGTCCTGGCGCTCCAGCCATACATGCCGCTTAACCCCAGGGGGCTTACGCTGCTGGCCCCGAGCACTATCTTCCATAGCGTTGTATCCTTCATGACGAACACAGACCTTCAGCATTATTCCGGCGACCAGCAATTGTCTAACTTCAGCCAGATCTTTTTTGGGATTTTCAACCTCTTCCTGTCCGCGGCGATAGGTCTGGCTGCGTTGACCGCTATCATCCGCGCGCTGCGAAGCGATTCATCGGTTGGCAACTTCTTCGTCGATATGTGGCGTGTGCTGGTTTACATGTTCGTGCCGGCCGCCTTTATATTCGGCCTCATTTTCATAACCCAGGGCAGTCCCATGACCTTCGAAACCTCGCACGATGTTTCGACGCTCGAAGCGGGGGCGATGGGCACGACCGACACGGGTGAGGCCAAACAGCAAACAATCGTCGTGGGGCCGGTGGCGGCCTTCGAATCGATGAAGATGCTGGGCACCAACGGGGGCGGGTTTTACGGCATGAACTCCGCGCACCCCTTCGAAAATCCAACCGGACTGTCTAACTTCTTCAACACTCTTGCCATGATGATTTTCCCGTTTGCCCTGGTGTTGATGTTTGGCCGCATGCTAAGCAGGTTCCGGCACTCACTTGTGATTTTCGCTGTCATGATGGTGATGATGGCAACCACAATCGGCTGGTCGGTCTATTTCGATACTCTCAAGCCAAATCCCGGACTGACCGGACAGCCTGTGGAACAGAAGTTCGAAATTCCCAATGCGGCATCTCCGGGCGGAAAGCTTACAGTGAGTATGCCGGCGGTTCCGAGCTTGCCGGTCGAGCAGCACCTGGGTAATCTCGAAGGTAAGGAGATGCGTTTCGGAACCTCGGCGGGCGCAACTTTTAACGCGCTCACCACCGATGTGACATGCGGTGCGGTGAATGCGGAGATGGACAGCATGAACCCGCTGTCCGCGCTTGCGCCTATGGCCGGAATGTGGCTGAACTGCGTTTACGGCGGCAAAGGCGTTGGCATGATCAACATGTTGACTTTCATCATCGTCGGCATTTTCATCGCCGGCATGATGGTGGGGCGCACGCCCGAATATCTTGGAAAGAAAATCGGCGCCCGCGAGGTGACATTTGCAATGATCGCCATACTGATTCACCCTATCTTTATTCTTATGCCAACGGGGCTTTTTTCTGCGACGAACTGGGGGCTTGCGGCAATAAGCAACGCCGGTGCCCATGGCTTCTCGCAAATCCTTTACCAGTTCTCTTCGGCTACGGCCAATAACGGTTCTGCCTTCGACGGTCTGAGCGTCACGTATGGTTTCTGGAATGCAACGAGTCCTGCCGCGAGCGCGGTGCCATTCGACATCGCTGCCGGTCTGGCCATGCTTTTCGGCCGTTTTCTCCCGATTGTCGCACCCATGGCCCTGGCGGCGTCCCTTGGGGCAAAGAAATCGAGCCCTTTTGGTCTGGGCACGCTTCGGGACGACACCGTAACGTTCGGTTTTCTCCTGCTTGGGACCGTGGTTATCATCGGTGCATTGCTCTTTTTGCCTGCTGCCGTGCTGGGGCCAGTAGCAGAGCACCTCGGTCCGATACCTTTTGGGGGGTGATGCTCAGGAGCGTTGACGAAACCGATATTTAGAAACACGGCGAGGAAAAAACACACTCAAAGGAGTTCCAGATATGAGCAGGGAAGTTGCAGACTTTAAAAAACCGCTAGGGGATGCACGGCAGGAGCAGCCTCTGTCGACACGCCGAGTGAAAGCACGGGCGCTGTTGGAAAAGGAGACTGCCAAGGCCGCCTTGAAACAGGCGTTTATCATGCTGCGGCCTGACCTCCAGTGGAACAATCCGGTTATGTTCGTAGTCCTGGTCGGGGCTGTTCTCACGCTTCTCTATATTGTCGAAGCTGCATTTGGCGCCTCCACGAGCCAGGTGTCCATCAGTTACTTTATAGCCCTCGATGTATGGCTTTTTTTAACGGTGCTTTTCGCAAATTTCGCTACTGCCCTCGCGGAGGCTCGTGGTAAGGCCCAGGCTGAATCTCTCAAAAAGGCCCGTCACGACACTGTCGCCTACCGCCTGAACGCAAAAGGCATCGTCGAGGAAGTCTCTTCGGCGAACCTGAAACAGGGTGACCGGGTTGTTATCAAAGCCGGACAGGCGATTCCCGGGGATGGAGAAATCGTCGAGGGGATAGCCTCGGTCGACGAGTCGGCGATAACCGGCGAATCTGCACCGGTAATTCGTGAGGCTGGCGGTGACCGGTCGGGCGTGACCGGGGGGACGGTCGTGCTCTCGGACCGTATAGTGGTTGAAATAACGAGCAGCTCAGGCGAATCCTTTCTGGACCGGATGATTGCCCTGGTCGAAGGCGCCATTCGCCAGCGCTCCCCGAACGAGATCGCCCTGACGCTTGTTCTCTCAGCCTTTACGCTGGTTTTTCTCATCGTGGTGATCCCTCTTTTGCCGATGGCCCGCAATGCCGAACTGTATATGCAGAGCTACCTGGGCATTCAGCAGCCTTTGAAAAGTCTTGGGACCGACATTCCGACCCTGATTGCCCTCCTGGTCTGCCTCATTCCGACGACCATCGGCGCACTGCTCTCGGCGATTGGAATAGCGGGCATGGACCGTGCTCTACAGGCAAATATCATCGCCAAGAGCGGGAAGGCCGTGGAATTGGCCGGTGACATCGATGTCGTATTGCTGGATAAAACCGGGACCATCACCATCGGCAACAGGAATGCGACTAAATTCCTGCCGGTTGGAAAATATTCGGCCTCCGACGTCGGACGGCTTGCCGCACTGGCCTCGACCTCCGATGTTACCCCGGAGGGGAAAAGCATTGTTCGGTTATTCGAAAAAGAGAGTTCATCGACGATAGATGTTCCGGCCGGGGCGCAGTCCATTGCATTTACGGCGCAAACGCGCATGAGCGGAGTCGACCTGCCCGATGGAAAACAAGTAAGGAAAGGCGCCGCGGACGCCATTATTAAATTTATCGGCGCCAATGGCGGCAGCCCACCCCGGGAACTCGGTTCGCTGGTCAACAGTGTTGCGTCCGAGGGCGCTACCCCCCTGGCGGTTGCCGATGGCCCTAATATTGTTGGCCTGGTCGTTCTCGAGGATATTTTGAAGCCGAATATGTCGGAACGCTTCGAGCGATTGCGAAAAATGGGGCTTCGAACCATTATGATCACCGGTGACAATCCGCTTACCGCCGCAACGATAGCAAAAAGGGCGGGAGTCGATGGTTTTCTCGCCGAGGCGACACCGGAAACAAAGCTTGCGTATATCAAAAAGGAGCAGGTGGGCGGGAAGCTGGTTGCAATGATGGGGGACGGCACAAACGACGCCCCGGCGCTTGCCCAGGCCGACGTTGCGCTGGCCATGAACGCAGGGACCCAGGCAGCCAAGGAGGCCGCCAACATGGTTGATCTGGACAGCGATCCGACGAAGCTGATAGAAGTGGTGGAAGTCGGAAAACAGCTCCTCGTGACTCGTGGCTCACTCACGACCTTTTCGGTTGCAAACGACGTGGCAAAATACTTCGCCATCATTCCAGCGCTATTTGCCGGCACCCTGCCGTGGCTCAAAGTGATCGACATCATGCACCTGCACTCGCCGACCTCGGCCATTCTCTCGGCTGTTATCTTCAATGCGCTCATTATCCCCGCGCTGATCCCGGTCGCTCTCAAGGGGGTCCGTTACAGGCCGCTCGGCGCCGACGCCCTGCTGCGCAGAAACATGCTCATATGGGGCCTTGGAGGAGTGATTCTACCTTTCATTGGAATCAAACTGATCGACGTGGTGATGACGACCCTGCACCTGGTCAGCTAAAAACGTGAGTTTCAGGAGACGCCTACATGATGCGATATCTTTCTAAAAGCGTTCTACTCTTAATGTTCGGGGTGGTCATCTGCTGCGTTATTTATCCGCTGGCGCTTTGGGTGGTCGGGCAAACTTTTTTCCCTTTCCAGTCCAACGGCAGCATGCTCAAAGGGCCTGACGGGAAATTCATTGGATCAAAACTGATCGCGCAGCCTTTTACAAAGGATGAATATTTTCAACCCAGGCCCTCGGCGGCCTCTTACGATGCCTCGGCCTCGGCTTCCTCAACCCTTGCGGCATCAAACTATGCGCTGCGGGACAGGGTTGCTCGGTCGATCGGGCCTGTGGCGACGTATAAGAGCGGGCCTAATGCCGGAAAGCTCGTTGCTCCTGACGTAGAGAGCTGGTTTTCTAAGGATCAATTTCAGGGCAAACCGCAGATCGTGGCCCAGTGGGCTGATCTGCACAACTCCCTCGCCCAGGCCTGGGTAAAGACCGACGCCCTCCACGGCGCCTATGTGGACGATTGGGCGAAGGCTAACCCGGAGATCGTGGCCAAATTTATCAAGGATACTCCTGCCACCCCGGAGCCTAAAGCCCCTGACCTCGCGGTAGTGTTTTTTGATGATTTTTCGAAGAAAAACCCCGGCAAGTTTCTGTCGGCAGTGACTAAGACCGGCAGCGACGGGAAACCGGCGACGACCATCGAGGTAATAGATTCGGGCTCCGACGTTCAAGCGACCTTTTTCGACATGTGGCGTACAGATCATCCGGATGCCGAGCTTCAGGACTTGCCCGGCGATTATGTGACCGCTTCTGCTTCCGGGCTCGACCCGCATATCAGCATGGACAACGCGGAGTTTCAACTGGAGCGCGTGGCATCTAAAAGGGCGGAAGACTTGAAGCGAGATCCCACCATAATTAGAAAGGAAGTTGAGCAGATATTACAGGAAAATTCATCGGCGTCTTGGGGAGGACTTGCCGGTGAGAAATTCGTAAACGTTCTCGAGGTAAACCTGGAACTGGATAAGCGTTATGGAGCGCCATAAGGGCGCGGTTCAAATAGACAAACGAGCGCTTTTATTTGCGTTTCGCAACGGTCCTCACCCCCCCGGCCGGACAAACGCCGGGGGGCTTGAGTCCATAGCTGGAGAAAAAAGGAAATGAACCAAATCGGGACTAATCATAGAGTGACGTCAATAGGGAATCGTTTGAAAAAAGCCGGCAAACCGCCTGTCCCGGGAACGGACTTCGCCGGTATGGATACTCAGAAGACGGCTGTGGTTCAGAGGCGCTTGTCGCTAAAAGCCAGGCAGAGCGAAGCCCGGGCGGTAAAGACGCATATTGCAGACCTTCCTCCCTATTTGCAGCGACTTTTGGCCGAAGAGTTCGAGCGGGGAATAATCGATCTGCATGCAAAATTTGAATCCGACTATGCCAGGGTCAAAAGCGACAGGGATGAACTTTCAAAACTCAAAGAAGGGCAGTCGGCCCGGATCGAGTCTTTAACGGCGGCCCTGGAGGAAGTCGGGGCCAAGGTTGACGAACAGGTCAGGCGTATAGAACAATTAAAGAGTGAAATCGCATCCGAACGTGAGTACCGGGAAAGAGTGGAACAAAGAATCCGGGATGCCCGCATGGAGTTAACGAAAGTCGAACATCGGCTCGATGAACCTTTTCCTGAGTCTGGCGGCGGGGCCTAAAGCGAGGAGACTGCGCAGACTGCGAGGTTTGCGTCCGGTCAGGGCGGTGGTGCGGCGTGGGATGTTGGGGACAAGCGATGTCCGGATTGAAGGGAGCTGTGGACAATGGAGAAGATTTTAGTCTGTGTCGGTTCCGCCCCATCCTCCGCGGATGTGACGAGGTATGCCTCAGAAAGGGCGAAGGCAGTTGGCGCAAAACTATTCGCGGTTTATGTCGAGGCCCCCGGGGCGCTGCTCCTGCCCGAAAAAGAGCGTGACCGTGTCATTGACAATTTGCGGTTGGCCGAGCAACTGGGGGCCGAGACCACAACCCTTACCGGTCGCAACATTGCCGAGGAAATAGTGAGGTTTGCGCACCTGAGGGGCATAAAGAAGATAATCGCCGGAAAACCCGGACGTTCACGTCTGAAAAGCATTGTCCAGGGCGGTCCCGTGGACCACCTGGTGAGAGCAGATGGAGAAATCGACATTGAGATTGTTTCCGGTGTTCCAGGCGAGCCGGTTCAGATGCCTTATCAGGTTCGGTACCGGGAATTTCCATGGTCGGATTATGGGACCGGGCTAATTTTTCTGGCGTTGGCCACAGTGCTTTGCTTTTTAATGTATCGGCATTTCGATCTGAGCAATTTGATAATGGTCTATCTGCTGGCGGTCATGGTGACGGCAATAGAAAGCGGACGCGGACCGGCTATTGCCGTTTCTCTACTGAGTGTACTGGCGTTCGATTTTTTCTTTGTCCCCCCACGTTATTCGTTCACCGTGGATGATGCCCAATATATCGTAACTTTTGTCGTCATGTTCGCAGTCGCACTTGCTATAAGCCACCTGACGGGGCTCATGAACAAACAGACTCAAACAGCTCGTTTACAGGAGAGGCAGGCAGCAGCCATGCATGGTCTCAGCAGGCAACTCGCTGCTGTGAGGAGTGTTGAAAAGACGCTTCTGACAGCCACGCAATACATTGCCGAAATCTTCGATTCGAGCGTGATCGTGCTGCTTCCTGAAGAGGACAAAAGACTCAAGACGGCTTGCGGCGACCCTTCCCTGGTCTTTACGAAGGATGTGGCGAAGCAACTCGAGATTGCGCGGAAAGCATTCGAAACTGGTGAGACCGCGGGGTTGGGAACTAAACACACGATTGAGAACGAAATTCTGTATGTGCCTATCCAGGTAGGGGACCTCGTACTGGGCGTCCTGGCGCTCAGGCCCGTAGAGCCGGAACGTCTTCTTTTGCCGGACCAGCGCTATCTTCTTGAATCGCTTGTCAAGCAAGTGGCGCTTTCGCTGGAGGTGGAGTACCTGACCGAAAGCGGGATCTCTTTGCAACGTGACTCAGCCGGAACGCGGACCAGTTGCGATTCGGCTCCGGAAAATCGAAGGGGAGGGGCCGGTGTCGGACGACAAGGCTCTTAGCTTTCTCCAACTCATACGCCGCTCGCAGCGAGGCAAACTGAAGGTTTACCTCGGTTATGGACCCGGGGTTGGAAAAACCTGGCAGATGCTTCAGGAAGGGCATCGTCTTAAGCAGGCGGGCATCGATGTTGTTATCGGCCTGGTGGAAACCCATGGGCGCGCGGAAACTGCCAAACTGATCGAAGGCCTGGAGGTCATCCCCAGGCGACAGGTCCAGTACCGGGGAATTGTCCTTGAGGAAATGGACCTGGAAGCCGTCCTTGCGCGACACCCCGAAGTGGCCCTCGTCGATGAGCTTGCGCATACCAATGTTCCGGGGAGCGAAAACGCAAAACGCTACCAGGACGTGCAAGACCTTCTCGAGGCCGGGATCCATGTGATTACTTCACTAAATATTCAGCACTTGGAGAGCCTCTACGATACGGTCGAAGACCTCGTTGGCGTTAAAGTTCACGAACGGCTGCCCGATTCGATCCTTGCGGAAGCCGACGAGATCGTGAACGTCGATCTGACGCCTGAAGATCTCCAGCAGCGTATGCGGGAAGGTAAAATCTACTCGCTCGAAAGAATTCCTTCCGCTCTCGATAATTTCTTCAAGAGTTCAAACCTCAATGAACTGCGCGAACTGGCTTTAAGGGAACTTGCATCCCAGATCGACCTTAAGCGCCGCAGGACTCCCGAACAGGAGCATGGGACGGCCCCCGACCAGGTTATGGTCTGTTTGAGTTCACGGGGTCCCAACAGCGCCGGCCTTTTGCGCTATGGGTCGAGGCTTGCCGGAAGGCTCAACCGCAACTGGTACGCCGTCTATGTCCAAAGGCCCATGGAATCGCCCACTGCCATCGATGCCACAACCCAGCGTTACCTCCTGGACACACTCTCCCTGGCCAATTCCCTTGGCGCCATAGTCTTCACTTATAAAGGGGAGGATATTGTGGACACGATCCTCCATTTCGCCCGGGAATACCGTGTCGGCCACATCGTCATAGGGCGGCCAGGTCCTCTTCCGTGGTGGAAGCGTCTTCTCGGACGAAAGACTGTAGTCGAACAGCTCATCTTGAAAGCGCATGGCCTGACCGTGGTGGTGGTCGACGCAAAGGCCGAAGCAAGGCAGGTGGACTTGAACAAGCAACCGGCCGCACTGAGCTATCAAGCGGCGTAAAGGTTCGACAAAACAAAACATATAGGTTCACCGGGAAACGTGGGTTTCATGAATCGGGAACCGGGTTCACGCGGGATGCGCAATTAGAGAGCAATCACCTGGTGAGAAGATAGAAAAACGGAGGGTGTTAATTACTCAAGAATTCAGCCGTCGCGATCTTCGCGTGAGCCGTGAACCTTTTTCCCTGGACTTCGATTTATTCCTCTTCCCCCTTTTGTCGTGAAATTTTCAGGCCCGATTTTCATGCTATGCACTCTAATTGCTTGACGTGGCTGCCGGAAAGCATTACGGTCCAATCCGCCAAATCGCCGAATCCAATCATATTGGAGCGGGGGACCCATGAACACGGGGCGCAATGCCGGACATCCGGTGTGGGGCAACCTCTTTGGCCCTAGCCCGTCAGCTTACCTCGCAGGCGTCGAGAGGAATTAAACTTGGTGGATCCACACAGGTTTATTGCGGTGAATTGTATTTTCGCCGTGAATCCGCTGTAGCCCCTCTCCGAAGGCTTTCGGCAAACAGGCAGAAAGCGTCCCGAATACCGACCGCAGCTCTCGATCCCGGCAAACTCCGAGTAATTGCCGAATATGGCAAGAGCTGTTTATAAGATCTCATTATGAAAACGATTATACTGTCGCTCCTCAATCTGGGCCTGATCGGCGTTTTTGTGGCTATGCTGCGAAAGCCGGGCCTTCTCACGTTCTCGCAATCAGGTCGACTCTGGTTGACCTGGCTCGCTGTCGCCATAATCACCCTGATGGACGAATTTACGTCCATCTTCTACGCTCCTGCCGAGGCCTACAGGTTCATAGGTCTGAGCGCTATAGTCTTCATCGCTCTTACCAGCGTTCTTGTCCGGTTCATGAGCACCCGCTTTACGGAAATCGCCGAGATATTGGAACACAACGGTCTCATAGGGGGAGGGGTCTACTCTTTTTCTTATCTTGTACTCGGTCCGATGATGTCCTTTGTGGCCGTTTCGTCCATTATGGTCGACTATACGCTTACCGCCTGTATTTCGGCTGTGAGCGCGGTTCTTAATGCAGCTTCGTTCTTTCCTCACGTTGTCGGATCGCCCACCATGGTTGTGGGCATGGTGCTCGCGATACTCTGGGCGATTGCAGGGCTCAATATTATCGGCATCAGGGAGAATGCGAGGTTTACTTTCATCGTTTTCGTCCTGGCCGCATTTATTATCATGAACCTTATCGTTTCCGGTGTGATCGGTTTTGACGCCACAGCTATGTCGCACCTGAAAGAGTCGGGGGCAAACGCATTAAAACCGCTTGAAACCGGTTCGTGGCTTCATGATTATGGCAATTTCATATCCCACATAGCCTTTTGTATCTTGGCCTACTCAGGGATCGAATCGGTCATTCAGACCGCCGGCTTTGTGCGAAGCTGGCGTGAGATCCACAGGGCCTATCTTTTCCTGGCCGTTACAGTGGGCATCGCGACCCCCCTGGTGGCAGGTCTCGTCCTTTGCTCGCCTATCAATTTCAGCGAACACGAGGGAGACCTGGTCACCTATTATGCGACTTTGCTAAATGGGACCCTTTTCGGCATCATGGTGGCCGGTCTTGCCAGCATCACGCTTACGATGGCTGTGAATACCGCCTACGTGGCCTCCAGCGAACTGCTGGAGCGTGTGGCGCATCGTTATGGGTTCCACTGGCTGATTGTGACAAACAGCCGGCAGTCGCTCTACAGGATTCACATCCTGAATGCGCTGTTTTTTTCGACGATCATCATTATCACCAGCGGCTCCCAGAAGATCCTGGCTGATATGTATGCAATCGGCCTCGTGGCGAGTTTTTGCATCAATATGGGATCGCTTTTGATCTATCGTTATTTTACGGGCACCAAAGAGGTGATTCCGTATTACACCAGTCGCATCGGAACGCTAATTCTCTGGATAATACTGGTTAGTTGCTTCATTTTTCTGGCTATAGATAAACCTCACGGCACGGCGCTCTGGGCGGGCATAACAGCCTTTGTCCTGGTGGCAGGCGGGCTAATGGCAAAAAAAAGAGCACCGGAAATCGTTCAAATCGGCAAGGCCGACAACGAGATGGAAATGGTCCTGTACCTGGCCGAGTCCTCCTCGGCCGATATTGACATAATTTTCCGCCGTCCGAGGGAGGAATCCCTTGGAAAACCGAAGGACAGTGAAGTTTATATAACCTTCTATTCACCGCGCCAGGGGATTCCCCCCAAAATGGCGCCGAACCATTTCCGTTTCCCCCTGGTCCGGAGCAGACTGTATCAACGTATCCTGGCCCTGCTCAAGATAATCGACTACGAGTTGCCGGACAGACACATAACCGTCCGCTTCGGCTGGCCAATGTCTTCCTGGCTTGACCGCTTCGCTATCGGGGTGATGGTTTTCAATCTCATGACCCTTCCGAGAAAATTCCCTCAATTTGATTTTGAAATAAGTTATGTGGGGAGGCGTGAGCGGTAGGAAAATGCTAACAGGACCTTTGGCGCTTTCAATTCTTGTAGGATGTCATCTCCAGGTGTGATTCTTCTCCGCCCAGTTCAGGATTGCTACACTTAATATTATCGAGTCCTTTTATGTAGCCCAGACCCGGTGCGTACCATGAGTAACGTTCCACTGCTACCTCGGCTTCGCCTCCATGGGACGAGAAGTTGACTTTCCCGTTGAAAGATTTTTTTATCCTCACGCAATTCTTGTAAGTGCCGGCCGGCACAGAAATAACAGCATCCATAGCTTCGATAACGCAAGTGACGGGGACGGTGAATTTTTCCTTCAGGCGATTTATTTCATCCGTTGTTGTCCAGTTCTTCCCGACAATCAAAGGGTATTTTAGTTCCCACGCATCTTGATTGTAATACCTGAGACTCTTATCGAAAGGGTTCAGAGAGGCAATGGACCTGATACCTTCATCATTTTCTACCGAAAAGAACTTGTTTGAAAGCGGACCAGCACCAGGTTTCCGTATTGTTGTTATAGTGGTAGAGACCTCGATCCCGTTCAAATTTGTTTTCGGCCCCACGATACTTTCAAGCTCCATTTCTCTTTTTTCGTTGCGGCGGTTCAAGGTATAGTTGTACTCTTTCACAAAACCTTCGCGAGAAACGCAATATTCCCCGCCTGCGGAAAAGTCAAAGCCAGCCGGCACTCTTCTAACAGTGGTTTTGTTGCTTGAATCGCCACTCTGGTATTCAAGATGTTCTCCGGTGAGATTCAGTATTCTGAAGTTATGCCGTTTATAGGGATTCGCGGGATCCGCGGGGTCCACTTTGTCATTCTTAAAAACGCCTGTGCGAAGAGAGAAAAAATTATCTCCTTCAATTCCCCAATCTCCGACTGCTATCGTGTCTTTCTTGTTGCCCGAGGCGTCTATTTGCCTGGAATTCGTTTCGTATGTCCCATCGCCCTTGCGCTGGACAATCCACATATGCCTGCCGCCCTTTTTAGCCGGTTCGTCGCCGAACCATGTTCCGATCAATTGAGACCGTATTTCTTCTTCTGATAAATTCAAAGGGGACCTGCCCTCATCAACGATCCCGCTATGTGGTGCAACGGCCTGAGGCATCGCAGCGGCGCGGGCGCGACGGATCCGGTCTGCGGTCATGGGATGTGAGGAGATATAGGCAAAGACGCCCGGCTGCTTTACGTTCTTTTCCAACCTTTCCATGAGCGACGCAAAAGCGGCGGGCGAGAATCCTTTCTGCTGGAGCAATCGAAAGGCATATTCATCTGCCGCGGCTTCGAATTCGCGAGAGTATTTTGTCTGGGCCACAAGCACCGGAAGGCCTGAGACGGCAACGCTGAGCGATGCGCCATCAGAAGTAAGCAAGGCGGCGGCCGCTCCGACAACGGACTTCTGCAGCACACTCCTCAGGGTATGGCGAAGTTCCACATGTCCAATCTCATGAGCCAGCACTGCCATAATTTCTTCCATGTCGGCTGCAGCTCTTACCATATCGTCCGAGATGACAATGATGCCGCCGGGAAGAGCAAAGGCGTTAGGGCCAAAAATGTTTCCCGAGCGAAACTCAAGCCGGTAAATATCCTTCGACGGCAAATCGCTGCACAGTCCGCCAAAAGCATCTGTTATTCTTTTCCTTGCGTCCGAATTGAGGGTCGTCGGCTTAAGCCATTCTTTTGTGTCCAGCCAGTTGAGGGTCTGTCTGCCCAGAGGTTGCTCGGCCTGCACCGGAATACGGGCGACAACGCGCTCTGCCGCGAAAGGCAGACCTAAGAAGTAACCGGCAATGAGTATGCAGAAGATGATTGCCACACCGGCTACCGCGACGCCCCAACGCTCCTCCAGCCAGGCCACCGGACTTTCCGAGCGGCTTTCCTGGGGCAGTGAATCGAGAAAAGCAATGTCGGCGCACGCAAATTGTCCTCCATCCGGGAGGCTGATGAAACGGTCGGTCGATCCGATGCGAGGAGATACACTCAGACGTGAAATTGCGTAGTGTTCGCAAACAGGTCCTGCAGTCAGTGTCGCTTCGCGGTCCGAAAACTCCATTTTGGCCGGTGCGCAGATCGGCCGCAAGCCATCGAAGAAATGTCCTTCGAGTGTAATCATAAAGAAAAATCCAAGTCAAAGATGTCCGCCGTTTCCGCGCCGGCCGCTGAAACGGCGGACAGGTTGCTCCCCTCAAATTCGGTGAGTTCCCCTTCCAGCAGTACGCGCATGGTGTCCGCGCGGTATTTCATTGTACGCATAACAGCCCAGGGGGTCATCAACCCTAATGAGGCTACTACGCCAAGCGCATTGGTGACATACAGTTTTATCAATTCTCTGCAACGCAAGGTGGAGTGAAAGCGAATCGGTCCAAGGACTGTATGGTTCCAGATGAGATTGCCGCTACGCGCCTTGGCATATGCGAATGCAAGTACATATCCGGCATAAATAGGAACCATGAGAAGATAAGGGAAAAGCCTATGTTTGGGACCCAACAGAATCGACACAAGCAGGCTGGAGGAGATCGCCGCTGCCAACACGATCAGGGCCGATAGAAAATAAAACTTGAAGAATTGTCCTCCTTTGGCGGAGAAGGTCCCTCTTATGCCGCCATATGAAGTGTTTTCCACGATAAACTGCTTGAATCGCTTTTGCCACCAGGGAAACAAGACGGCGAGGATGAAGGTGACAACGCCAACAACGATCATGACGATGCGTTTCTGCGGCCAGTCAAACATCATCGCCGTCACCAAGACGGGAATAACGACCAAAGGAGAAAGTACTTTGAGAGTGCCGAGATAGTCTGCGTCGAAACGAAAAGTCATATTGCGGAACGCGGAATAGCGGGCGTTAAAGGCTGCCGAACGGAGCAGCACCCATGGTGCTGCGACCAGTCCTGCCACCAGCACATAAGGCAGCAACGAAGTAAAAAAATGAACCGATATGTAATAAATAAGAAAGCCTGTCGCCGCGATCAATCGGCCCTTGAGGATCGGAATGGGTCTACCCAGATACTGAAATGGCGTGCCCCCCAAAGTGGTGTGGGAATACGAATAGCGCTTTTTGCGGACCTTTGCCCACGGCGAAAAGATGCCAAGGGTAAGGAGTGTGAGACACAGATTTACAATCCAGATCCGAAAATACTCCCGTGCCGACCCGCTGAACTTGAGCAGTAGTTCCGGTGACTGTTTCGGCATTTGAGGGTCCTGCGACAAGATTGAATCCACAGCCTCGGAGGCTTCGGATTGGTCAGATAGCATCGATCCGGAAAGTTCCCGTTGAGCGGGCAGCAGGACATCGGCAGATTTTTGAGAATGGGATGCGGATTTTTCACGGTAGATAAGATAGAACCAAATGCCGTTCCACAAGACAACTATAACGGCTGCCATTAAACGCGTTTTGACTGAGGGACTTCCACGTGCAATACCCCATGCGCAGGCGTTTGCTTCATATATAGACGATAAAGATATAAGGATAAGGGCCGTTAGGCGAGCCCATGGTTTCCTGAAGAAGATTCCACACCCTGCGATAACAAACAGAATCGCGAAAATTATCTGCCGCGAATAGGCGCCGATCTTGAAGGCAACAGAGCGAGCCTCGAACTCGGCATAATGTGGGCCTAAACCGGTAAGGGGCAACAATAAATCAACAATACCCGAGACCACGAGGTAGGCAGCAACGATTTTAAGACTGAGATGGGGCTTATTCTTTGAATTATGCGGGACCGAATCGGACATTACCAGCTCGCTTCATGGCCAGTTTGTTAACGGCGTCTCGGCACTGGTGACCGAACAACTTTCATTTCCACGCTCCGCGAGGTGCACGACCATTTGGAAAGAGTATTACGAACCACCACGCCCGTCCTTCCGATTCAGACGCAAATTAGATGTGGCTCTACTCTTAAACTGGTCGATTGTCCAGACCAAAATCAGGGAAAAAGGTTGTCTTTGGCATCGGCCGAAGACACAGGGAAATAGCCTTTCTCAAAACTTCTATCTCCAGCTCATATCAATTTACCCAGTGTTTTTTGGAAAGAGGGAGAATGCAGATTATGATCCAAGTACTGGAAGGTCCGGGGGGGGGACTCTCTGCAATAAGCCAAATCGGGGAGATATCGCGCTATTAGCTTGCCAAACCCCATTTGCAGCCTCGTCGGCCGCTCACCAGACGAGGGACTGTTGGACGTAGGAGCCGTTGCGGCTCGGGTTGTACCCGAGCAGAGTTCCGGCTTTCGCCACGCTGATGAGCGAGTCGTTTCCCTCCGAGAAGTTGGGTACCCCCGGCCAGCGCGTACGGATGAACTGCTGCACGTCGACGATCCTCTCGTCGACATGGCCGTCGACGAGATTAAACGTTTCGAACCGGAAGTCGGCCGAGTTTTCCAGCGCGCAGACGACGCCTGAGACGAGATTCTCCACCGACGTGCTGACGTAGAAGTTGTCGGGGTTGTCGGACTGGAAGCCGGGGTACTCCAGGCGCAGTGAAATTCCCTGGGTGCCTCCGGCGGCGCAGGCGCCGGCCATGTATTGCTCGAACTTGGCCTTGAGGAGCCCGTACATGTGCTGCCCCTCAGCGAGTGTGGGACAGTAGTTGGACTCCAGGATGGGGAACTGGTCGATGCGGGTCGGATTGTTGATGCCGTAGACCTGCCCGGACGACGCGAAGAGAAACTTGGGGACATCGATGCTCTTCGCAGCTTCGAAAACGTTCACGGAGCCGTCGTAGTTGATCCGCTGGAAGTCGGCGTCGATGGCGCCGGGCAGGAAGGGGTGCGGAATGCCGGCCAGATGCACGACGGCATAGGCGCCGCGGAACCGTGCCGCCAGCACGCTGCGCAGGTCCAGGATGTTGTCCGTGGTCGGTCTCAGCAGCGGCCCGCCTAGCAGCCGGATCGAGACCTTGCGCTGCAGCTTCCCAATTTGTCGTGCCACGGCCCGGCCCACCGGCGAACCGGAGGTCCCGAAGTAGCGGCGTCTCAGAAGATTGATTGCGGTCCCCCGGTATTTATCGAACAGGCACACGACGTAGCCGCGCCGGCGGAGGCCCACCTGCAGCATCTGGCCGACGAACCCGCTGCCGCCGGTCAACATGATGATCTTCTCGCTCATGATCGTCCGTCTCCTGAATTGAACAGCTTGCACCATTCGAGGATGGCGCGTCCCCAACGTTGAACGTACACGCCGCCGGTCACGTTCCCTGCGAACGCGGCGCCCATTTCGCACATGCACGTGAGCGGATCGCCTCCCCGGAGTTCGACCGCGTCGACCGTCTCCCACATGCTCTCGTTGGCGCGGATCCCCGGGGCTTCCTTGACGAGGTTCACGAACGGGTCGCTAGCCCGACGGTGCTCCACCACGGGCTGGCCGCAAACGATGCCGAAGCGCAGGTGCCGGCAGATGCGCTGGACGACAAGCCCGGCCCAGATGTCATCAAACCGCGCGTAGGGCGAGTCTTCCCCCATGGGAGGGAAGTACATCAGGCATGCGACATCGCGGCGAAACGCCAAATTCATGCCGCAGAGCGGAAAGTATTGTTCGCTGGGCATCACCCGGGACGACACGCCGCGGTCCAGCACGGGATCGTTGCTGCGGGCGCCCTGCGACAGGAGTTGAACGGCGTCCAGGTCCGGATGTCCCACCCAGAGGCCCATGCTCACGCAAATGTTCCGCAGCATTCCGGTGTTCGCGTACGGCAGGCCCCGAACCCGCAAGTGCGGCACCGTGCTGTGCCAGGCGGGGGTCGCCTCCAGATTCTGCAGGTGCTGCCTGACGTGCTCGCGGTCCAGGGGGAAGCAGTCATCGTCCAACGTGAAGATGACGCTTGCCCCCATCGTCCAGGCTCGCCAGAACCCGAAGGCCCGAATGGCGCTGTCGCGCCGGGAGATGATCCCGGGGTCCGGGAGGCTCGCGTCGATGTCGCGCCAGGAGTACCGGTAAATCCGCTCGCCGTCGGCGGCGGGTCCGGACGATTCAGGAGCATCCTCGACGATCAGGATCCTGTCCCACGGCCAGGGACGCCAAGCGTCCAGAAATTCTCGCACGCACTCCGGGCGATTGGTTGGCACGACCAGCACGTTCATAGCAACGGCTTCAGGTGTTCCGGGATATGCTCGCGCGGACCGTTGTCCGTGCCCCGAAAGAACCACGTCTTGAACGCGTCGTCTCCTTCAACGAGACGATTCTGCAGGCCGTATCCCTCCTGGACGTCGCGAGGATTCCAGTTGCGCGCCGCCGTCTGGCGATGGCGCGCGACGCACGTGCCGTAGTCGATCCGGTGCAGATGGACGAGAAAGAGGTTCGGATCCGGCCGCAGATCGGGGAAGCCGGGCGCCTCATGGAACCCCAGCGACCACGACAGGGGCACGGCGGAGAGAAGCGGCTTGCAGTACAAGCGTGAGGGGTGCCAGTACCGGCGCTGCGCGAGCACCGGCTGATCGAAACGCAAGGCGGGCTCCTCGTCCGGATAGTGGACCACCTCGAAGCCCGTGCAGCGGGCCACGCGATCCCGGAATCGATCGATGTAGTCGTCCAGCCCTCGAAACAGTGCCGGATCAGCTACGACGATCTCGTCGGATTCGGCAAAGAGCACATGCTCGTAGGAGCGGAGCAGAAAGGCGTGAAACGCAGTGACCGTGCCGTTCAGCCAGGCATGGTCAAAGCTCCGGTCCCGGTGCACCCGCACCAGGTTGCAGCGTGTGCCGAGGCCCTCGGTGCTCCCATCGCTACTGTCGTGATCCAGGACGTACAGATCGGCGGCATCGAAATAGCGCCCGTAGTAGCGAAGCCAGAGCGGCAGGAACACCGCCTCATTCTGGACAATCGTAAACGCCGCGCGCCGTCGCATGCCGAGCGTCACGTTCTCCCGCTGGTCCGCCGGGGCAGATCGCGGATCTCGCTCATCAGCTTGACTTCCGGAGCAGACGGAGGTGGAGCGGCCTTGGTCGGCCGATAAGTCGGGCTGTCCGCCGGTTAGGCCTGTGCCGGGTGCGATGAAGTCCCTGAAGCCGGCTATGACAATCTCCTTCCCACGGCAAAATGCCGAGAGGATACAAGTCTACAACACGTACGCCAACGCGGCTGCGCCTGCCTCGAGAGGCGGACTATGCGATAGGATCGGGAGAAGATGAGCATCGTCCCGCAGCTCAACCATGGGCCGAACAGGCCTTCTGCTCAACGCATCTTCGCCCGCCCATTACCATGGTACGGCGGAAGTATCGTCGATGGAGGGCCGATAAAAAATCTCTTTTCGATGTTTTCAGATTATCACATCGTGTTAGGTAGCATCAATGGATTATGCTTATACATTTGGACCAGGTGAGAGAATATACGACATTGAATGCGGTAGCGATGCGGTTGAGCTGATGCAGAGGCAGTTGGATGCAAGCTATAGATTAAGCTTATTCGTGAATAGAGCCGGGTAAATGGGCGTCCCGCACACAGAGAAGCTGCTCAGCGCACCGTGAAGCTTGCAAAAGAGATCACCCACGCCAACCGCAACGGAATTGAAGCTGCTCATGGGTGGATTTTTGAGCCGGCGCACGGGCATATCCAGGATTTTTCTCCTGCGTTTTCATTATCTGTCCGAATGTATATGAAATCCGGATCCTACAGGGATTTAAGCGCTCGATTTCCTTCGGATGAGGCGAACTCTATTGACAGAAAAAGATGTGGAAAGACTATTACGAACCACTTTGCCCGCCCTTCCGATTCAGACGCAAAATTATATAAGGCACTACCCTTAACCTGGCCCACTGTCCACACCAAAATCAAGAAAAACAGTGGGGTTTAAAGTTCGAGGCAGCGCCATTCTTGCATACCCTGCTCCATGTCGGATTATCCCAGCGCGTTATCCCCCCCCCCGGCCATTGTTACATTTGGGCGTCAGGGGTTGCATCCATGAGTGTCGATAAATACTGTTTTTGGCATCGATCGAGTTGCATGAGGCTGTTCATCCAAAGTTGGTATATGTCAGCCGCCTTGAAGTAAATCCACAACGGGTTCTGAGCCGGTCTTTCTTAGAAGTACGGTCAAGATGTCGGCAAATCGGTTGCCAGGTTTGAAGGTGTCCTTCACAATCGATCAACATTCCCAGGGAAAAGAAAGGAAACACATCGATGAGGGGCTTTAAGCTGAATCGCAGCAAATGTTTTATCGGGTTATTCGTCCTGGGCGCTGCAATTGTAGCAGCCTCGGCTTTTGCCGACGTTTTTTCGAGTTCCGAGCCGGAACACATCATGCTGTCAAGGAGCGTTTACAAAGGAAACGCTTCCACTGTGACCATTGGGCAACAGCTCCCGGGGGGAGGGACAGCGGTCGTTAACGGGAGCTATCCCTTCGTATTCAATAATGCAACAGACAACGGCACTACGGTGGACGGCAGTTTTGGGATTACCTCGCCGATATATATCGACGAGTTGACGAGCTACGGCGAACTCTTGCAAACCATGGCTGTGCCGAGCAGCCTGTTAACAACCAGCTTCTCCTCCAAATCCGAACTGGCCTTGAATTTGTCCCGGGACGGCGAGTCCTTGACCTTTATGGGTTATGTGTCGCCAATCAACACGCTGGACGTATCCAACTCGAATACGCCGGGGAATGTCGATCCGGCCAATCCGGTCGAGGAGAGCTATTATAGGGCGGTAGCCCAGGTCGATGCGCATAGGAATATCCAGGTGACGCCGGTGAACGCTTACAGCGGAAACAACGGTCGTGCGGCGATCCTGGCAGACGGAACTTACTATATGGTCGGCAACGCAGGCAACGGCTCAGGAACCCCTCCTGCTGATATCGTGGACGATACGGGCGTGCAGATGACCACTCCGAAAGGCAGTGCCGACACGACCGTGGTGGGTGTGGCAAAGGGAACCTCCGGCTCTAAGAATGGGTTTCAGTACGGCTATTCGGTGACCGATTATAGCTATCCGGAGGACAAGTCCGGCAAGGATGACAACTTCCGGGGCGAGAGGATCTTTGACAACACGCTGTATGTGACCAAGGGAAGCGGCAACAACGGCATCAATACAGTATTCCAGGTTGGCACGGCAGGAAGCCTGCCGACATTCGCCGACGCCTCATCCACAACCATATCTATCCTGCCCGGTTTTCCCACTAGCCTCGCCAAGGCCACTTCAGGCGTGAGCCACCCGTTTGGCATCTGGTTCGCAAATGCGAAGACACTGTACGTGGCAGACGAAGGCGACGGTACGGCGGCGGACGCGACGACCGACCCAAATTCGGGTTTGCAAAAGTGGAGCCTGGTGAACGGGCAGTGGACCCTGGACTATGTGATCAAAAACGGTCTGAATCTCGGACAGCAGTACAGCGTAGTTAACGGACCGCATGGTGAGATATACCCGGCGAGCCTCAATCCGGCTACGGACGGGCTGCGGAACATCACCGGTATAGAGCACGGGGATGGTACCGTAACGATCTACGCGATCACCTCCACGATCAGTGCCTCTGGCGATCAGGGCGCCGATCCCAATAAGCTCGTCGCCATAACGGACACAATCTCGGCCACGAGCCTGCCCGCCGGCCAGACTTTTCATACGCTTAAGACCGCCGGTTACGGGGAGGTGTATCGTGGCGTTTCGAAGGCGCCGACGTGCCAATTTGGTGAAGACATGTATTGGTAAATGCGGGCGATAACGGCGCCTTCATATAGACATTCGGGGTCAGGTTTTATGATGTTGCGTTGCAAGACTTGACCCCAAACTCTTCGAGATGAGAAACAAGTTCTCACTTTCGGGGTGGTGCGCACGATGAAGCTGTGCCCACCTCGATCGGTTCACAATTGGGAGGCTTTCGTATATTTTCGGAAATGTCAAACTCAGGGATACCCCGGCAGAGCCGAGGGTATCCCTGAAATTAGTCTCCATATTCATTCCACACTCCCTCCATACTTTCTCCACAATATATCTCTAAAGTCCGAACGTGCGAGCCGTTTCCACAGAGGCTCGCGGGACGTCAGTTACCCTGGCGACACCTTCAGTAGTCATAAAATGAGGTGATAATCGACTAAAGCCCACAATCTGGAATGAAGAAAAGGGGTATGTCAAACAGACCACGTCGCGTTTGAATGGCAACACAACGATTATCACGGGAACTGATAAATGCTGGCTGACGTAGCGGTGGTAATTCCGACTGTCCTGCGCCCATCGCTATTGCGGGCCGTACGCTCGGTCTTCGATCAAAGTGTGTCGGGACACATCCAGATCCTGATCGGCGTCGACCGGGGCGAAGGGGATGCCGCTCTACTGGATATCTTGTCCCGCGAACGCCCGGCTAATGTCACTCTCACGATACTTGATCTCGGTTATTCAACGTCACGTCGACATGGCGGTTTTTACTCCAACTGCTATAGCGGTGCACTCAGAACCATTTTGAGCTTTGCCGCCAACAGCAAATACGTCGCCTATTTGGATGACGACGACTGGTGGGGACGTCAACATCTGTCCAGCCTACTTTATGAGATTGCTCATAAAGACTGGGCTTTTTCATACCGCTGGATGGTCGACCGTGAAACGGGATGGCCAATCTGCCGCGATGAATGGGATTCGATGGGGCCTGAGGCGGGCATCAACCGGCAGCGTTTTGGTGGCTTTGTCAGCCCCAGCAGCCTGATGCTGAATAAGGACACCTGTCACTACGTCCTGCCTTATTGGTCACAGTCGCCTTTTGCCGACGGTACGGGCGAGGACCGGCTTGTATTCCGAGAACTGTTGAAACATCCATCCTGGGCTGCCTCCGGTCAATACACCTGCTATTGCGAATTACCCCGGGAAGTGCAGGAGCATCATCACCACGCGCGTGAATTTGCCGCTCGCCATATTAGTTGGATAAGTGACCCAGCCCAAATTGATATTATCGTCCGGTTGGCGGAAGAAGCATCGACCGCTCTTAAGCGGCACGACATCGACGCCACTATCGGCAACTGCCGGCGTGTCCTGGCATTGAATCCCCACCACGCTCAAGCACTACATTGTTTGGCTCTTACGTCATGGCAAATCGGCAATATATCCGAAGCTTATTCTCTCATTACGCATGCCATGGAGGTAAACGATCATGATCCAAATATTATCGCCTTATGGTCACAAATTACCGAGTCCCACAAACAAATATGAAAAATACCATGGTCCGTAATGGTGGACAGTCGAATTAAAAGCAAAATCGACAGCGTGCCCAGTCCGGTTCTCACACGCACGAAGGCAATCGTTTTATTAGGAGGGGAACAATCGAATGGAGTCACGCCGGTCTATCATAACAACAATATTGGCACTTACCCTTGTTTCATGTCAATCCGGACCGCAAAGCCCGATCAGCCGGGGACCAAGACCTGCCGATACGGGGATGCCGCCCGAAGGCATTTATTGTACCTCACCTGGAGAAGAAGCGTCGGTTCCAGCCGCCACTGGGCAGACTCAGGCCGGTGAGGTCACCAAGTCGGTTTCAATTGGTGCAACCAAACCGCCCAGGAAGGTATCTGATGTAAAGCCCGTGGTTTCCCCCGTTGAGACCGGCCTTGTCAGTCCCCCGGGCCAGGAAGCGCCTATCGGGGCGCCTGTGCCTCCGGTCGGCGAAAAGCAGCGGATCGTCCTCAATTTCGAAAAAGCCGATGTCGCCGAGGTTACCAACCAGATATTCACAGATCAGTTAAAGATCAATTACGTGATGGACCAGACTCTCCAAGGCCGGGTCAGCATGTACATCGAGGGCGATTACGACAACGAGGAACTCCTTCGGATGGTGACGAAGGCCTACGAGGCAAACGGCATCAGCATCATTCCGAAGAAGGGGTTCTACTATATTCAGGCTTCCCAGAAGGCCGGCGCCGGAATCCCCATGGCCACCGAATCTCTTTTGGGGCAAGACAAAGCGACCAGGCCGCTCATAGTGATCTACCGGCTGCGGTTCATCGACCAGAAGCAGGCCACCAACCTTATAACGCCTTTTTTGACGCCGGGCAGAAAGGTCATAGCCGAGCCGTATTCAAATACCCTTATCTTTGTCGAAGACACCGACAACGCCCGCTCTCTTGTGAGTCTTTTGAAGACGATCGATATAAACGTTCTCAAGGAAATCAGCATGGAGATCGTCCCCGTCTATACCGTTGCCCCCCAGGAGATCATTCAGGGCATGGAGACGCTCATGGGGAAGCTCGGGGGGTTCAAGGACAGCGCCATCAAGAGCAGCCTGGCATTCATGCCTCTAAACAGCTTCGGAGGCGTGCTCGTCATGGCCCAGAACCCCGAACTGCTCAAGTCTGCCAAGCAATGGATCGAGGCGCTTGATGTGCGGGGGGTGGGCAACATGGAGGACATCCACGTCTATTTCGTCCAGAACGGTTTGGCTCATGATATCTCCCAGATTCTGAGCCAGGTGTTCGGGATCAGCGGTGGCGGTATGGGACAGCAGATTGTACCTTCCGGGCGCCCCGCCGCCAGCTCCGCCTTCGGGGGTTCGAGCGGGACCGGCGGGGGACTCGGATCGTCCTCCATGAGCGGAAGCTCTTCCACAAGTGGAGGCACTTCGACTGGAGTAGGCTCTCTTTTCGGCTCCTCATCAGGGAGCACCGGCGCCACGGGGACTGGGGGATCGACCACTACCGGCGGGACAGCTTCCGGAAGCTCTGCTTCGCACACCTCGAGTGGCACGACCGCGACCGGCGCATCGTCTGGACCGCCAAAACCAGGGGGCGTTTTCACCGGCGAGGTGATGATAATTGCCGACGATGTCAATAACGCGATAGTCGTGCGGGCTAATGCCGTCGACTATGGAAAGATAAAGAAGACGATCGAAACCATTGATATTCTTCCGAGGGCCGTACTGATCGAGGTTATGGTTGCGGAAGTGCAACTGACCAGGGAATTCAGCTATGGGCTCCAATACTATTTTCAGACTCATCCCTCCAACAACACGGGATTCAGTCTCTCTTCCGGCGGACTGTCGAATTCAACTACCACGACTACAAACTCGTCCGGCACGTCCTCGTCCACTGCGTCGGGTGCGTTTCCCATCAACATTGGCAGCGCTGCGGGATCGGGGCTCGGCCTGGCATGGGTCGCGGGCTCACAGGATATAGCAGTGCTTCTGAGCGCTTTAGCGTCTAAAACCAACATTACGGTACTTTCCACTCCCACGCTGCTGGCCACCGACAACATGCAGGCAAGTATCACAGTAGGCGGCAGCGTGCCGGTACCGACGGGTTCATATTCCACCTCCGAGACCGGGACCTCGACGAACTCGGTTTTCAGCACGATCCAGTACGCTGAGACCGGCGTCATCCTGAACGTAACACCGCACATAAACGCCGGTGGTCTTGTCCGCATCGAACTCGAGCAAATCATTCGCCGGGTGGGCACCAGCACCACGGTCGGCGCGAATAACACCGCGCCGACTTTTACCGAAAGAGATATCAGGACCACCCTCCTTGCCCAGAATGGCTGCACGGTGGTAATCGGTGGTATAATCGACTCGCAAAACCAAGTCGTGAAATCAGGGGTCCCCTACCTGGAGAACATACCTCTGCTTTCGCCCCTGTTTTCCGCCAAATCTAACAACGTGAACCGCACTGAACTCCTGGTGGCGCTTACTCCGCATGTGATCGACCAACGAGGTGCGCAAGCACCCTCAGAACTCATGGAGAAGCTGAATAACCTGAAGAGATCGGCAGCACAGTGACAAAACTGACGCGGTAACGCGGAGATGACGAGATCCAAGCGTGGGCTAAGCGAAAGCGCGGACCACTTGTTTGACAGCTGACTATTACCCACACGTGGTGCCGGGGGCTATGGGTCATCCTTTAAATATGGGCGCAGGACGACAAAAGTGTTGGTTATATCGGTTAAACGCTGGATACCTCGCCATAGAACCGTGGCGCCAGGTTCTCCGTCGCCCTTGCGGCCTAAAAAACCACCGAGAGAGGCGACCATTCCGATTGCTTCCCGCAGGGTAGGTGGTTCCTTGCCAGGCATCTTTTTGCCCTGGTTCACAAATATATATAGGGCCTTCCATTCGGCCTCTTGAAAGAAGATCGTGCAGGGATGGTCTGGAACTTCACAACCGAGTTTGGTCAAATGATAAATCCGCCACGCAACTATCATATCAATAGCGAGGCAAGCTTCAAGACCCTCTGTGCTCTCAAGCCGCCGGTCCTCAATCCTACACCCGCTCTTAACGGTCCGATGATAAACCTCAATGCCCCAGCGTCTAGCATACCATCCCAGTCGTTCGCAGGCATCCTCAAGGGTATGGACTTCCACGGTGGTAAGGAGCATCCATTTCAAAGGAGATTTGACCGCCATGGAATAGTCGATTTCTTTGGCATAGACCATCCAGACTTTTACGGAAGGGTAGCCTTTGGTCTTGGGGGGCTTGAGTGTGACCGGAGCATAACGAATCTCGAGTTTGGCTTCACGTTCGAGTTGGCATCCTTTTCGGGGAATATGAACCACGTGAATGCCGGCAACGGGCTGCTTGGCCATTTCCTCCCAAAGAAAGGCCGTCTCGGTTTTCCGGTTCCGGGATTGCTCACAACGCACCAGAAGCTTCGGCCCATCAGGATTTTTAGCGGCCTCCAAAAACAGCTCGTAAATGTCCGATTCCCGATCCCCTACGCTGACCAGCATAGTCTCGGGGCAAATCTTTTGGACCTCGCAGGTTGCCCGATAGCTCCTGAGCCATTTCATGCTTTCCTTCTGCTCGATGGGCAATTCTTTCCTGCGATCCTTTTTTCCTATATCCCGGGGGTCACGCGCCCAGCATTGCACATCGAGGAGTCCAAGAGGGGTACCGTCCGTGGTAAATGCCATCGTGTCATGGACAAGCAGCCCAATGGATGCATCTTTTCTGTTGCTGATTGGACCCAACCCCTCGGCTGCTCTATGTGTAGTATAATTCACGCTGGTCGTATCCTGCACGGCCAGGACAACCTTATGGTTCTTTATGCGCTGAACGGCCGATTCAACGTGAGCACGAAGCACTTCGTTCATAGTCACTCGATCATTTCCAAAAAAACGATATGCAGCTTTAGCCTTTGCGTGCGACCCACAAGCTTGGGGGATCGGAGCTTGAGGTTGGCCATAAAAATCGCGCACCAGTTGGAAAAGGCGTCTGCTGAGGCGTGGATCATAGAGTTCCACTGTCCCCAGTTCCTCTTCCACCCAGTCGGCGGGCTCGTCAATGGCGCTCGATCTTTGTCCGAGTCCAAGCCGTGGCTCTGTGCACAGGATTTCTTGCCAGTCTTTGCGCAAAGGGTAGAGGAATATCTCTTTGGGGCCGCCATTGTCACGCTCACTAGCCCTACGGCCGCTGGTCTGCCCAACGTGTATCCAGTTTGCAGCACGGTAACTCGTCCCCGAAAATCGGTCCGGATCGACGAAGGTTTCCAGCGCGACCGGTTCAATGCCGTAACGGCTCATCCAATCCTGAGCTACACGGTTGGCGCATCGACTCAGCAAGTACGAGGCCAGATTGTGCACGTGGATTTTGGGCACAAGCAAAAAGCGGCTGTTACACACTACGCGTTGCAGATTAGTCCTTCGAGCCCCCTGTGTCCAGCCAATGAATTCGTCCCGTGCCCTGAGTGCCCAGGCTGCGCTGCTGAAACTCAGGGCGCCGATATAGCCGTAGACCGAACTATGAATAAGATATCGTATCTGCGCCCCGAACAGAGGTCCACTTCCGAGATAGTGATACTCGTCCGTAAGATTTTTCCAAACCCCGAACGCTTTGCTGTAGCGACTCGTGACCATCTCAACCTCAATGCGACCCAGATCGGCGAGATCACAAGTGAATTCGGAGCCATGGAACGAACTGGTTTGCACTGTCTTGAGTCGAGGTTCAAGCCTGCGGCTCCTGTCGGAGTGAGGAAGATCGATGACGCCTTCTTTGTCCAAGGTGATCAGAGCCTTACGGCAGGCAGCTTCCTTGAGCCTCCCGCTGGCGGCCGTCCAGTCATTCCATTCGCAGATCTGACGAGACAAGGACCGTCTCGATATCGAGGGGCTCTCGTTCAGTGTCTGACGAATCCGATGGAGCGTATCCGATTTGAAGTCAAGGCCATAAGTCCGCATGACCCGGATATTGCCACAAAGCGGCAGCGGGGTCAAGTGTGTCCACAGCAAATTAAATCTTTCAGTTCCACCATTCTCCCTGGTTCCAAATCTCCACGATGGGGGCATGTGTGGGTAATAGTCAGGTTTGACAGAGGGGTTGGAAAAATTAATTCGGGTCAACTAAAAGGGACAAGATTCATGATATCGAGTTTGTCGACAGGATTTACATTTGCCTTCAATACCTTTCTCATTATCTCAAGAGCCTGTCTGTTTTCCTCTGCATCCAGAGAAGCAACGCAATCTGATGGAATTATTAATTCGTAGTCACGAAGGAAAGCATCCGCGGCCGTGAATAGAATGCAATTATTGCCGGCAATTCCTGTTAGAATCAACACCCTTGTTCCCAAGTGCATCAAAAGGACTTCAAGATTGGTTGAATAAAAACCCGAATTCTTTGGCTTCAGGACAAAATAATCGTCCTTCTCAGGTTTTAGGAGTTCTGCTATCGGTTTGCCACGAACATTTTCGTGCAGGCATTGTTGTACGTGTGCATTGAAATCAGATCGCCACTTTCCAAAATTGTCATTCACATAAACAACAGGTACACCAGCCTTTTTCAACCTTATCTTCAGGTCGCTGATGTGTTGAGCCATCGGAATCGCATACTCCAGAAGATTTTCACCACCCTCGAATTCCAGATCGTTGATTGTGTCAACAATCAGCAGAGCAACAGGTGATCTGTCAGGAGCACTGCCATATAAATCATCGCTTTTGGTGGGCATTATTTCGCCTTGCTGTTTAGATAGATATTGGCACTAATCTCGATACTTGGACGATTTGCCGGAAAAGGGGTAATCCCAACATTCTTACTGTCCGGCCTTCAATGCTGGCAGGTTTCAGCAATCTGCTCAAACAACGCGTCAATATCTTGGAAGTCCAAGAAGGCTCACAGCTTTGCTGCCTAACTGGTGATCCCAAGTAGCGGTTTCTCCCTGACTTCTTCTATTCCGGACGTACCTGTGGCTTGCTCCGCAGGCACGTCCGGAATAGAAGAAGTCACGAAACTGTGCGGGGTCAAGGTAATCGAAACCGTCGGCTATCTTCTTTATCGCAGTAGACTTGCCGAGGTAACCAGGAAAGCGCCTTCCGCCGTCGGCCTCACTACGACGCAGACGGACTGTTGCATTCTTCGTACTACTCGCACGGGCGTCATGGAATTACACATTCTTGTTGCTCCTTTTTGCCAATTGATTTGCATTTGCGATGGCCGGACGCCCTGTCCCATATTAAGATGCTAACCACTGGCAATCTTGTAACAACTCACAATCATTCAAGTGTTGTATGAAATGGCCTTTTCTCCCTGCAGGGTCTTGCTTCATGCGGTGAAAGAGGGGGTATGTAGTCCAGGAGCTGTGAATCGTTAGACTCCCTTCAAATTGACTTCGCTCCCGGTGTGCTTAGCTTGAAATTTCCGCCGAAGAATTTGCCGGCGCCGCCCTGGACATGTGGCCGTAGATCACCGACGATACCTGAAAATTAGGAGAAACAAATGGCAATGTCTCTTCCTGATTGGGGGCGATGGAACCTCAAATTTCCGGTGGCAGTGGCGGCAACTATCTTGGTCTTAAGTGGTTTCGGGATACTGCCGGGAGTGAAGTCCGCGATCAAAGCCGCATTTGCCGGTACGGCCGAGACGCCGTCCCTGAAGCTCTCACCGGTTCCGGGTCCGGTGTCCGGCCCCCGGTCTCTCAAGCAGGTTGGTCTTCCTGTCCAGCAAAGCATGGCGGAAATACCCCCAGACAATCCGCAAACCCCCGAGAAAATAGCCCTCGGCGAGAAACTCTTTTTCGACCCTCGCCTGTCGGTCGACGACACTGTGGCATGCGCCTCCTGCCATGATCCGGACCGTGCGTTTACTGACGGCAGGCCTGCGTCGGTGGGTGTCAAGGGACGGGTTGGCCAGCGCAATTCCCCCACAATCCTTAACGCCCTTTTCAACAAGGGGCAATTCTGGGACGGGCGGGCCAAAACTCTTGAGGATCAAGCCGGGCTTCCTATTACCAATCCCAGTGAAATGGCACAGCCAAGCGTAGAGGCCGCAGCGGCCAAAGTAGCCTTCATACCCGAATACCGGCAGGCTTTTCGTCAGGTATTCGGTGAAGCCCCCAATGCTCTTAATCTGTCGCGCGCAATCGCCTCCTATGAACGTACTCTCATCTCGTTTGATTCGCCATTCGACCGTTTCATCGCCGGCGATCCGGATGCTATCGATCCAGCCGCCAAGCGCGGCTGGATGCTTTTCAACATGCGTGGGAACTGCAGCCGCTGTCATGCCTCCGTAAATATGGACGCCACCTATTTCACGGACTTTGACTTTCACAACATCGGTATCGGTATCCTCAGGCATCACGTTGTACCACTGGCGCGTCAGGCAGAGCGCAGAATTGCAAAAAGCGATCTCCCGGCCATTGACACCGCAGCTATTGAGGCGGATTTGTCGGTGCTCGGTCGCTTTCTCATCACGAGGAAGCCTGCCGATATCGCTTCCTTCAAGACCCCGAACCTGCGCAACGTGATGGTTACCGCGCCGTATTTCCACGATGGTTCCCAGGAGACGCTTTGGGACGTGATGGATCATTACAACAAGGGCGACGGTTTGAAAAATCCCTGGCTCGACGAAGATATCGAGCCCCTTGGCCTGAGCGAAGGCGATATGGATGACCTTGTAGCGTTCATGGCGTCGCTCACGAGCCCGGAATATAAGGAACTCGGGGACAAAGAATTCGCCCGCCAGCATGCATTGGCGCAGAGTAGCCGTCCGCAGCGCGACACCGCCAGGGCATTCGGTCCGAAACCGTCTCAGCCAAAGCCCCCACCGCTTCCCTTTTTAGAGCACTGATGGGTGCGACCCGTATCCAGCTTTAAATATGCGAAAATGGATTCAGGCGTAGAAACACCTGGAACACCGGGTCCGGCGATATAGGCAGCAGTGCCCGCCACTCTATGGACCTTTTGGGTTGTCGGAATCATTCGGGAATTTGACGAACTGCCAACATGCGCCGTCCAGTTCGGCCTTAGTGTGTGGTTGTTTCCACACATTTCGCCAAAGGTCGAGCCGGGCTTTGAGTGGGTCGGGCCCCGCGACGACACCAGTGTTTGTGAAATCGATTACCTTGTCCACAGCCGGGTCATGACCAGGCCATTTCGGCCGGCCGCCGCCATTCGGATCGCCGGTTTTCCCGAAGGCGACCCAGTATGCGCTTGCCAGATCTCCCATCGCCCTGTCTGCAGTGGTCACCTTGTCGCCCACAAGCGCCGCCGGAATGTTGAACGTGTAGGGAATCTCCAAACCGTGCAGGGCGCCCTTCACAGTACCTCGCTCGGATTCCGCCACATAGGAGAAGCGGTACCACCACGTCGGCTGGCCCGCTCGAACCATCTCGTCGGCGAGGTGCCGTGAGGGCTCCACGAGTGTCTCGTCGGCAAACACCTGCTGCTTCAGCTCGTCGAGCGTTTGATTGCCCTTCGGGTCATAGAGCTTGCGGGCCTCCCCGGCATAATGCCCGAATAGCGCGAATAGCTCGTCCTTGCTGGTGAGGGTCCCGATCCCCAAGTCCCGGTCATTTGCGCCCACCACTACAGCCACCATGGCCTGCCGGCCAGCGGCAAGGGCCTCCTCCGGCGCTTCGGCGATAAACTGCCCGTCGCGGATCATCCCGGCGACGCCGATGATGGGCGTACCGGCCGACAGCGCGGCAATCACCTCCGGCGCCGATGTCCCCTCAATGAGTTTGGCGGCCGGAAGCGCCCTGAGGCCGGCAAGCGCCGCCGCGCCGTCGCCAGTCACCCCTGTCGAGAGCGCATAACCGACCGCCATTTTCTCAGCGTCCGCAAGCTCGGTCAGCGGTAAGACCCGCGCCCGCGCCGTGGGGATACCGGGCGATGCAGGATCGCCCGGTGAAAGAGGCCGCGCGAAAGCGGCGCGGTCAGATGCACCAGGACCGAGCCGCCGCCGGCTGATTCGCCGAAAATCGTCACCTGCCCGGGATCGCCGCCGAAGGCCGCAATATTGTGTTTAACCCACTCCAATGCGGCCCGCTGGTCCATCATGCCGTAGTTGCCGCGCACATCGCCGGGCGCCTCGGCGGCGAGCGCCGGGTGAGCGAAGAAGCCGAGGCGGCCCATTCGATAGTTCATGCTGACAATTACGACACCTTGGCGGGCCAGCGCGTCGGCCGGGTAAATCCGTGTGCCTCCGTGCACGAGCGCGCCGCCATGGATCCACACCATCACCGGGAGCGGACCGAACGAGGCCGCGGCGGGGCGCCAGACGTTGAGCGTGAGGCAATCCTCCGATTTCGGCACATCGTCCGCCTGCATGCAGCTCGCACCGAAGTCCTTCGCCTCCCGAACCCCCTGCCATGGCTTGGCCGGCTGCGGCATCCGCCAGCGCAGGGGTCCTACCGGCGGTTCGGCATAGGGGATGCCCTTGAAACTTATAACGTCGCCAGTCGCCGCGCCACGAACGGCTCCTGAATCGATGGTGACTAACGTCGGATCGCTGAGAGACGGCTGTGCCGGGCTAGTCGCGGCGAACGAGATCGCGAGAAAACCGAGCAGGATGGAACCGCGGGTTCTCCACATGACTTTCTCCCATCCGAGTGATAACACTGAAGATAAAATAACAAAAGTTCATGAAGCCGGGTTCGGCTCCTGACGAAATGATCGAGCAGTTTCTGTTAATCTCCGGGACGTAGAACAGGCTCGCGACTCTCAGCACAGCAATGGATCTCTTGCCCCTGGGCAGCAGCAGTGAGCAGCCTTCCCGCAGCGTCCCTACCCACCAATATCGATTATCGAATTTAAGTCCGTTCTTCGCAGTGGCAAGAGAATGCAGTTCGACGACGGCCCAGTCGCCACTCACCAACGCATGCTCCACCTGCGGCTGGGCGCCATGCGGCAAGACTTTGCCGAGCTTGTCGAAGGTGTGGGCTAGAAAATCAACCTTGCTGCGATAGTGACCCGCCAGTGGATGAGTTCCCTCAAGAGTCCAATCGACGTCCTCTGCAACATGAGTAAAGAATTCACTTAAACAGGAAAAGCCGGAACGATCACGCGTTGGCGAATCGATTCCGGCTTCCTCCGGAGTATGCTCCATAGAAAAAGCGGCTAACGGGAATTGTTTTTATTAGGCTCCTCGGTCAGCAATCGCACCGTCTGATCGATTTCCTCCTGAGTTACCTCGCGCCTTAGCTTTTCCATCTTTTCCATCACTTTTGCGAACCGGACGCCTTCGGCCGCGCTGATCCATTCGAGTTGGAGTCTTTCGGGCCTGATAGCGAGCTTTTCCATTTTGGCGTGAATCTTCTCGACGCGTTTAACAGTCCACTGGTTTGCATTTATGTAATGACAGTCGCCGATATGGCAGCCGCTGACAAGAATTACCGGGGCGCCTTTTGCAAATCCATTCCATATAAAGGATTCATCCACGCGGGCCGAACACATGGTCCGGATCAGGCGAACGTTTGGAGAGTATTGCAGGCGTGAGACCCCCGCGTAATCCGCCCCGGCATAGGAACACCAGTTGCATGCAAAGGTCAGGATTTTCGACGCGGGCGCTTCGGAGAGCATGCTGTCGACCTGGGCCGTGATCTGTTCGTCTGTGAAGTGGTTCATCACAATAGCCCCGAACTTGCACTCGGCGGAGCAGGTTCCGCAACCCGAACAGGCGGCAGGGTTAACGGAGGCGACGACTTTACGCTTCACATCCACGGAAATGGCCCCGTAAGGACATACTTCGGCGCACCGGCCGCAGATTTTGCATTTTTCGTCTATCACATCGGCCGTGATCGGTTCGGAGAGCATTTCCCCCCGGTGGAGCAGCCGAGTAACACGCGCAACGGCGGCGGAGCCCTGGGTGACGGAGTCCTTGATGTCTTTTGGCCCTTCGGCGCATCCGGCAAAGAAGATGCCTCTTGTGGCGGCGTCGACAGGCTGAAGCTTGGGGTGTGCTTCCAGGAAAAAGCCGTCGGGCGACAACTGAAGGCCGAACATCTCCTGTAGTTTTTTTGTCGTTTTGGACGGCTTCATGCCGACTGCCAGCACCAGGAGGTCAAGATCGTGGAAAGATATCTTTCCCCTTGCGCTGTTATCGACAGCGACTCGCAGTCCACCCCCCTCGGTCTCCACCACGTTGCCGGGCAAACCTCTTATATATTGGACGCCAAGGCTCCTGCTTCTTGTGAAAAGGTCTTCGAACCCTTTACCGAAAGCTCGAATGTCGATGTAGAAGACCTTTATGTCCATCTCGGGATAGTGTTCCTTAAGGACAAGCGTGCTCTTGATCGTGTTCATGCAGCAGATGTTGGAGCAGTATGAGGCGCCTTTCCTGGCCGAGCGTGAACCGACACACTGTACGAACCCTATAGACTTTGGGACTTGCATGTCCCCGGGTCTTATCAGTTCACCCCTTGTGGGACCTCCGGCGTTAATCAAGCGTTCGAACTCGGTACTGGTAAGCACATTTTTATAGCGCGTATAGCCGTATTCGTCGAGTTCGGTCGGGTCATAGGCTTCAAGGCCGGTGGCCACTATCACGGCCCCGACGTTTTCCACCACCTCTTCGTCCGACATGTTGAAGTTGATGCACTTTTTTTGACATACTTCGGAGCATTTGGCGCATACGGTTGGGTTATTGCCAAGACATTCATTTATATTGATGACGTAAGCAGAAGGGACCGCCTGTGGAAAAGGCGAATAAATTGCCCTCCTCGAAGAGAGTCCTGCGTTGAACTCATCCGGGCGCACAACCGGACAAACCCTGGCGCAATCGCCGCAGGCAGTACAGTCCGCCTCGGATACATACCTGGCCTTCTTGAGGATCTTGACTTCGAAGTTTCCGACATAACCCTTGACGTCGATCACTTCGGACATAGTGAGGAGCTTTATTCCTGGATGCCGACCGGCATCAGTCATCTTCGGCCCCAGTATTCAGATGGAACAGTCCATCGTCGGGAAGGTCTTGTCCAGACCCGCCATGAGCCCGCCGATGGATGGCTTTTTCTCGACGAGGACCACATCGTAGCCGTTATCGGCGAGGTCGAGGGCCGCCTGAATTCCGGCGATGCCGCCGCCAATTACCAGGGTCCGTTTGTTGAGCGGTACTTTTCGGCTCTTGAGAGGCTGTAGCATTCCGGCCCTTGCCACTGCCATTCGCACCAGGTCGATGGCTTTTGCGGTGGCTGCTTCCGGCTCGTTGATGTGGACCCAGCTGCAATGTTCCCGCAGGTTAGCCATCTCGAGCAGGTAAGGGTTCAAACCGGCGCTTTCGAGCATTTGCCGAAACGTTGGCTCATGGAGCCTTGGAGAACAGGAGGCGATCACCACGCGATCCAGCCCGTGATCGGCAATATCCTGCTTGATACTTTGCTGACCGGGTTCGGAGCACGCATATGGCGTATCTCGAGAGAGGACGACATTATCGAGCCCGGCGCTCTCGAGGGCGACTTTTTGGCAATCAACAGTTCTGCCGATGTTTAATCCACAATGACAGACATAGACGCCGATTCTTGGACTTTGGCTGCTAACGAAGCTTTTTTTCATCTTAGGGTATCCGGTTCTCCAATAATCATTCCCACTGTATCGTACGGGCCAGAATGGAGGTAAGGTCGATCATCTCCATACGTATTTCATCTTCCAGAAAAGGATCTTCCATGGCGCACTTGAGATGTATCTGGCATTTCGGGCAGGCCGTTACCAAAAGATTGCTCCCGGTCTCTTTTGCCTGCCTTAACCTGGTTACCTGCATGGCTTTTGAATAGCTGTCACATCCAGTCCATGCGCAGTTTCCACAGCACAAAGATGAAGCCCCCCGGTCGCGCATTTCCTTGAAAACATTCACGTTGAGGCGTTTGAGCAGATTTCTGGGCAACTCGCATCCTGCCTCGGTGCGGCTGAGCCTGCACGGGTCCTGAAAGGTGATCTTCCGGTTGAGCTTTGAGAAACCGATTGAGCCCTTTTTGATTTCCGTTTCCGCGAGTTCGAATATGTGTGTAACCTTAAATCCCGTCTCGATCCCGTTTTCAGGATAGTCGTGCGAGAAGGCCCGGTAACACTCCGGACAGGCCGTAACAAGTTCCTCTATTCCCATCTCGGTGATGAGTTTTACGTTCAGCCTGGCGAGTTTGAGAAAATTATCGCGCTCCCCCGACCAGAGCAAATCATGACCGCAGCATCTCTCGTTTTGCAGGATTGCCGGGTGAATATCGAAAAAGTTCATGAGCTTCAGCGCATCGGTCAAAATGTCGCTCGTGCTGATGCCGAGGTGATTCTTGAAAAAGGCGTCGAAATAGGGGGCGCACCCGCCGAAAAAAAGAATTTTACTTTTCGGGTCGGTCTGAACATCGGATGGCAGCCATGCCCAGTGATCCACGGGCAGCTTGGGCGAGGCCATAGTGCGCATGAGGGAGTGGAAAAAACCTTCATGGGCTTCGAACCGTCCATTTCCGGAGGACGCGTTGCGCATCTCTTTTATAAATTCCGGAAAGTTGACCGCCGAGGGGCATCGGTCGTAACAAAGGCCACAGGTCAGGCACGACCAGATCTCCTGCTTGATGCATGAAGATTCCAGGTCGCCGGCTACCGCCGCATTTGCGATCTGCCTCGGGGAAAACTGTTTCCCGGTCATGGTCACGGGGCAAGCTGACGAACACTTGCCGCAGTCCTGGCAGGCGTAGATATTGTGGGCGGCTGCGAGAGAGGCGACCGACCGGGGCGAAAGCTCCGCCTGTTCGATCCTGCTGGGAGATTCGACGGGCGTTTTGCCCAGTTCCCTGATCCTGTCTCTGAAGGCGGTCAGAAATTCGAGCAACTCGGCAGGTTGGTCGGGATAAAACGACGCAAAGCCAAGCCGTTCCTCCCCCAGACCCAGCAGGCGAAGAATACCCCTGGTATCTTCGACGTTTCTTTCTGCAACGCGGGTCCCGATCCCGTAACGGCATGTGCCGGCGGGGCATCCCAAAAGGCCTACGCCGTCGGCCCCGGTTTCGAAGGCCTTGAAGAGAAGCGACTTGGTGATTCTACCGCTGCACGGTATCCGTATCATCCGGATCTCGCGGGGAATCTGGGCAAGCGTATCCTGGAGGGTCTGGAACGCAACGTGCGGGTACCAGTTGCACATGAAAAGAACTATCTTGAGATCGTCTGTCATAAATCTTTTTCAGGCCGGAGGCTTGCCTCAAGAACCCCGAGCCACAACCTCCTCTATGATCTGCTCGAGTAAAAACCTGTCGCGGTAGGGACTGTCGGCTGCGTCGCACGGACAGATTGAAATACAGTTGCCGCAGCCCTTGCAAAGGGCCTCATCGATAACGGCGAAACCTGAGCCGAGCGAATTGGTATGAAAGCTTACCGCCCGATAGGGACAGGCCTTCACGCATCGGCCGCACCCGCGGCAAAGGCTCTCATTAATAGAAACAGTGTAGCCCTTGTTCTGTCTGGGGCCCCTTGGCATGACGGTGGCGGCCAGAATGGCGGCCGCTGTACCCTTCAAACGTTCGGAGAGATTGATGCCTGGAGGGCTGGCCAGCAGAAGCCCTGAAATGGAAGTCGCCCCCGGAACCAGGAAGGGAGTTCCGCACTGGCCTTTGGCCTGCATGGCGTAAGAAAATTCATGTGGCGGCATGTCCGGGTGAGGCATATAAGCCAGGGTTTTTCGCGCGTTCTCCCCAAGGATTACAGCTCCCGCGCTGAAAGCCTGCTGGACCCCGTCCGGCATCTTCACGATCACTTCAAAATCCCCGACGGTGCCTTTCAAAGACTTGGCGCACGAGCCGAAAAAGCCGTGCACGTTGGGGTAATCGGGAACCGAAGGAAGCGGTCTTTCCGGGCTGCCGAACACAAAGACCTCCATTCCCATTTCCCCAAGAGTCTGAGCGCTCCTGAGCGCGGCTTTGGAGTCCCCGATTACGGCGGTGGTAAAGTTATACTGGCGCGCCGGCGTCGGAAGGGATTTGAGATGAGTGCAACGCCGGATAGACCTTTTGAGTAGTCCCTTGAAGCGGGCAATGGCCAGGGCCGGGTCAGTTTTTAAAAGGCCCAGCGCCTCCCCTCGCAGGTTACATGTCTCGGCCATGGCTCGGGTTATGCCGGTGCCCTGAAAGATCGCGGCCTTCAACCGGCTGCGCTGATCGGTGCAGGCGCTGCACACGAAGTCCAGGGGACAGCATACGCAGGAGGCGAGCACGATCCTCGTGAGGCCTTTTTCCCGAATAGTTCTAAGAATCGAACCGGCGCCCTCGGGTGAGCATGCGGATCCTATCGATTGGGCGTAGTCGATGCCCGAGCTTTCGGCAAGACTGTATATGAACTTTTCGAGTTCCGGGTCCCAGCCCAGTGAATCGTTGCAGCGGCACACAAACACACCGACACGAAGCTCCGAGGAGAGCTGAGGACCGGGCGGCGAGAAGGAAATGCCATGGCCCTTGATACGTGGAGCACTGTCGCCGAGCAGCAGGATAGCTTCGGACGCGGCGGCAAATCCACGTGACATCATGGCAAAAACTTCCGGTTTTATAGTTTTCGAGCTGTAAGCCCGGATAACGTCTTCGCCTTTTACGCCCGGGGCGGCAGACGGGTCGGCGATTATAATGACGCCGGCATGCTCGACGCCGTCGAACGAATCGTCGGCATGAGAAATCGCCTCGGCAGCCGAGCAGGCATCGACACACTCGCGGCAGTCGGAACATACGCCGCACTGTAAACATCTGGATGTCTCGGAGAGGACCTGCTCTTCGGTAAGGCCGAGGGCAACTTCGACGCAGGATTCATTGCGCGAGGCCGGTTCAAGTTCTGCTTTCCTGGCGCGTGGGACGGTCGGAGTTTCAGACGTGATTTGTGGAAAGTCGAGTTCCATGGGCCGACAGGGAGACGGGTTTTCAACAACCTCACCGCTCAAAAACCGGTGAATGGCGAAGGCAGCCGAGCGGCCGGAAGCCATGGCCGTAACGACCGTCGACGGGCCACTCACCGCATCGCCGCCGGCAAAAACGTCATTGTCCCGGGTTTGCAGGGTGACCGGGTCAACTTTCATAGTTCCCCAGTCGGTAAACCGGCAGGGGAACTCCTCGGTAAGATGACCCCGGTCGTACTCCTGGCCGATAGCAGGAACAACGGAGTCCACTTCCAGAATAAACTCGGATCCTTCGATGGGTACGGGCCGTCTTCGTCCGCTTGCGTCAGGCTCTGCGAGCCTCATTTTCAGGCATTCGAGGGCTTTCACCCGCCCGTTCTCCCCAATGATCCGCTTTGGGTCCGCGAGGGTCATAATCTCTATGCCCTCTTCACGGCACTCGATGACCTCTTCCTCGATGGCGGGCATTTCCTTTAGGCTTCGCCGATAGACTATGACAGGCCTAGCAACTCCGTTGCGCAGGGCCGTCCGGGCCGAATCGATTGCGACACTGCCCCCTCCGATGATCGCGACTCGGTCTCCGAGGGAGACTTTCCCGCCAAGGTTTACCTCTCGCAGGTATTCAACTCCCGGAACAACCCCTTCGAGGTCTTCACCGGGAATCCCGAGTGCCTTGCACTTCTGGAGTCCGGCGCCGATGAAGAAAGCTTCGTATCCCTCGTCTCTTAACTGGGAAACGGTAAAGTCTTTGCCGATCTCGACCCCTGTCTTGAAGTCTATGCCCATATCGACCATGACACGGATTTCGGCTTCGATTATATCCCTGGGGAGCCTGAAGGCCGGAATGCCGACGCTCAGCATCCCGCCGAGCACCGTCAGCTTTTCGAAGACCGTCACCTGGTAGCCTTCTATCGCCAAGTGATAGGCGCACGACAGACCCGCCGGACCTGAACCTATGACCGCAACCTTCCGGTCGCGTTTAGCCTTTGTCTCGGGGACGGACCTGGTCTCGCAACGCAGCGCCAAATCGGCTAGAAAGCGTTTTATATCCCTTATGGCGACCGGAGAATCGAGTTCACTTCTTCGACATGCCTCTTCACAAGGATTGGTGCAGATCCTGCCGCAAATGGCAGGCAAGAAGTTGTCCCTGCGGATGAGTTCGAGCGCCTGAGCGAATTTTCCCGCCTGGGCAAGGGCGATGTAGCCCTGGACATTGACTCCCAGGGGACAATTGACCTGGCACAAGGGGGTTTTGCGCTTATCTATAACGGGCCTTCCCGGAAGCGCGTGCCTGCCGCCGTAGCTGAGGGCCTTTGTCCCGTCAGGCCGGGTTGCCGGACAACTCTGCCAGCAAAGGCCGCAAAGCGTGCACTTGTCCGCGTCCACGTATGCAGCCGCCTTTTTGTAGCGAATGGAAAACCCCTGCGGTGTGTGTTTGATCGACGATACGGAGGCCGGAAGCAAAAGCCGGAGCCTCGGGTTCCTCATTATTCGAAGAAGCCCCGGACGCTGAGCGTAATTGAAGCGGACCCCCGAGGGCATTAGAAAGTCATCGGAGGCAAGTTTTTCATTCAGGTCGGGGGCGGCGTCGATTAGTGTAACCTGGATTCCCATCTCGCCGAGTTTATTGGTCGCAGCGATTCCGGCAGGTGTAGCACCGATGACGCACACCTTTTGGAGACATTCTTTGGGGTCTTTCATGAAACGGCCCCCTTCCTGGCGGCGGCCTTTTTCTGCCTGGCCTTCAGCAGTGCCAGTCCAAAATCGTAGCCTCGATTGAAAGCGGCTGCGTTTGCCTCTTCGGTTCCCGCGGGAACGGAATCGGCGACCGAGGCAAGCATGCCTTCGATGGAAACCGCGGAAGTTATCGAAATTACAAAGCCGAGTATAACGATGTTAGCCATCATCTTTGAGCCAAGCTCTTCGGCAATGCGGGTAGCCCGGATCGGGAAGACGCCACCAACGGTATCGTCCGTGTACTTCACCATGTCCTGATCGATAATCAGGATTCCGTCGTCTCTTAGCAGAGAACCGTATTTGTCGTAGCCCGTCTGGGACATGCAGACCAAAATGTCGGGATTGCCCACGTACGGGTAATGAATCGGCTTGTCCGATATGATTACCTGTACACTGCACGCGCCGCCGCGCGCTTCTGGGCCGTAGGATTGTGTAAGAGTGCTCTCGAGATGGTCGTTAAGACATGCGGCCGCCCCGAGCACCTGGCCGGCAAGAACTATGCCCTGTCCACCAAAGCCCGTTATAAGAATCTCTTTTCTGATTTGGGTGGTATCTTTGTCCATGTTCTGAGCTTCCATAGCTTGATGCGCCTTCAGCCGTTGCGATGTCATGAGGTCGACGGGCGGCATATCCTGTCGTAGTTCTCAGAGAAGGTCGGCCGATCGCATTCGACAAATTTGCCAAGAGTTATGCCCTGCTTGAAATCCAGGATTACCTCGGCCGGGTTGGCGCCATTTCTGACGATCGATTTTTCCTGGAAGAGCCTGAGCGAATCAATGGGTTTCTGCCGGTTCCTGCGGCCGTAACCGGTGGGGCAGGGGGCAAGGACCTCAATGAAGGAAAATCCTCTGCGCGCAATGGCTTCTTCGATCGACCGGGTAAGGTCGCGAGTGTGAAGCACGGTCCACCGGGCAACGTAGGTCGCTCCCGAAGCGTAAGCCAGCAAAGGCAGATTGAAGGGCTGCTCGGGATTGCCAAGGGGCGTTGTCGTCGTAATGGCAAGGTTGGGAGTTGTCGCCGCCGCTTGCCCGCCCGTCATTCCGTAATTGAAGTTGTTGACGCATATAACCGTCAGGTCCATATTGCGCCGGGCGGCATGAAGGAAGTGATTTCCGCCTATTGCAAAGAGGTCCCCGTCGCCGCTGAATACGACTACGGTCAGTTCCGGGTTGGCAAGCTTCATGCCCGTGGCAAAGGGGATGGCTCGACCGTGAGTGGTATGATAGGAGTCGAGCTTGACGTATCCGGCGCCTCTTCCGGAACACCCTATTCCGGATACGAGAGCGGTCTTGGCCAGATCCGCGCCACTGGACTTAATGCCGATCAGCGTGGAAGAAAAAACCGTACCGATTCCACATCCGGGGCACCATATGTGCGGGATGCGATCCGTTCGCAAAAGAGCATCCAGGGGATGTTTGGGTGATGAACTCATCTCAGTGTGTGTCCAGTTGGACCAATTTTTTGGCCTCTAATATTTGTTCCAGTATTCGAGCCGGTGTGATTATGGCCCCTCCGGCATGACCGACTAGAATAGTGGGGACCATCCCGGCGGCGCACCTTTGCACCTCGAGGTGAATTTGCCCCAGGTTTAATTCGACCGTTATTAAACACTTCACCTGTTTTGCGAGCTCTCTTATCGCCTCCTCGGGGAAAGGCCATACGGTCACCAGGCGCAAAAGACCGGCCTTCACGCCGCGCCGCCTGGCCTCGTCGACCGCGGCGAAGCTGCTTCGCGCGCTGATCCCGTACGATATGAGGGCCACATCGGCATCTTCCAGCCGATATCTTTCCAATAGTACGATCTTATCGATGTTTTTTTGGATTTTCCCCGTTATCCGGGCGATCATCTCGGAATGCATCTGGGCGTTCATCGCCGGATAGCCCTTTTCATCGTGCGTGAGTCCGGTCATGTGCACCATGTAGCCCTCACCGGCATGAGCCATCGGCGCGACCCCATTGGGGCCGGCATGAAAGGGTTTGAAGCGGTCCTTTCTTCCTTTAGGACGAGGACGGGACAGGAGCTCTATTTTCGATGAATCGGGTATGATCACCCGTTCGCTCAGGTGGCCCACCACTTCATCCGCCATTATCAAGACAGGGAGGCGGTACGTCTCGCTCAAATTGAATGCGGTAATGGTATGGAAGAAAAATTCCTGGGGTGAAGCAGGGGCGAGAGCTATGATCTCGTAATGGCCGTGAGAACCCCACCTGGCCTGCATCATATCACCCTGTGCGCAATTTGTGGGCAGGCCCGTGGAAGGTCCCGCCCGCTGAACATTTACCACCACGCAAGGGGTTTCCATTACTATACCAAGCCCAAGGTTTTCCATCATCAGACTAAACCCGGGGCCGGAAGTTGCGGTCATGCTCTTCGCCCCGGCACAGGAAGCACCAAGAATCGCGGCCATAGCGGCTATCTCGTCTTCCATCTGGATAAACACACCGCCCGATTCCGGAAGCCTTCTTGCCAGGTGCTCGGCTATTTCCGTGGCGGGCGTTATTGGATACCCGGCAAAGAAACGGCAACCGGCGGCAAGCGCCCCTTCCGCACATGCGGCGTCTCCAGTCAAAAAATGCTCTCCGGTGAGAACTGCACGTTTCATAATAAGAAAAAACCCATCTGAGTTAATGGATTGGAAACTCGAAATCAGTTATCGAGAAATCAGTTATGCCGTAGACCCCAGGGAATAGATGGCGAAGTCGGGGCAGATGGCCTCGCAGTAATGGCAGTTAACACATAGCTCGGGTTGTTTCACCGCCGGGGGATGGTACCCCTTGGTGTTAAAGCGCTCGGAAGGTCCAAGAACACTTCTTGGGCAATACTCGATACAGTACCCGCACCCTTTGCACCGGTCTTCTATGATGTGTACGTCCCCTTTGGAGACCACGATTTCGTTGGTATCCAGTGGAACTCGCCAGAATTTCATTTTTCGATTCTCCAAGTGGGATAAATGACCGCGAAACCCTACGAGCACTAAGATATCGGCAACCTGACGGGTAAGTCAAGACAAATGATGTCGCAAAAGGCCCGATATCCGCTCATCGGGGTACTTTTTTTAGGGGGGTAAGAGAGAGTTTCGGCTAAGATCTCATTTTTAAGCCATCAGATCTCGAACGACCTGCTCTTTTTGGAGTAGAAGATAAAATATCAGAGACGCCGATAAAAGTAGAAAACTCTGATCCCCCCTCCTAATATTAGGGGGGTATGCCAGCGATTGCGATGCACTCTTTAACTCACCTGAATTTGCCCCTCTGTATTCTTGCCGTCAAAATAGCGAGTTGACAAATCACCCCCTTTTGCTAACCTTTCAGCTGAAGGTGGAGGCCCTTGTCAAAACTTCTTACAGCACAGGCAGAACTATATCCGGAGCGTTTGGCAATCCAGGCCCCGGAAGGCAGGTTTTCCTACCGCCAGCTTCTCGATGCATCCGCGCGGATCGCCTCTTTTCTCCTTGGCGGTTCGGGGGACCTGCAGGAAAAGCCCGTTGCGTTCCTCGCTCGTCCAGGATTTCATTATGTGGCGATGCAGTGGGGCATATGGCGCGCGGGCGGCATTGCAGTTCCACTCTCCCCGCTGCATCCACTCCCCGAACTGGAGTATGTTCTTCAGGACACTTCGCCTGCCGCGGTACTTTCACAACCCGATTTCTCCGATCTGCTCAAACCCGTCGCACAAAAGTCTGGCCTAAGATTCGGCCTGGCCGCCGATGCGCTCAAGTACGCGCTAGGTTCACTGCCGGTCGTTTCGCCTGAACGGCGGGCCATGATACTCTACACAAGCGGGACCACGGGCAAGCCCAAAGGAGTGGTGTCGACCCACGCCATTATTTCGGCCCAGGTAAAGAGCCTTGTCCAGGCCTGGGGATGGACCGGCCAGGACTGGATCTTGAACGTCCTGCCGATGCATCACGTTCATGGAATAGTGAATGTGCTTTCCTGCGCACTCTGGGTAGGGGGCGTGTGTGAGATTTTTCCCCGTTTCGATGCCGAAGAGGTTTGGGAGCGAATCGGTCAGGGCGGCCTTACGCTCTTTATGGCGGTCCCGACCATCTACATAAAACTTATCGACACATGGGAAAAGGCTTCACCCGCCGACCGGGTGCGAATGTCGGAAGGCTGCTCCCGGTTGCGTCTCACGGTTTCGGGGTCGGCGGCCCTACCGGTGAGCACCCTGGAGAAGTGGAAGCAGATATCCGGGCACGTGCTTCTTGAAAGATACGGCATGACAGAGATCGGTATGGCCCTGTCCAATCCGCTGCACGGACAAAGAGTTCCCGGGAGCGTGGGATTACCCCTGCCCGGTGTCGAGGCAAGGCTTGTGGATGAGGCGGGTACGCCGGTCGACAAGGGCGCCCCGGGAGAAATCCAGGTACGCGGTGATACCGTCTTTCTGGAATACTGGGGCAGACCGGAGGATACGAAGAAAGCCTTCACGGACGGCTGGTTTTTGACCGGCGACATTGCCGTGCAGGAGAACGGAGTATTCCGTATTCTCGGGCGAAAAAGTGTCGATATCATCAAGACTGGCGGATACAAGGTTTCTGCGCTCGAAATCGAGGAAATCCTCAGGACTCATCCGGACGTAAAGGAATGCGCGGTGGTGGGAGCGCCGGACCCGGTTTGGGGCGAGCAGGTTTGCGCCGCCGTGGTAACGCGACACAACGCGACCCTGGATTTGCACGCGTTTAGAGAATGGGGCAAAGAGAGGCTTGCCTCATATAAAGTTCCGAAAAATGTTTTAGTCCTCCATGAATTGCCGAAGAACGTGATGGGAAAGGTTTCTAAACCCTTACTCAAGGAGCTTGTAGCCGCTGCGAGAGTTTGACGTTGCCCGCACAGGCGCTCCTTGACGCAAAGATTTCAGAGCTGCGGGGTGGTTGTCTATGAATTTTCCTTTAAGGTCCCGGCAAAAAGAGCCGATCTATTAAATCAAGCAGGTACATGTTCAAGTAATGGCTCTCCTCTTTCCTAAAGGCGCCGGTCCTCCTCTCCCGGCGCCTTCGCCTGTACTTGGTATCTTATGAATTTACAGAAATCCGCTTAGGGTATATTAATTTCTCCTGCAAGTTTGGCTCGATAACTTTTTCATTGAGCTTCTCTCTTGCTCTTGTTTACTTTTGTCACTATATTGCCAGGGACTTTCATTCGAAGTCCTAAACTCCAACGCTAAGAGAAGGAATTAAAGAAGATGGCACAAGGCACTGTTAAGTGGTTCAACGACCAGAAGGGTTATGGGTTTATTACGGGTGAAGATGGTGGAAGAGACTACTTCGTTCACCATAGCGCGATCGAAGGTACCGGCTTCAAGAGCTTACAAGAAGGCGATCACGTCGAATTCGCCGTTGAACAGGGAACAAAAGGCCCTCAGGCGGTCAACGTAAAGAAAGTCTGATCTCGCTGTGACCCGCTGAAATCTGCAAAGGTCGGGACTGGTTCTCCGGCCTTTTTGTTTTCTTAGGGCTTTGCCGTCGATTCCTGTAATTTGCACTTAAGGTGAGGACACACTCATCCGATTATATTACCGAAGATTAAACCCCATTTAATCTTCCCCCCGAACAGAGCCAGGAAGAGTACTCCCCCGTATCTCCTCCTGGCTCGTTCCTTTTGCGACCCCGATAGCGATACAAAGCATTTTGCCCGAGTACTTCCGCATCTGCCTTGCCGAGCCTGTTTCGAACCAATATAGAATTACCCCGGTCCCAGTAGCGCCTTCAAAATTCGATAGAATGTTCTGTTGTAAAATCCGATGCTCGAATAAGGCAAAATAGGGATTATCTATTTGATGCATAGGTTTATTAAATTTATACTGAGATTTTAAAACTTTCAGCTTGGAGGGATCGGCTATGTCCGCTTCTTACGAACAAATGTGGGAAAAACTAAATCTCGACGTCGATGCCCATGCCGGACTTCTCGAAGTCCTCGGGAAGTTCTACGGAGACATTTACCTTAGCCAGCAGGGACGGCTGCGGGGCATGGAATATCTCGATTTCGCCCTCTCGGAAGTTCACGGGCTTCGGATAAAGGAGCTTCAGGACGCGAAGGCGCAGGGGAAAAAGGTGGTTGGGACGTTTTGCGTGTTTGTCCCTGAAGAAATAGTGCTCGCTGCGGGCGGAATTCAGGTGGGGCTCTGCGCGGGCGCTGAAATCGGAAAGGGTGAAGCCGAGAAAGTGCTTCCCAGAAACACCTGCGCCCTGATCAAATCGTTTGTCGGCTTCAAACTCGCAAGGCTTTGCCCTTTCATTGAATCGTGCGATCTGATCGTGGGCGAAACGACCTGCGACGGCAAGAAGAAAGCCTACGAGATTTTCTCCGAGTATAGCCCGGTATACGTGATGGAGATTCCGCAGATGAAAAATCCTTCGGACAGGGAGCTGTGGAAGAGCGAAGTCATGCGCTACAAAAAACAGGTAGAGGAGACCACGGGAAACAAAATCTCGGCAGGAGCGTTAAAAGACGCCATTCACCTGGTAAACGGGCGCCGGCGTGTTCTCCAGAGACTAAACGGGCTGCGAGCGGCTGTGCCTGCGCCGATTTCCGGACGAGACGCCCTTTTGATAAACCAGATTTCTTTTTATGACGATCCTGTCCGTTTTACCGCTAAGATCGGAGAGTTGTGCGATGAATTGGATGACCGGGTCAAAAGCGGTGAGGGCGTAGCACCGAAAGAGACACCAAGGCTGATGATGTGCGGGTGTCCCATGGCGGTTCCGAATTGGAAACTGCCTTACATCGTCGAGTCCTCGGGTGCGATCGTGGTTGGCGAAGAGTCGTGCATTGGCACTCGAAACACGCGCGATCTTGTCGATGAAAGCGGCGACACGGTCGATGGAATGATCGACTCCATCGTGGATCGGTATATGAAAATCGACTGCGCGTGTTTTACGCCGAACACTGAACGCCTGGACAACATCGTCGGTATGGCGAAGGAGTTGAAAGTACAGGGGGTGATTCATTACGGTCTCTCATTTTGCCAGCCTTATGCCATGGAAGCGTACAAGGTGGAGAGGGCGCTTCGGTCCGCCGGTATTCCGATGCTTGCTATCGAGACCGACTACGGCATGGAAGACGTGGAACAGCTCAAGACACGCGTAGAGGCGTTCGTTGAAATGACGAGTTGATGGGACCCTATTTTGCTTAAACCTACTTTAAACGATAAAGCTTTTGCCGGAATAGACATTGGCTCCCGCTCTATAGAGTTGGTTCTACCCGGACCCGGCGGTCATTTCCACCAGTTGAAAATCCCCACCACATTCGATCCTCTCGGACAATGCAGAAAGCTGGTGGAGGGCCTCATCGGGTACAATTTTGTTGCGACGGGATACGGTCGAAAGCTCTTTGCCGAATCTTTCCGGGAAGTAAATGTATCGACGATAACCGAGATCCAGGCCTATGCCATCGGAGCGAGATTCTTATGCCCGGAAGCCAAAACAGTCCTGGACATCGGGGGGCAGGACACCAAAGTGATATCTCTTGGCGAAACCGGGAAAGTGCTGAAATTCGAGATGAACGACAGATGCGCCGCCGGAACGGGAAAGTTTTTAGAATTTATGGCCACAGCTCTTCAGATTCCACTTGAATCCTTCGGCGATTTTGCACTCCGCTCGGATCGGCGCATCAGGATAAACAGCATGTGCACCGTGTTTGCCGAGAGCGAGGCGACCTCCCTTATGGCTAGGGGAGAGAGCCCCGAGAACATTGCCATGGGATTGCATATGGCCATTGTTGAGCGCACGGCGGCAATGCTGAGGCGGGTGGGAGTATCCACCCCCCTGTTTTTTGCAGGAGGCGTTGCCCACAATCCTTGTGCCGTAAAACTTCTCGAAGAAGAACTGGGGCAGCCGGTCATTGTACCTGAAAACCCGGACATGGTTGGCGCTATCGGCGCATCGCTCTACGGCAAGAATTGCGCCGTCCGGTCTCTTCGGACCGAAGCCGGATAAAAGTTATATGCCTCCGGCACGGAGGATCAAGGAGGATTCTGCTGAAACCGGACTCTTTCAAAGAATTTGAAAATAACGGCGAACGTTTTCTGCTCGAACTCTCAGAGTTGCAGGATGCGGGTATGAAGGTCGCGGGCGTCTACTGCCTCCTGGCGCCTGTCGAACTTATACGAGCCGCCGGAGCGATTCCGGTAAGCCTCTGCGGGAAAAAGGAAAAACCGATTGCCGACGCCGAGCGGGTACTTCCGTCAACTTTATGTCCGCTCATCAAATCCAGCTATGGTTATGCGATTACCGGCACATGCCCCTATTTTTCGGCAAGCGATTTTTTGATCGCGGAGACGACATGCGACGGCAAGAAAAAGATGTATGAATTTCTTGGTCGCATTAAGCCTTTGCACCTGATGCATTTGCCCTGTTCTTCCAATGAGCCCCATGCCCTTCATTTCTGGCATCAGGAGATACTCAGGCTCGGGCGTTTCATCGAAGAGTTTACGGGTAACAGGATAGATAGAGACAATCTCCGGTTTCAGATCAGGACCCACAATAGAATTCGCAAACTTATGGGCAAAATTTCGCGTTTCCAGGCCTCTGAACGCGTGCCCCTTTCCGGGCTGGATATGATGACCGTGATGGAAACCAAGAGCTTCTGCGTCTACCCGGAAAAATACCTCGATCTCCTCTGGAAATTCATATCGGAAATGGAAGATATTGTCCAAAGCGGTTTTTCACCCTTTGAACCGGATGCCCCAAGGATTGTCCTCACCGGCTGCCCCATCGGGAAGGGTTCGGAGAAGGTCCTCCGCTTGATCGAGGAATGCGGGGCGCCGGTGGTGTGTATGGAGAATTGCACCGGCGTCAAAGGGCTGGATCTCTTGGTGGATGAGGAAGAAAGTGATCCGCTTATGGCGCTCGCACGCCGTTATCTGCAAATCCCCTGCTCATGCATGACGCCGAACAATGGGCGTTTGGATCTATTGGGGCGTCTTGTAGATGAATACACCGCCGATGGTATCGTTGACCTCACGCTGCAATACTGCCACACGTATAACATCGAATCGCGGGTCATAGGCGATTTTGTCGAAAATGACCTGGGGTTGCCCTTTCTCCATCTGGAAACCGACTACAGCGATTCCGATGTGGAGCGGCTGCGAACGAGGATCGAAGCCTTTGTCGAAATGGCCGGACAGCGCTCATCGGCTGGCGTCGCAACGGAACACGGCAGACGATTAGCGCAACGGTCGAGGTCTCAGCCCCCCGGGAGGTGAAACTTTGACGCTCATTGTTCTTCCCGTGAGAGCTTTACTGTAGAATTGAAAGGTTCCAACGGCTCTTATCGCAAAATGGGATGGATGGAGCTTCTACAATCGCGCCTACAACAGATGTATGCGGCGAGGCAAAGGCTAACACGCATCGGGGTGTCCATGCTTGCAGGAAAAGCCGCCAATCCAAAATGAGTCGAGCGTCTGGGACTATGCTAATCGAAGCTTTCAGCCTTTTGCTTTGACCTCCGGAAACGTTCGCTCAGGCTCTCCAGAAGCACATAGAAAACGGGCACAAACGGGATGGCCAGAAGCGTCGAGGAAAGCATCCCGCCGAAAACAACGGTACCCAGGGCGCGCTGGCTGGCAGATCCGGCGCCGAACGCCTCGAGCAGCGGCACAACTCCCAGTATGAAAGCAAAGGATGTCATTATGATGGGGCGAAACCGCCTGCGGGTGGCTTCAATCGCAGCTTCCTCGATGGACATGCCGCTATGGTGCAGATCCCGCGCGAATTCCACGATGAGGATGGCGTTCTTGCTTGCCAGGGCGATCATGAGTATGAGTCCAACCTGAGTGTAGAGGTTACTGTCGTATCCGCGGGCAATGAGGGCGAGGACAACTCCTACGATAGCAACCGGCACCACGAGAATGACGGCGCCGGGCGAAGTCCAGCTCTCGTAGAGGGCCGCAAGCACCATGTAGACGAGAAATATGGAAAGGGCATAGAGAAAATAAGCCTGGTAGCCCAACTGCTTTTCCTGGAAGCTCGTGGATGTCCAGTCGTACGACATGCCTCTGGGCAGTGTCTTTTCGGCAAGCTGCTCCATCTGCTTAAGTGCCTGGCCGGAGCTGGAATCCGGGGCGGCTGCCCCGAAGATGGGCGCGGCCGGGTAAAGATTATAGCGGGTAATCAACTCCGAGCCTTCGGTGCGTTTTATATTCAACAGAGTACCCAGTGGGACCATGCCTCCCGTGAGGTTGCGAACATAGAGTTTGTCGATGTCCTTGGGACTTAACCGGTAATTAGTGTCAGCCTGGATATAGACTTGGAATACCTGGTTGAACTTGTTGAAAAAATTTATAAATGACGACCCGATATAGTCCTGGAGCGCCCCGAAAACATTTGCCATCGGGACCTGGAGCGACTCGGCCTTGGTCCGGTCGATGTTGAGGTAGAGTTGCGGGCTTGTCATGCTGAATGTCGTAGCCAGATTTCGCAGGGTAGGCTGTGAATTCCCCGCCTGTGTGAGCGCTCTGGTAGATTGATACAGTTCTTGCAAACCGAGGTTTCCGCGGTCCTCGACCATCATCTGAAAGCCTCCGGCCTGGCCCAATCCTCGAATGGGAGGCGGGATGACCACAAGCACCTGGGCTTCCTCGATTGCTGCCAGTTCCCGGTTCATATTCCCTACGATCACGTCCTGGCTGAGGGCGGTCCCACGCTCCTTCCAATCTTTGAAATTGACGAATGTCGACGAAATGTTGGCGCTGTTGGCCCCGTCCAGTACAGAGAAGCCTCCTATTGTCACCCACCCCGAAATGCCCGGGATTTTGCGAAGGATATCATCTTCTTTGGCGGCTAACTCACGACTGCGAGGCAGTGCCGCGCCCTCTGGCAGGCGGGTAAATAAAATGACGTATCCCTGGTCCTCGGTTGGCAGAAATCCCGTCGGCCTGCTGAAAAACTGCCAGAAAGAAACCGTGATGATCATGACGAATACTATTAGCATCATACGCGGCCGGCCGACCATCTTGACAACCAGGACCATGTAGACGTCGGTCATCCATTTAAAAACCCTGTTGAACCCTCGGTAGAACCAGTTGGGCCTTTTTGTTCGCGGCTTCAACCACAGAGAACACTGCACCGGTTTCAGGGTAAGAGCGTTGATGGCGCTTATTACGGATGTTGCAGCGATGACGAGCGCAAATTGGCGGAAAATCTGCCCGCTTATGCCCGGAAAAAACGCGGCCGGCAGGAAAACCGAAACCAGGGCAAGCGTGATTCCCATGATCGGTCCAGTCAATTCCTCCATTGCTTTGATCGCTGCGTTCCTGGGCGTCATGCCCCGTTCTATGTGGTATGAGGCGCCCTCAACGACAACGATTGCATCGTCGACCACGATGCCGATGGCCAGAATGAGGGCGAAAAGAGTCATCAGGTTAATTGTAAACCCGAGTGCGGCTATCGCGATGAAAGCGCCGATGATGGTGACCGGTACGGTTGTAGCTGGTACGAGCATCGCCCGGAAATTCTGGAGGAAAAGAAGCACTACGATCAGGACCAGGATACCGGCTATGAAGAGAGTTTGATAGACCGCTGAGATGGCTTCGCGGACAAACAAGGTTGTGTCATACCGGACTCCCCATTTGAGACCATCGGGAAAATCTTTGGCCATCTCGGCCATCGCCTTATAGACACCGTTTGCAACGCCGATCGCGTTTGCGTCCGGAAGGGCGAAAATCGGGATCAGGGCAGACTTGTGGCCGGAATAATCGGCGAAATTGGTGAAGGTCTGCTGGCTCAGCTCCACTCGGGCCACGTCGCGCAGATGCACGACCTGCGGGGCCGGGCCGGTTGCGGTTTTGACGATTATGTTCTCAAAGTCGGCGACAGTGGAAAGACGGCCGAGCGTGTTGAGTGTAAACTGGAAAGGTTGTCCCGTGGGGACGGGAGGGGCGCCGAGTTGACCTAAGCCGACTTGATCGTTTTGTCCCTGAATGGCAGTCATGACATCGCCAGAGGTAATACCCAGCGTGTCGAGCTTGGAGGGGTCGAGCCACACTCTCATGCTGTACTGTCCGGCGCCGAAAATCCTCACCAGGGCGACACCCGGAAGGCGGGCCAGTGGATTTTGGAGATTTATGAGCCCGTAGTTTGAAAGGAAAATCTCATCGTAGCGATTATCGTCCGAATAGAGGGCCACCACCAGGAGGATGTTTGGAGAGACTTTCTTTACGGTCACTCCCTGCGCCTGAGCGCCCCCCGGAAGTTGGGAAAGGGCGCTGTTTACGAAGTTTTGTACAAGCGCCAGGGATGCGTTGAGATTGGTCCCGACATCGAAGGTAACGGTAAGTGTATAAGAGCCGTCGCTGCCACTGGTGGACGACATGTATATGGCGCCCTCGACACCATTGACGGCCTGCTCGATCGGAATTCCGATGGTATTCGCCACGACCTCGGCGCTCGCTCCGGGGTATCGGGTCGAGACCTGGATCGTCGGCGGAGTGATCTGCGGAAATTGGGCGACCGGGAGGCCGTATAAAGCGACACACCCGATCACGATCGTTACAAAAGCGATGACGTTTGCAAATATAGGCCTGTCGACAAAAAACTCTGAGATCATTTCCCTGCTCCCTGAACGGGTGCTTCCGCCGCGCCCTGCGGCTGAGCGCGTTCCGGAGTAACCTGCTTGCCGGGTACCGCCTTGAGCAGACCAATTGTAACGACCCACTCATCTCCGTTAAGGCCTTCCTCGATCACATACATATGTTCTTGTTGAAAGCCTGTTTTCACGTTGCGGCGTTCGACAGTATTCTCTCCATTAACGATTAGCACGTAATTGCCCAACTGGTCGTAGCCTACCGCAGTTTCGGGAACGAGAATGGCGGACCTTTCTTTGCCGACCGGCAGCCTGACCCTGGCATACTCGCCCGGACGCATTTTGCCATCGGGGTTTGGAAAAACACCCCTGACGAGCAATGTCCCCGTTGATGTGGTTACGGTATTCGATGTGAAGTCGAGATAACCTTCGTGAGGATATCCCACATCTTTGGTGAGGTTCAAAAAGACAGGGAATTTATCCGCTTTCACGGCCGATTTTGAGGACTTCTGCCAAGCTGCCCTTATATCACGCAAATAGGGCGGAATATCGGTTTCGGCAATGGTAAAATAGACATAAAGCGGGTCGATTTGGGTCAATTCGGCCAAAACAGTGCTGGCCCCATTGGAGCCCACGAGGTTCCCGGGGTCGACAAGCCTCCTGTCCATGCGTCCCGCGAAGGGGGCAGTGACCCAGGTATATCCGAGATTGAGTTTTGCCAGATCGCGTTGTGCTTCGGCCGAGATCAGACCGGCCTGTGCCGTGTCACGCTGATTGCGCCAATTTTCGACATCCGTATCGGCGGCGGCTTTTTGCTCATAGAGCTTGGTAAAACGCGCGAACTCCGTTTTGGCGTGTTCGAGCAGGGCTTTTTCGTTTAAAACGTTGCCTTCGGCCTGCTGGAGCATTGCAAAATACGTGTTCTGCTGGATGAGGAAAAGCAACTGATCTTTCTTTACGATATCCCCATCCTTGAAATATACGCCGTCCAGGTAGCCCGTAACACGAGCGGTCAACTGGACAGTGTTGATGGCCTGTGTATTGCCGTTTAATTCCAGGTAATCGGTTATGTTCTCACGTAGGGGCTGGCCCACCGTAACTTTCGGCGGCGGCGGCGGAGCCTGGACCTTCTTGGATTCACAGCCGGCGCAAAGAAATAGAATGAGGCTGAAGGCAAGGGTTGCTGCGGCCGCCGTTTTCCGCAGCCGTGTGCCCTAGAGATCGAACTGGTGCGATGAGGAAAGTTGCATAAAATTGCAGACTGAGCTCATAATTTCTCCAAATGTTGCGCGCATTTCTGTGTATTTATCCACTGCTTTTTACCAGTCCGGGCTGCGAATATCGGATTGTCGACCGGGGCGGGGCATGTAAGCGGCGGGCGAAAGCAGACAGCCCCAATTAGTGCGCCGTGACATGGCTTCCTTGATTTCAGGTGAGAGTATATCCTCTCCTTGCCTGATTTCCCATCCACCGCCGAGCGCCCTGTAGGTCGCGACCAGGTTGACGGCGATAGTGCCCATGGAGGTCGCGAGGTTGTCCTGGGCCGTGAGAAGGGTCTGTTGGGCGACGAGGACCGTCGTAAAATCCGTACTTCCATTGCTGTACTGTATGAAGGCCAAATCGAGCGAGCGCTTTGCCGCCTCGGCGCCAAGGGCCAGATTTTCCGCATTTTCCTGGTAGCGCAAAAAACCGGCCAGGGCGTCCTCGACTTCCTTTTGGGCCGTCAGCACCGTATTCTTATAGCTAAGCAAAAGCTCCTGGAAACGCGCATCCTGCACTCGCACGTTGTTGGTTATTCTGCCGTAGTTTAGGAAGTTCCATTGCACGGAAGGGCCAACGCTCGCTGTCCCCCCCTGGAGGTTGAACATTTGTGCGAGGCTGGCTCCCTGATAGGTCGTGGCCTGAAGGCCCACGTTGCCGCCAAGTGAAAAAGCTGGAAACAGGTCTGCCTTGGCAACCCCGATTTGCGCACACTGCGCAGCAGCCTGGAGTTCTGCACTGCGAACGTCGGGACGGCGTCTGAGCAAGTCGGCGGGAATCCCGACGGCAACCTGGGGCGGTGGGGCCGGAATTTGCGAGGGGCCGGTTAGAATATCCGACAGGTTATTTGGAGGAATGCCCATGAGCACGCTGAGCGCGTCTTTGCTCTGAGTGATCTGTGCCTCGAACACAGGGATGGTTGCCTGAGTGTTATAAAGCTGCGATTTTGCCTGTTCGACGTCGCGTTCGGAGGTCGTGCCGCCCTGAAAACGGAGTTCTGCCAGCCGGACGCTCTCCTGCTGGGTTACAAGGTTTTCGCGCGCGATTTCGACCCGCTTTTCAAGAGTCCGTATCTGGATGTAATCGGTGGCCGCATCGGCCGTAAGAGTGACGAGCGCGCTGTCATAATCGGCAACGGTTTGTCGCAGGGTTGCGTCGGACGATTCGATGGCTCGCCTGTATTTTCCCCAGAAATCAAGCTCCCAGGCAACGTTCAAAAGAGCTTGGTCCTGCCAGAAACTGGTTTGGACGGGGATGTGCGATGCGAGAGACCCTGCCGTGCTCGAAGAATATATGCTGGCCCTGTCAAAAGTGAGCGATGGGTTAATCTGCTGGGTTTGAGGGTAAAGTTGGCCGATGGAGATGCCCAGTTGCGCCCGTGCCTCGAGCACATGGACAGCGGCGGCTTTTAACGAGGGGTTTTCCCTATAAGCCCTCTCGATAACCTCATTTAGGGAAGAGTCGCCGAAGGCTTCCCACCAGGCCCGGTAGTTTGCCGGCTCGCCGTTGACACGCTTATCGGAAGATTCTTGCCAGTTCGATGCAATCGGCGCGGCGGGTTTGTTAAAATCCGGCCCAACCTTGAGACAGCCGGCTGCCAACAGAGAGATTGCAAGCAGCGCAGACACGGTAAAAATGGATTGTCTCTTAGGTGTCATGTCAAATCCAAATTGATACTTTATAATAGCCAAAGGCGCTGATTTCGCAGTGCCACAGTCATTTGGCGCATACAATTTCACCAAGGCGGCAATATACAGGTAATTGGAAAAAAGAGAAATTAATAGTTCGAAAAAGTTGGGCCAAGGTGGAAAGAAGTTGAGAAGTGCTTAGTTCCCACGCCAGGAAACGAATTGCGACCGGAGGGAGTCGTGAAAAGTTATGGAATTGTCGGCGAGGCCGAGCGCCGTAGCGTTCTCCATGAAGATTCTTGGGCCCGCTGACCGCACTTCCGCAATCAAGGCGCCAAAAGATCAAATAATGGTCATCTTGGAGCTTTCAGTCGAAGAACTCGTTGTTAACGGTTGCGTGGCGGAGATGGATTCGATTTGTATCGCCTTCGATTACCTCGTGATGGATAAAACGCTGGAAAACAGGCTCGATGCGATTGAAACAGTCACTCTCAAGCGGGATTGCGATCCCGTTGCCTCCCTTGAACGAATTCCGTGCGTTGTAGTATCGGACAGCGACAATTCACGGCTCTCTCTTTTGACCTGCCCATTAGAAGGTGCATCTTGCGCCTCCGCGCCAAACAGGGGTCGCAAATGACCCGCGCGTTCTTTCGGTTTGAAAATTTCGCCGGCGATCACGCTGGAAACGTGGTCCGAGCAGTTGCTCATCGAGAGTGTGTTACTACTATACCCATCCGGTTTTTCTTTTCGTCGATATAACCGGCGGCAGCCAGGGCCGCTGTGCATCCCTCAGCAGCAGCTATCACGATCTGTTTGGCAAATTTTGTTTTCAGGTCCCCGGCTATAAATATGCCGGGGATGCCGGTCTCGCATTTGAGATCGGTTATCGCATAGCCTGTGCTGTCAAGTTCTACGCCGGAGGGCACAACAGCGTTGTTGGGCAAAAGGCCGATAAAGATAAAGACTCCATCCGTAACGATGGTTTTGTTGCTCCCGGTCAATAGATCTTGCACCGCTATTGAATTAACCCCTTCTTCGTTGGCGTATATCTCGGTTATTGCTGAATTCAAAACGAGTTCGATATCGGATTCGTGAATTCTTTGCTGCAGAATTGCACTCGCCCTGAAAGTGTCCCGGCGGTGAACGAGGTAGACTTTTGACGCGAGCTTTGCAAGATAGAGCGCCTCTTCGAGCGCCGTGTCACCTCCGCCGACAACGGTGACGATCTTGCCCTGGAAAAAGAAACCGTCGCATTTGGCGCAGTAGGAAACACCTCTGCCCAAGTACTCGTCCTCACCCGGTACGCCGAGTTTTCTCGGGTTCCCTCCCGTTGCAATGATTATGGCATGTGCTTTCAAAATCTTTCCACTGCCAAGCAGCACCGAATGAATATCGGTGCCGGGCGTGATGGAGACGGCCTCGTCCCGAATAACCTCCAGGCCGTAGGATTGAGCGTGGTGAAGAAGTTTATCGGAGAGGTCGAGACCGGTGATGTCCTCGAAACCCGGATAATTTTCAACACCTTTCGTAATGGCTACCTGTCCTCCTGGAGTCGCTCTTTCAACCAGGACGGTTTTTAGTACCGCTCGCATGGCGTAAAGACCGGCTGTGAGCCCTGCCGGCCCTCCCCCCAGTATTATGAGGTCATAGAAACCGTTGTCTGAACCCATCGGTGTAGCCCCCCTTTGGCTATATAAGGTAATCGCTTGCCGGATGAACCGCAAATGATGAATAGCGAATCGTTGACCGACTGTGCGGGATTTGGGAGATTCCACGCGAAGCCGCGTCAAACCAGGCTCCTGACCCCGGCTCCTGACGCTTCCAGATCGGAAGACGGTTTCATTTGGCCAATCCTTGAGGATTGACTTATAATCATATGTTAGCCGCAAATTGTGTTTTGCGGTTTTTTTCAGTTACAAACCAGTGAAGGGTGGGAAAATACCTGGTGAGAGGCGGTCTGGTAAAGAGATTTCTTGGTACGGCCTTCGAAGGCGCCGAAGGGGTGAGTTCATGGCATTCGGTCAAACTGCTGAAGCCCTACTTCAGGCGCCACTTTGCAAGGCTTGCATGTGGTTTTTCAGCACTGATGCTGGTTGACCTCCTTCAACTTTTCATCCCGCGAATCGTCAAGAACGCTGTGGATTTGCTTCAAAAAGGAGGCGCCACGCCGCGCGGCCTCTTGATATACGGGATCTATATTACTCTGATCGCGATAGCGATTGCAGTTTTTCGGTTCGTCTGGCGGCAGCTTATCTTCGGATTTTCACGAATTGTCGAGATAGACCTGAGAAACCGGATGTTTTCGCACTTGCTTGCGCTGGATAAGGTTTTCTTTCAGAGAACAACCAGTGGTGAGGTGATGGCCCTTGCAACAAATGATCTCTCTGCCGTCCAGCAGGCCACAGGGATGGGTGGAGTGGCCTTTGTGGATGCTGTTTTCATGGGTTTTGCCGCCTTCGGTTTCATGCTCTATATTCATCCGCTCCTAACCGTCATAGCCCTTGCGCCGATGCCTGTACTTGTCTTTTTGACGAAGATACTGTCCTCGCGCCTTCATGGCAGGTTCAAAAAGGTTCAGGAACAGTTTTCTCTTCTCACTGAATTTGTCCGCTCGACCCTGACTTCTATCAGCCTCGTGAAAGCCTACAACCAGGAAGAACTGCAAACGCGGCGGTTTGCCGAATTGGGCGAAACTTATGTAAGAAACAATCTCAAGCTGGCGGTTGTAAATGGAATGCTTTTCCCCGTATCCGGATTTATTGGAAACACCAGCATGCTGCTGGTGCTGGTGTTCGGGGGACGATTGACTATATCGGGGGCGATTACGGCTGGCGACTTCGTCGCTTTCATCAGCTACCTGTTTATAATGACCTGGCCCATGATGGCCATGGGGTGGGTGGCGGACCTTTTTCAGCGCGGGGTTACGTCACTTTCTCGAATCGAGGCGCTCATGAGCGAGGAGCCTTCTCTTGCCGAACCCGACGAGACACTTCCCCGCATCGGCTCCGGGCAGCACGCCGGACCGAGTGATTCACTGCGCGGCGAGATCAGAGCGAAAAACTTGTCTTTTATTTACCCCGGGCAGGTTACACCAAGCGTTAAGGGAATAGACCTCCATGTTCGAAGGGGGATGTTGCTCGGGATTGTCGGTAGAACAGGGGCTGGGAAGACCACCTTGTGCAACCTGCTGGCGCGGCTTCTCCCGGTCGCGGACGGGAGCCTCTTTTTCGATGACTTCGACGTCAATTCCATTTCGATAAATTCTGTTAGAAGCGCAATAGCGTATGTGCCCCAGGATGTGGTTCTTTTCTCGGACACCATAGCTTTCAACATCGCTTTCGGAAGGCCGGAGGCTTCCAGGGATGAAATCGAAAGAGTAGCCAGGGCCGCGGCCATTCATGACGATATAGCCGCCATGCCCGAAGGATATGAAACGAGAATTGGAGAAAGGGGTGTAAGGCTTTCAGGCGGCCAGCGGCAGAGGGTTGCGATTGCGCGGGCGCTCCTTCTGGACAGACCCATAATCATGATAGACGACGGTCTTTCCGCCGTGGACACGGAAACCGAGCATGCCATAATCCGGTCGATAGCCTCCTATCTGAAGGGGCGGACATGCATAATCGTCTCCCACCGGGTAGCGCCTCTGGCCGATGCTGATGAAATTGTAGTAATGGAGAAGGGGCGAATTGTGGATCGAGGGACCCATTTCGAATTAATCGACCGAAACATATTCTATTCGAGCATCTACAATTATCAGACAAACGGGAACGCTGAGGGCGGCGTCACTGACGGCGGACAATGAATAACGAACGAGAGTTTTTCCAGGACGAACAAAAACGCTACCTCGGTGACTTCAAATTGTGGGGGCGATTACTAAAATTTATCCTTCCCCAATGGAAGTGGGTCCTGGCGGCCGTTGGCCTTGCTTTTATCATCACGGGCGTAAGTCTTGTGTGGCCGAGACTGGTTCAATTGGCCATGGATAAGTATATCCTCAACAATTCCGTGCCTACCGCCGCGCGCGTGGAAGGGGTGAACCGGCTCGCCTATATTTTCCTCCTGGTTATCGTTATCGGGTTTATCGCGAATTTTTTCCAGGTTATCGCCCTGGAATGGACCGGCCAGCGGATCATGCAGTCTTTGCGCCAGCGCCTGTTCGGTCATGTAATTGGATTGAACCTCTCGTTTTTCAACTCCAACATGGTGGGACGTCTGGTTACACGGCATACGAACGATATCCAGAACATGTACGAAATGTTCACATCGGTCATAATTACTCTTTTCAACGAAGGGGTCAGGCTTGTCGGAATCCTGTTGGTCTTGTTTTGGATGGACTGGAGGCTTTCACTCCTCCTGGCACTCACTTTTCCGCTGATGATGGTCATCACGCTGACTTTCGGCAGCCTGAGCCGGAAGGCTTTTCGCAGAATACGCGCTCACCTTGCCGGCATTAATGCCTTCCTGCAGGAGGCGGTCTCGGGAATGTCGATCATCCAGTTGTTTTTGCGCCAAAAAGATGCTCGCGAGAGGTTCTCACGGTTAAATAATAGATATTATGATGCCGCAATGTACCAGATTCGGGTATTTGGCGTTTTTGTGCCGCTGATCGAGGTGATGAGTTCGGTTTCACTTGCGTTGATAATATGGTATGGCGGCGGCCAGGTGCTGAAGAGCTACATGACGATAGGCGCTCTCACGGCCTTCATCTCCTACATGCGGCTTTTCTTCCAGCCGATTCGAGAGTTTTCTCAAAAATATACTATCGTGCAGTCGGCGATGGCCTCCGCGGAAAGGATTTTCCAACTGTTGGAGGAAAAAGATTATGTCCCGCCGGTTATCGACCCGGTAAAGATAGAGCGGGTCGAGGGTAATATAGAATTTCGCGATGTGGGATTCTCATACGATACCGGAGTGCAGGTCCTCAGGAACATTTCTTTTGAGGTAAGACCGGGCCGTACGCTTGCCATTATCGGGGCAACCGGATCGGGGAAGACTACCATGATTAATCTGCTGGAAAGATTCTACGATCCGCGGCAGGGGAGCATCCTTTTGGATGGCGTGGATCTGCGCAGGTTCGAACCGCACTGGCTTCGTGAAAACATTGGACTTGTGATGCAGGACCTTTTCATAGTCCCGGGAACTGTTCGTGAAAATATACTGCTCGATCGCGAGTTGCCTGAACCCGGGATCGACCGGATCCTTCAGCTCTCACAGTTGGAAAACGTAGTCAAAAATCTTCCGGAAGGGCTCGACACCAGAATAGGGGAGGGCGGCATGGACCTCTCTGCGGGCCAGAAGCAACTGCTGGCGTTCGCGAGAGTGCTCGCCCGAGACCCGAAAATCCTGGTCCTCGACGAGGCAACTTCGAATGTGGATTCGGAGACGGAAATGCTCATAGAGCAGGCGATCAGTGCCGTCATGGCGAACCGGACCAGCATAATAATTGCCCATAGACTGTCTACAATCAGACGGGCCGACCGGATCATCCTGATAGACCGGGGGCGCATAATCGAGCAGGGGACTCACGAAGACTTGATGGAAAAAGGAGGTTTTTATCATCACCTCCAGATGCTGCAAAACGGCCTGCCCCATGGTGCTGGAGCAGGCCGTTGAGATCGAAGCAAATCCGAGATTGATGCGAGGCAACGAGAACATTACTTAAATGACTATTTCCAACTGACCACGTCGGCGTTTTCTCCTTCGCCGCCTTCCTGCCCGTCGGCCCCAAGGGATACGAGATCATAATCCCCGTGCTCTCCGGGGCAGTTATAGATATACGCCCTCCCCCACGGGTCCGGTGGAACATCTTTTCGAAGATATGGGCCGTCCCAGAGGTCAAGGCCGGGATTTTTGCGAAGGGCGTCCATCCCTTCGGCGGTCGTCGGATACCTTCCCACGCTAAGCCTGAATGAATCCAGGGCAGTGGAGAAAAGTTCGATCTGAGTTTTGGCGGCCTTCTGTTTGGACGTGCCGATATGTTTGAAAAAGTCGGTTCCGACGAAGGCGGCAAGCAGGCTGAGAATGATCATGACCACCAACAGCTCTATAAGGGTGAATCCCTTCTGCGAGCCGATGCGCTCTTCCCGGCTGCAAGTTCTATTTGTGAGAAACATACAATTTTCACTCCGTTGTGGGATAAGGTGGAAATAGCTCCGCCAACGCCAACCTGGATCTTGAAAAAATGTCAATGGAGGGCGCGGAGACCGGGCGAGAGCTTACGGATAAACAACATAACCGGCCGGGGTGAAATCCCTGGAATGCGCCTCCGGTTCACCGCTCATGATTACGCATCGAAAATGAACAAAAACGCTTTTTGCGAATTGATTCGATTCAGTTTTCGTTACAGGACTCTTCCTCCGGTTCAACCGGTGCGAGGGCGTCGATGTTCAAGCCCGTCGACTCACCCCTCAGGAAAAGAGTCCCGTCGGCGCCGACTGAAAGGGGCGCTCGATACTGTCGTTTGTACTCCAGGATAAACCTTTCGTCGAGCAGTCTGCAAATAACTTTCTCACCGTTTGGGAGGCAATACATCTGGCCATCAACGAGGGTCATTGAAACTCCTGTCAAGAAAAATTAAAAATCGTCCGAATTTCCTGTTAATCGACGTCGGAGACAATACTACTATCCGCTTGCCGGGAAAAGTGAAATGATGATCGAGGCGTGCTTAAAAATTGGGACGGTAACGAAATAAATAGCGATATTTGGGTGTTTACATAATAAAAGAGGATGGTTATCGTATCTTGAAACTTTGGCCGCACCAATGCGAGTGCGTGCGATATTGGGGGGAGGGAAAATTAATGAAAGTACAGGTTGATAATTCCGGGGCGAGGCAGTTCGAGTTGAATGTCGAGGCCCATGAGAAGCCGGTCGATCCGGCCGCGGCAGATCAGGTTCAAACGATAGGGACCGCCCCCAGGGTCGGCGAGCCGCCACAGGAAACAGCTCAGGAGAGCCAAGACGAAAAACTGGATCCGTGGATGGAAAATGTTAAACAATTCATTCGAAATATCGATGTGAAATCGCTCTAGCCGGTGATCTCTTAAAGGGAGTTCCGCGGCAGCCGTTTTTGCTTTGCCCTGGCAGGCTAAAAAAACCCTTTCGCATTGGACTGTGCGAAAGGGTTTTTTTGTGCTAACGCTCACCGCTCTAAACTCTTCACTGATTGATAACATTGCTGATATTGTATATAAGAGCGAAAATTTCAGGTACTCGAATCTGAAATAGGCCGATTTCAAGGAAGGTTTTTTTGGCTAAAATGAACGTCCTCAAACACTTGGTCGTTGGTCTGGTCAGCCTGGTATTCGTGCTTGGCTTGGGCGTCGTCCCAGTAGTTTCGGCTGCGGGGGAGTTGGAGCAGCCAAAAGATAGGGTCTTTGGCGACTGGCTGGTTACACAGCTCCACGCGGAACCCTCGACCCTTAATCCGATCACGGCGACCGATGCCTATTCGGGAGAGATCGACGGTTATATCTATGAATCGCTCCTCAAAAGAGACGAAAAGTCTCTGGAACTGGTGCCCGTTCTTGCAGAGAAATGGGAAGTTTCGCCTGACCACCTGATGTACACTTTCCACCTGAAGAAGAATATAAAATGGAGTGACGGGTATCCGTTCACGGTAAAAGACATCGTTTTCTCTTTTGATCGCATACGGGATCCGAAGGTGGATTCCGCACATCTGCGCAGCTATTACCAGGACATCGAAAAAATTGAGGCCCTGGACGATTATACGGTTCGTTTTCATTACAGGATTCCCTATTTCCGCGCGCTTGAGTTCTGCGGGGGGATCCCGATCGTCCCTTCTCACCTGTTCAAAGAAGGGGAAGATTTCAACCAACACCCAATCGGGCGAAACCCTGTCGGCACCGGTCCTTACAAGCTGCTCCACTGGCAGACGGGAAAAGAAATCGCCCTTGTTCGAAACGATGACTATTGGGGTGAAAAACCAGCCATCGACAGGGTCATTTTTAAAATCATCACGGACTCCACGGTCGCGCTGCAGGTGCTGAAGCAGGGCGGCCTGGATGAGATGGGCCTGACTCCTATTCAATGGGAGAAGCAGACCGAAAACAAGAGGTTCGAAAAAGATTACCAAAAACTTGCTTATTACCTGCCGAGCTACAACTATATCGGGTGGAATTGCAGGCGGCCTGATTTATCCGATAAAAGGGTTCGGCAAGCATTGACCATGCTGGTCGATCGGGAACTCATCCTGAAGAAAATTCTCTTCGGGCTGGGGACCGTGATCACGGGTCCTTTTTATGTGAACAGCCCCGAATATGATAAAGAGATCAAGTCTTATCCGTATGACCCGAAGGCCGCTTTAGCGCTGCTTAAATCGGCGGGTTGGGATTACCGTCCTGGCGAGGAAGCCCTTCAAAAAGATGGAAAACCGTTCGAATTCGAATTCCTGCTCCCGGCGGGTTCCAAGTTCGGGGAGCAACTTGCAACCATGCTCCAGGAGAACCTGAAGGAGATCGGTATCAAAATGTCGATCCGCAAGCTCGAATGGGCTGTTTTCATTCAAAAAATCGAGGACCATAATTTCGACGCCTGTACGATGGGGTGGTCGCTCGGATGGGAGACCGATCCTTATCAGATTTGGCATTCTTCGCAAGCTGTTGAGAAGGGCTCAAATTTTGTGGGTTTCAAAAGTGAGGAAGCTGACAAATTGATCGAGGACGCGCGAAGGGAATTCGATCCGGAAATAAGGCGCGGGATGTATTACCGCCTGCAGGAGATAATACACGACGAGCAGCCCTACACGTTTCTTTTTACTAACAAGGCACTGGTGGCTGTCTCAAGGAGATTTCGCAACGTTGAAGTTTACCCTATGGGCGTTTCGCCGCTATACTGGTGGGTGCCCAAAGAGGACCAGAAGTATAAAAACAGATGAAAGAAGGCGTGCCGGTAATGGATAATTTCGAAAGATCTTTTGGAAATATGTTCGGAGCCGGGGACCTGGATCGTATTAACAACCTGCGCAAAGATCCGGAATGGGTTGCTCGGCGGATGCGCGACACCGGGGCGTTTTTCGTTCCAGTGTGGCAATCAAGAATTTTGGTTACTCATGGCGATGTGCCCGAGCCTGTTCTTCTTAAATTGGAACAGTTGGACGGGCACCTCGAACGAGACCTCATTTTTTTCCTTGGCGAACGGGACGGCCAACCTTACTTTGCTGTGGATGTAGATGAGAAAGCAACCGGTGTTCTTAACGAGGCGGGGCGGTTTTGCGGCCTGCGCGAGGTTGCCCCTTTGCTTTCGGGGAAAGACGGAGCGCTTCTCGCCTACGCCAAGACACTGGTGCACTGGCACAGCCGAAATCATTTTTGTGGCGTCTGTGGAAGCCGGACTGGAATCAGGGACGGTGGGCACTGCCGCGCCTGTTCGAACCCTGAATGCGCGACCATACACTTTCCGCGCACCGACCCGGCAATAATCGTTATCATTACGTCGGGGCAAAAGTGCCTGTTGGCGAGGCAGGCGGTATGGCCGGAACATGTATACGCCGTTGTGGCCGGGTTTGTGGAGTCGGGCGAGACTGCCGAAGGGGCCGTTGTGCGCGAGGTTTTTGAAGAGGTCGGGCTGAGGGTAAGAAATATCCGGTATCATTCGTCACAGCCGTGGCCGTTTCCCTGTTCACTCATGCTGGGATTTACGGCCGAAGCCGAAGATGAACTGGTAAACTTGAGAGATAAGGAACTGGAGGAGGCGCGCTGGTTCGATCGTGGCGAATTGTACGGCGCCATTGAAAACGGGACTGTTAAACTGTCCACACCGGTTTCGATGTCATCTCGCCTGATCCATGACTGGTTTAACGCCCAGAGCCCGAGCGGCAAGGTATGGAAAGTGCCGGACCGGGGATTTGCGCTTGATTTGCGCATATAGATAAAATTGAGTTCCTAAGGAGATAATACATATTTAAATGAAAGCCTATTTGCTAAAGAGGCTCCTCCAGATCATTCCGACGCTGCTGGGTATAACTTTTATTACTTTTGTCATTATCCAACTTGCGCCTGGAAATCCTGCGATGCTCAAACTTCAGATGGGCAAAGGGGAGGCCCAATTAGGCGAAAAAGGCGTTTCCGAGCAGATAATAAAGCAGACAAAAGAACTCTACGGCTTGGACAAGCCTTTGCCTGTCCAATATGCGCTGTGGTTAAAACGAGTTTTCACGTTCGATTTCGGTTTCTCCTACAAAGATCACCGGAATGTATGGGACAAGATTTCCGAACGGCTGCCGATAACGATTCAACTCAACATAATCTCCATCTTCCTGGTCTATCTGATTGCCATACCGTGTGGAATCTATTCGTCTACTCACGCGGAATCGGTTCCCGACAAGATTCTAACTCTCGGGTTCTTTATCCTTTATTCACTTCCGAGTTTTTGGGTCGCGGTGCTGCTTATAATGCTCTTTGGAGGCGGGGATTTCTGGGATGTTTTCCCTGTTTACGGCATATCGTCGGTAGGGAGCGAAACGATGGGCCTGCTGCCATGGCTGCTCGACAGGTTGTGGCACTTGGTGCTTCCGGTTGCCTGTCTTACATACGGGGGGCTTGCCTACCTTTCGAGACTGACGCGGGCAAGCATGCTCGAGGTAATCCGTGAGGACTACGTAAGGACGGCCAGGGCAAAGGGTCTGAGCGAGCATGTGGTTATCTTCAAACATGCGTTCCGAAATGCTTTGCTTCCGCTTATAACGCTTTTCGCCTTTCTTTTACCCTCCATGTTCGGAGGAAGCGTAATTATAGAAAGTATTTTCTCCGTCCCCGGAATGGGGCAACTGGGGTTTGAGGCGGTACTTAGCCGGGATTACCCCGTTATAATGGCCATCACCACTATCTCCGCATTTCTTACGCTGGCAGGGTTGCTGATTTCCGATATTCTATATGCTGCGCTCGATCCGCGTATTAAGCTGGAATAGAACATAAAAAACCGGTTTTAAAAAATGACAGATCCGGCAAAAAATATTCATTTCCAAAATATAGAGATGCAACAGGAAGTAAAGGACGAACTCCCCAATACCTACTGGAGAATGGTCGGCTATCATTTCAAAAAGAGAAAGCTGGCGGTCCTCGGACTGTGGGTAACACTGCTTCTGTTTTTTGTCGCCTTTTTTGCTCCTTTGCTCTCCAATGATAAACCCATAGTCTTCTATTACCAGGGTAAGATCTATTTCCCTGTTTTTTCCGGTGCCGACAAAGTCGGCCCATTTGTGTGGAGAGACGTGAAAAATAAGGCTCCATTCATATTCCAGCACCTGGCGGGAAAAGAAGAGGCGATAGCCATATGGCCCCTGGTAAAATACTCGCCCACTGAGTACAATCTTCTTGAATACCTTTCACCCCCCGATGGCCGGCACTGGTTCGGCACCGATGACAGTGGCCGGGACGTGCTGAGCAGAATGATCTACGGCGCGCGTGTTTCTCTGTCAGTGGGATTCATTGCCGTAGGAATCGCAATGATAATTGGGATCCTGCTGGGTGCGCTTGGGGGCTATTTCGGCGGTTGGACCGATATAGTTGTGAGCCGTGCAATCGAAATCATGCTGACAATCCCAACGTTTTTCCTGATTATCGCTATAATTGCATTCCTGCCTCCAAGCATATACAACATAATGGTTGTAATCGGCCTTACCGGCTGGACCGGTTTTGCGCGGTTTGTGCGTGCTGAATTTCTCAAGCTCAAGCAACTTGACTTCATTACGGCGTTGCGTGCCCTGGGCGCTTCGAACAGCCGGATAATTTTTCTGCATATGCTCCCCAACGCTATGGCGCCGGTCCTAGTCTCGGCGGTATTTGGAATCGCGGGGGCCATCCTTACCGAATCGAGCTTGAGTTTTCTCGGTTTTGGCGTGCCGCCGCCAACCCCGAGTTGGGGTGACATCCTTTCCCAGAGCCGGGACTACATAGAATTCGCATGGTGGCTGACCGTTTTCCCGGGGTTTGCGATATTCATGAGTATTACCGCCTACAACCTTGTCGGTGAGGGACTCAGAGACGCTATGGACCCGAAATTATTCAGGTAACGGATGCAGGGGCGTCCGGGCAAATTGCCGCCGGCTTGAGCGGGACATGACACCTGATCGGAAATAATGAATTAATTATGCTCCAGCTCAACATCGAAGACGACAGAGGAATCCTTACTGTAAGCAAGCTGAACCAGCAGGTGAAGAGCCTCTTGGAAGGCAAGTTCCCGTTTGTTTGGGTCAAAGGTGAGATTTCTAACTTTCGCGTTCCGGCTTCGGGTCATTTTTATTTTACGCTAAAGGATTCGCAGAGCCAGATCAACGCGGTGTTTTTCCGGGCTCAGAACCGCTTCCTGAGATTCCTTCCCGAATCTGGAACACAGGTCATCTGCCAGGCCCGGCTGAGCGTATATGAACCCAGGGGCGAATACCAACTGATAGTAGAGGTCATGGAACCAGTCGGGGTGGGGGCCCTGCAACTGGCTTTCGAAGCGCTTAAGAAAAAGCTTGCGGCTGAAGGACTGTTTGACCAGGCGCGAAAGAAAGTACTGCCACTTTGCCTCCAGAATATCTGCGTGATTACTTCCAAGAGCGGCGCGGCAATCAGGGACATTCTCAAGGTGCTCCAGAAAAGCCCCTATCCGGTCAGGGTGACTCTTTTCCCGGTGGCGGTCCAGGGGCTCGAAGCGCGCTTTGAAATAGCCGAAGCCGTTGAAGCCGTAAACGCGCTCACCTGGAGGCACGAGTGGGACGTCGTGATCATCGGGCGCGGAGGCGGAAGCCTGGAAGACTTGTGGGCTTTCAACGAAGAGATCGTGGCACGCGCGATTTCTCAGTGCTCTGTCCCCGTGATTTCGGCTGTCGGCCATGAGATAGATTTTACGATATCCGATATGGCCGCGGACTTGCGAATGCCGACCCCAACCGCGGCGGCCGAATGGGTCGTAAAAAGGCTCGAGCAGTTCCATCGTGACCTGCATGGCGGCCGGGACCGGATGGTCCAGGTGATAAAGGCAAGGCTGGAGAACCTGGGCTTGAGGCTCAAATACCTGGACGGCCGGATGACACATCCCAAAAGGCGGCTGGAGAATATGCGGCTCACCCTCGATGACCGGCTGGAACGGCTTGCCCTGGCGATCGGGAGGGCGCTCGAGAGAATGCGCGTCTCGCACGGTTATCTTGGCGGCAGGCTCCACTATCTGAAGCCTGAGGCCCATATTCAGCGATGCAGGGCAGAATTGTGCCGCATGTACAGGGAGCTTGTGCTAAATCATCACCGGACCCTGGATGGATATAGGCTACGGTTCGAGCATAACCTCTCGCGTCTCGAGGCGTTGAGTCCGCTTTCAGTTCTTCTGCGCGGATACTCGATCACCTACAGGGCCTCGGACCGCAAGGTGATCAGGAGCTACGCGGATACCTGGGCGGGAGATCGGGTCAGTGTGCAGCTTGCAGTCGGCCGGCTGCAATGCCTGATCGAAAAGGCGGAAGACGTTCGCACGGAAAAGGAAGGGTGATCCTGTGGCTAAGAAAAAGAGCGATAAGTTCGAAGAAGAGATGAAAAAGCTTCAAGAACTGGTGGAAAAACTTGAAAAAGGAGATTTGCCCCTCGAAGAGGCGATGGAATGTTTTTCGGAAGGCATTCGAATTTCTCAGTCTTGCCATAAAAAACTTGAAGAGGCCGAGAAAAAGGTCGATATGCTCCTTAAAGACCAGCAGGGAGGATGGGCATCCGCGCCTTTCGAGACTGTTCAGGTGAATGCCATCGACCAGGGTGATGAGTAGGGGTTGCACCTTTTATTTGCACCTTGTCATGGACGCGGGTGACAAGCGCCGTTGGCAAGTTTATTTGTATTTGTAGCTGGAAGTGCAAACTTTAGCGTGTTAGTATCGCTGCCTGGTCCAATATAGACAAATTTAACTCAGTTGAGCGACTATGGGCGAATTCGAGCTGAAAGCTTATTTAAGCCAGCGAAAACATTTGGTTGAGGCTGCGCTGGAGGCAATTTTTCCAGTGCCCTCGGGTCTTCAGAAAAAGGTAATCGAAGCGGCCCGCTATAGTCTCTTCGCCGGGGGAAAGCGGCTGCGGCCAATCCTGTGCCTGGCGGCCGCGGAGGTCGTTGGCGGCGATATCGAACCCGTCCTCCCGTCTGCTTGCGCTCTCGAGATGATTCACACATATTCGCTCGTCCATGACGACCTGCCCGCCATGGATAATGACGATTTCAGGCGAGGAGTGCCGACTAATCATAAAGCTTTTGGAGAGGCAATCGCCATTTTGGCGGGAGACGCCCTTTTGACCGAAGCTTTTGAATATTTTACGCTCAGCGCGGGCAGTCGTATTAGTGCCGAAAAGGTGGTGGAAGTAATCCGGATTGCCGTAAAGGCAGCAGGCTACCGTGGAATGATAGGGGGACAAGTAATCGATCTGGAATGCGAAAACCGCAAGGTGAACCTTGCGACCCTGGAGTACATGCATATTCAGAAAACGGGGGCGCTGCTTTCAGCCTCGCTCGAGATTGGGGCTATTCTTGGGGGCGGGGATGAACCGCGGATAAATGCGCTAAAAGCTTATGGCAACCATTTCGGGCTCGCGTTCCAGATTACTGACGATTTGCTGGACGTGGAGGGAGATGTGGCGTTGATGGGCAAGACACCGGGATCGGACGTCGCCAAGAACAAGACGACCTACCCGGCTCTGCTCGGCGTTGCCCAATCCAGGGCTGCCGCACGGGAGCACGTGGAACATTCATTGGAGGCACTGGCGGCTTTTGACGATAAAGCCGAGCCGTTGCGCGCAATCGCCCGGTATCTGCTGGTGCGCAAAGGATAGTCATTGGATGAAATCTCTTGACTTATCTCCTGTACTTTTCTTTATGATTGTGCGGGTGCTAAGAGGAAAGAGATGTAACGAAAGGGTTTGAATTGGAAGACAACGCGAGGGGAAAGGGGCTGCTTTCATTTATCGAAACCCCTTGTCAACTAAAGACTCTGTCCTACGAACAACTTAGTGAACTCGCTGAGGAAATTCGTGCCAAAATCATAGGCACCGTGGCCCGAAACGGCGGCCATCTTGCCCCCAGCCTCGGCGTGGTCGAACTGACCATAGCACTGCATTATGTGTTCGATGCCGCCCATGACCGTTTCATTTGGGACGTAGGGCATCAGGCTTATGCACACAAGCTTTTGACCGGGCGCCAGAAACAGTTCGGAACCCTGCGGCAGTATGAGGGAATCAGTGGTTTTCCCAAGCGTTCCGAAAGCAAGTATGACGCTTATGGGACCGGTCATTCCAGCACCTCCATTTCCGCCGGCCTGGGTATTTCGGTAGCCAATCATCTCAAGGAAAGTCCCTCGCGAGCTATCGTAGTAATAGGCGACGGGAGCATGACCGGAGGAATGGCTTTCGAGGGACTCAACCACGCCGGGGACCTCGCCAGAAATCTTATCGTGGTCCTGAATGACAACGAGATGTCCATTTCTCCCAATGTCGGCGCTCTTTCGTCGTATCTGAGCCGAAAGCTCTCCGGGAAAACCCTGACCTACCTGAAACGGGAAATGGAAGACTTTCTCAAATCGGTTCCCGGGATCGGCCCCAATATTCTGCAGGTATTGAGACGCAGCGTCGATTCTCTTGTCAGCTTTTTCACCCCTGGAATGTTGTTTCAAGCCTTGGAGTTCCAGTACATCGGACCCATAAACGGGCATCGTATCGACAGGCTGATCGAGACGTTCCAGATAGCAAGCAATCTCGACGGCCCGGTTTTGATCCATGTGCTGACCAAGAAAGGCAAGGGTTACGGCCCTGCCGAAAAGGACCCCTGTAGTTTTCACGGCGTCGGCGCTTTCGATATAGCAACAGGTTTGAGCACCAACTCCGGGAATGGGCTCTCCTACACCAAGATTTTCGGCAAGGCGATGAATAAGCTGGCTGAAGCCAACCCGAGACTGATCGCTATTACGGCCGCAATGCTCCAGGGCACCGGGCTCGATTGTTTTGCCAAGACCTACCCGGACCGGTTTTTCGATGTGGGTATTGCCGAGCAACATGCCGTGACCTTCGCTGCGGGCCTTGCCACGGAAGGTTTCAAGCCGGTTGTGGCAGTCTACTCTACGTTCCTCCAGCGCGCTTACGACCAGATAGTTCACGATATCTGTCTTCAGAACCTCCCGGTTGTGTTTGCCATGGACCGCTCGGGATTAGTGGGCGAGGATGGTCCAACTCACCACGGAGTGTTCGATCTGTCATATCTGCGCCCAATGCCGAACATGGTATTGATGGCCCCCAAGGATGAAAACGAGCTTCAGCATATGTTGAAGACAGCGGTCGAACACAACGGCCCGGTTGCCCTGCGATACCCGAGGGGACACGTCGTAGGAGTGGAACTCGACCAGGAACTGAGGTCTCTGGAAATAGGGAAGGCCGAGTTGCTGCGGCCGGGAAAAGACTTAGTTATCGTGGCTATCGGTTCTCCTGTGCAGAATGCCATGGAAGCAGCCGAGAGGCTCGATTCGGAAGGTATCGAAGCCGCCGTTATCAATGCGCGGTTCGTGAAACCTCTCGACCGCGATTTGATTCTAACCTGGGCGAAAAAGACCGGCAGAGTCATAACGGTTGAAGAGAACATGCTGCAAGGCGGTTTCGGCAGCGCTGTGCTGGAGCTGTTCGAGGAGGAATCGTTTTTTCCCGAGGCAATCAAGCGCTTAGGCATCTGTGATGCTTTCATACCCCAAGGCAGCCAGACAATATTGCGAGGTCTGTGTGGTGTTGACACCGACGCCATTGAGAATGCCGCCATTAAATTGTTAGATTTGAACCATGGCCAAGTCCTCCGAGCGATTGGATAAACTGCTCGTCGACAGGGGGTTAGTCCCTTCTCGTGAACGCGCTCAAGCGCTGCTGCTCGCAGCAAAAGTTCTCGTAAACGGTCGAATTCTAACCAAGGCCGGGCAACAGGTGCCGGCTGACTCCGAAGTCCAAATCATCGGAGAAGTAATCCCGTACGTCAGCCGTGGGGGGCTCAAGCTCGAGCATGCGATTCGCACATTTTCATTAGAGGCCGACGGCCGGATTGCAATGGACGTAGGCGCTTCGACGGGAGGCTTCACCGATTGCCTGCTCTCGTTAGGAGCGCGGAGGGTCTATGCAGTAGACGTAGGATACGGCCAACTCGCGCTCAAGCTCAGAAACGACCCGAGGGTTATAACGCTCGAGAGGCAAAATATCCGGTACTTGCCTGCCGAACTTGTGCCAGAGCCCGTTCAGATCGCTACCATCGATGCTTCTTTCATATCCCTCAAGCTGGTGATTCCCGCCGTGATCCCTTTCTCGAACCCGAAGCACTCCTTATTGCACTCATAAAACCACAGTTCGAAGCTGGCCGTGCGTTGGTTTCGAAGGGCAGGGGGGTTATTCGCGACGCCAGCATTCACGAAGAGATATGTGCCGGACTGGTAGAATTCACTTCGGGGCTAGGTTTTAAGGTGGTTGGAGTGACGGCATCCCCCATAATGGGCCCGAAGGGAAACCGTGAATTTCTTATGGCCGCCAAAGCTCCCGGGGACTCTTGAAGGGCTATGCGCATCCACTTGGCGTTTGTAGGCAAGACGGCCTTCAGCGACGTAGAATCGGCTATCTCCCGCTACATGGAACGGATTCAGCACTACTGCCAGATCGATGTCTTCTATGTGAAGGCGGAAAAGATTGCCGGCGCAGGTGGAGACAACCTGGTCAGGGAGCGCGAGGGCGAACGCATCCTGAAGCTTGCGGGTAGCCGGCGCGGGCAAATGATAGTTTGCGACCAGGGAGGGCGGGAACTCGATTCTCGCGGGCTGTCGAAACTGATGGAAAATCTTGTCACCTTGGGAGTATCCGACCTTTGGGTAGTGGTGGGGGGGCCGGTCGGCGTATCCCCCCGGTTGGTGGAGAGCGCGGATGTCGTTCTCTCTTTGTCTAAGATGACTTACCCGCACGATTTGGCTCGCCTGATGCTGGTCGAGCAGATCTATCGCGCGTTCACGATTATAAAAGGTGAGCCGTACAACAGGTGAACCATGCGGCCAAACGGAAGGCTGCACAAAATGTGGACCAGGGCCACGCGCTAGACAGCGACGACTTCCGTGACCTCGGGGACTTCCTGTTTTATGATCCGCTCGATTCCGGATTTCAGGGTCATTTGGCTCATAGGACAGCCATGACAGGCCCCGGTCAGCCGGACCTTGACTACGGAACCGTCGACATCTATCAACTCCACGTTCCCGCCATCCCTCTCAAGCATCGGTCTTACCTTTGCAAGTGCTTGTTCGACCTTCTCACGCATCTGATTCCTCCAGTAGAAATGATATCCAGAATGAATTCCGAAATCCGTAAGTAACATATAAGATAAAAACGGAAAACAAAATACTGCGCATCCGAGTGGAGTTTTCGCCTGCCGTTCGTTGCCCCGCCAGTATGAGCCCGGATTGTTCGCCCTATATTGGAATCGAATTGAAATTACGTATTGGTTTCAGTAGAATGTAGAACAATTGCCGGAGCGGCTGGATTTTTTTGCCTTCGAAATTTTCATAGGGATTCAATATGGACGGCTATCATCTTCTTGAGCGCATATCGCCGCAGGGGCTCAGCCAGTGTGTAGATGGTTTGGCGGCACGAATAAACCGTGACTATGACGGTAAAAAACTCGTCGTGATAGGAGTTTTGAACGGGGCTTTCATTTTTATGGCCGACCTGGTAAGACGGCTCGATCTGTCCGTCAGGCTGGACTTCGTCAGGCTGGCCAGCTACGGCGACAAAACGCAGACATGTGGAGATGTCAGAATCACCAAGGACGTTGAGCTTTCCCTGCCGGGGAGCCACGTACTGATCGTGGAGGACATAGTGGACTCGGGCATGACGCTCAAGTGGCTGCTCGATCATATCGCGAGCTTTTGTCCCGAATCTGTAAAGATATGCGCTTTGATAGATAAGATCGAGCGCCGTGAGGTCGAGATCCCCCTGGATTACGTGGGCATGAGGGTTGAGGGCGGCTTTCTGGTCGGCTACGGACTGGATTTCGCCGAGAATCACAGAAACCTGCCTGCCATTCATGAAGTCGTGTTCGATAAAGTCCTCTCCGGAAAGTAGCCTTGGTATTGATAATCGGTTTGTGGAAGGAAGATGATTCATGGCGATAATGGTGATAACCTGTGAATCCTGCGGAGCAAAGTTCCGACTCGATTCCGACAAACTGGACCAACCTCGCAACAAGGTGAGGTGCTCCAGATGTAAGAACGTATTCACAGTGGAACAACCGGTTGAAGACGGCCTCATTCATATCGAAATTTCCGATGAGGAAAGCTCCTTTATTCCGGGAACTGCTCCTCAGCAAATCGGCAGGGCCGCCGTTGCCTCGGAAACCAAACGGGCGTGGCTTTCCAGGAAAACAATATTTTTTGCCGCAGTGGTTTGCATCTCTATACTTGTGATTACTTTTGCTCTTGTTTCCTTGCGGGGCAGTTCGCTATTTTCCTCCTCCGCCAAGAATTCTCAAAAAGAGCCTGCCCAGCCTGTCGTAACGATTATGGACAACGTTCAGGCTTATTACCTCGAAAACATTCACTCGGGACAGGTGCTTGTAATTGAGGGGGAAGTGCAGAATGAATCGACCAAGCCGGTCAGTTTTGTGATGATCGAAGGAAAATTGTACAACAATAGCGATACGGCGACACAGGTCCAGCGGTGTTATGCGGGCAATTCGCTCACTCGAAAGGAAGTAGCCAATTTCAAAATCTCCGAGATCCAGGAGAAAATCATGAACCGGGAGGGAAAGAACCTGAAAAACGTCCGGATTCCCCCAGCCGGAAAGGTGTCTTTTATGCTCGTCTTCCATAACCTTCCCGAGATGAGCACGCTTAGCAACTACAGTGTGAATGTTGCCAGCTCGAAATTCGAGTGATCAACGGCACTTTCAGACTCCTTTCTTATTTTGTAGCCAACTTATTGAAGTAACGAAAAGAATTGACAAACGGCGTGTTTACGTGTAAAAGGCTGTCTTAATAACGCCCCGAAAAGATACGTAAAATTCTTCCCACAAGGCTCTTGAGTTATGCTGGATCTGAAATTCGTCCGAGAAAACATCGAACTGGTGCGCCGCATGCTAAAGAACCGCCAGTCAGACTTGGAACTTCAGCCTCTTCTTGAACTCGATGAAGCCAGGCGGTGCATCCTGGTGGATGTGGAGGAGAAAAAACACCGGCGTAATGTTGCATCCGAGCGAATTTCCGTACTGAAGAAGGAAAAGGTAGATTCCTCGAGCCTCGTTGAGGAGATGAAGGAACTCGGGCAGGAGATAAAAATTCTCGATCAGCGGTTGGCTGAGGTAGAGCTAAAATTCAGGGACTTTCTCATGAGCATCCCGAATGTACCGGCTGACTCGGTGCCCGTTGGAAAAGATGAGAAGGACAACAGTCAAGTCCGGACGTGGGGAGAAAAGCCGGTTTTCGATTTTGAGCCAAAGCCTCATTGGGAAATCGGTGAAGGGCTGGGGATACTCGATTTCGAGCGTGGCGCCAAAATCGCCGGCGCCCGTTTCACGCTCTATTGGGGCGCCGCGGCCGCGCTTGAGCGCGCTCTGATCAGTTTCATGCTGGACGTTCACACCAGGCGCCACGGTTATACGGAGGTCCTCCCGCCGTTTATGGTGAACAGCGCAAGCATGAGGGGCACCGGTCAGCTTCCCAAGTTCAAGGAGGACCTGTTCAAGATTGACGGCTGGGATTACTGGCTTATTCCAACCGCCGAAGTACCGGTTACCAATATTCACAGCGGCGAGGTCCTCGATGAGTCCGATCTGCCGAGGCTCTACACGGCATACACTCCCTGTTTTCGCTCCGAGGCCGGTTCCCACGGAAAGGATACCCGCGGTCTTATCCGTCAACACCAGTTTAACAAGGTTGAACTTGTCAAACTCACCAGGCCGGAGGATTCATATTCCGAGCTGGAAGCCCTTCTTAACAACGCAGAAACGATCCTTCGGGAGTTGGGAATCCACTATCGTGTGGTCTTGCTTTGCACGGGCGACCTGGGGTTCTCGGCAGCCAAGACATACGACATCGAAGTGTGGCTTCCAGGCCAGAATACGTATAGGGAAATCTCCTCCTGCAGCAACTTTGAGGATTTTCAGGCAAGGCGCGCCAATATCCGTTTCCGGCAAAAAGGGCGAAATCGAACGGACCTTGTTCATACGCTCAACGGTTCTGGACTTGCTGTCGGCCGAACTGTCGTGGCGATCCTGGAAAACTTCCAGCAGGAAGATGGAACTGTAGCCATTCCTGAGGTTTTGCGTCCATATATGGGAAATATGAAAGTGATCGAGAAGTTAAGTTGATTTATTTTTTAAGGAGCCCCTATCATGACTAAGAGTGAGTTGATCGAGGCGTTGGCCAAGGCTGAAGGTATTACGTTGAAGGCCGCAGAAACCGCTGTCAACGTAACGTTTCAGAGCATGGAGCAGGCGCTCATAAGTTCGGACCGCCTGGAAATACGCGGGTTTGGCAGTTTCAAGGTGAAAGATTACGAAGGATATAAGGGCAGGAATCCAAAAACGGGCGATCTGATAGAGGTGTCGTCCAAGAAACTACCCTTTTTCAAACTCGGCAAGGAACTCAAGGAACGAGTGAACGGATCGGAAGCGATAGAAGCCCCCATAAGGTTGAAATAAACGCCGATGCCATATAGTTTCCGGATCGTGGTGATTTTAATCCGATATTGGAAGACAGGCGATATCGTGGGGGAGTGCACCGTCACTCCCTTATAAAAATCAGGTAGAGATTTATTCCGATGAGCACCACGGCTCCGCTCAGGAAAATGAACAAGTCATGTAACGATAATACTCCATCGACCGAGGATAGGGTTGACTGAACCAGCACTAGAAAGAGGAATGACGAGACCAGAGCGACGATCGCTTTGTACTTTTTTGTCCAGACCAGGGAAATCAGGATCGGCAGCACGATGAACCATGTGTAACCGCTTTTTGCGACATGACTCCATTCAAGTTTGCGAAAAGCGACAAGCAAGGTGGGGAAATCATAACGCACGAGAAAATTATAGAAATCGCTCAACAGTTCTTTCAAAGGGCTTCCTTTCAATGAGCTATCATTAGGCGGTCAAATTCACCGGTATAGACTTCCTCCAGAACTTCGACTGCGTCAACCCGGCTTGCCGGGCTTCCTTCGTAGCACCACGCAATAATTTTGCCAACATTGTCCACATCGCCTTCGAAAACGGCTTCCACTCTGCCGTCGGGCAGGTTGCGCACCCAACCCGTAATCTTGTTCGCATGCGCATTCTCCTGGGTGTATGAGCGAAAGAATACGCCCTGGACTCTTCCCGCGATCAAGACATGAACCCGGCGTTTTTTCATCTGCGCCTCCATCTGAAGCCCCCTACGCATCGAGTACCCCGATAAATTCTTCCTCACTCATTACGCGTATTCCCAATTTCTCGGCCTTGGCCAGTTTGGAGCCGGGGTCCGAACCCGCAACGACCAGGTCCGTTTTCTTGCTGACACTCTCAGTAACACGTGCGCCTTTTGACGCCACTTTTTCCCCTGCCTCCTGACGACTCATAGAGGAAAGGCTTCCGGTGAAGACGACCGTCTTTCCCGTCCAAAAACCACTCCGAACCGGGCGGGAAGGCGGGGGATTTTCAATAACGATCCCAAGATCGTGCAGATCGTCGATCAGCCTGCCGTTTTCAGGGTTTGAGAAGTAAGTCCTCACGGCAACGGCGATTTTGTCGCCGATCCCCTGAATCTCTTGAAGTTGATCGGCCGAAGCTGAACGGAGCGCCTCGAAAGAGCCCAACTCATTAGCCAGAAGATCGGCAACGAAAGATCCTACGTGACTTAATCCGAGCGCGTAGATAAACCTGGAAAGCGTTGTGTGTTTGCTGCCCTCGATTGCATCTAGCAAATTCCGGGCCGATTTTTTGCCGAACCCCGGAAGGTTTTCCATGTCTTCCATTCGAAGCCTGTAGAGGTCGGAAACAGTCCGGATGATTCCCTCATCGATGAACCGCGATACTATCCGGTCTCCAAGGCCATCTATGTTCATTGCGCCGCGGCTTGCATAATGCACGATTGAAGCCTTTATCTGGGCCGGACAGTTACGGTTTACGCACCTGTGGAAGGCCTCCTCGGGCAGCCGCACCACTTCGGCGCCGCAGGAAGGGCATAACTTCGGCATATGAAAGGGTTGTTCTTCTCCCGTTCTTCTCGATCGGATTACTTCGATCACCTCGGGAATTACCTCACCCGCCCGGTGAACCATTACGGCATCGCCCTTGCGGATATCCTTTCTCTCTATTTCGTCTATATTATGGAGCGTTGCCCGCTTGACGGTGACACCTCCGACCAGTACGGGGTTAAGAAAGGCGACGGGAGTTATGATTCCCGTTCTGCCCACATTTACGCCGATATCCAGCACGTGCGTCTGAGCCTCGTCCGGATTGAATTTAAGTGCGACCGCCCAGCGTGGGCTGCGGGATTTTTCGCCGAGTTGTCTTTGACCACCCAGGCTATTTACCTTTATTACCATCCCGTCGATTTCGTAGGGCAGGTACTCACGTTCTTCAGCCAGTGTTTCAAAGAAGCCGATGGCTTCCTCGATGCCACTGCACAATCGCAACTTTGGATTTACCGGAAGTCCCCAAACTTTGAGCCCGTTTAGCAACTCGGATTGTGTCGCGAACTCCCCTTGAGCCACAAACGTGCCGATTCCGTAGAAGAAGGCGCGGAGAGGTCGTCCAGCGGTAATGGAGGGGTCGAGCTGCGCGAAGAGATCCGGCCGCGGCGTTGCGGGGATTGGCGAAAAGAGGCTCCCCGCGTTTGCCTCGCTCTTCATTGAGTGCTTCAAAATCACGCTTCTCTATAAAGACCTCGCCGCGGACGGCGAGTTTAGCCGGAAGCGCTGTTTGCCCCTGGTTGGAAAAAAGCCGCCAGGGTATAGCACGGATCGTTCTGACATTGAGTAAAACATCTTCCCCCGTTGACCCGTCGCCCCGAGTCCCGGCGCCAGTAAGTATGCCCTGTTCGTAGACGAGTTCGACTGCGAGTCCGTCCATTTTTAGCTCGGCCAGGTATTCGACGTTGCCGGTAGACCCGAGAAGTTTGCGCACCCTGCGGTCGAAATCAATGGCCTCCTGGATGCTCATTGCGTTTTCGAGACTCAGTAGCGCCACCTCGTGCCGAAAAGGAAGGAATTTCTCAACCGGCGCAAACCCAACGCGCTGCGTGGGCGAATCGGGCGTTATCAGTTCGGGGTCCTGGTTCTCCAGACTGACGAGTTCGCGAAAGAACCTGTCGTATTCCCCATCGCTGATTTCGGGTTGATCGAGGGCATAATAGCGATAATTGTAATAATCGATAAGCTTACGTAGCTCTTCGATCCTGGTGCGCACATCTTCTTTATCGATCATAGCGTTTCGGTTGCCTGATGGTGTGATTCAAAGATGAAAAGACTTGATGGGTTGCGCTCTGCTAACCCTAAAAATCCTTCCACGGATCCCGCTCCGGGCTTCATTTTTCGATATCCGTACTGAGGGCGGCCAATACTGATTGTATAACCCTCTTTCTTGATTCGTGAAATGCCGGTTCCCTGAATCCATGCACCCATTTCGGGCCGGACAAGTCGTCGGAGACGACAAGGATCACTGCGAGTTCGACCTCTCGAAACCTCGATACGGTAAAGAGCGCCGAAGTTTCCATATCGACGCACAATACGCCCCGGGACTGAAATGCTTCGAGTTTTAAAACGGTCTCGCGAAACGGCGCATCGGTTGTCCAGACGGTCCCCTCATGGATTTTCGGATCGGCTGATCCCGGGCGCAATGTCAAATTCGATCTCAACGACTCGACCAGGGTAGGAGAGGGAGAACATTCTGCGCCGGGATAATGGCCGGAAGTTCCCTCCTCGGAAATCGCTCCTGAAGGGATAACGATGTCACCGATGTTAACGTCCTTTTGCAAAGAGCCGCACCAGCCCGCCGCTATAAATTTTCTGGAGCCGAGTGCAATCATCCTCTCCAGGACCAGCACTGACTGAGGAGCACCGAGCATGGGACCGGCAAGAGCGATAGGGGCGCCATTATAGCTCCCGGTTAGCACCTCCGAGAGAAAAATCTTATGAGAGCGCCTGGGCGGCTGGGAAAAGCAGGCCGTAAACATATTCAGGTCGTCGGGGCTGAACACGAGAACGGCCTGGGGGGGCAGGGTTTCTTCGCGTCTGCCCCTTTTGGGTTCTATCACGCAGCGGTTTGCATCGGTATGCACCGGCGAGGCAATATTTTCTAAGGTCATTTGAAACCTCGACCGTCTTGAGCCGCGGGCTTCGAACCGAAACACTCGGAGGAAAAAGTGTAGTTGCCATCCCGGCGCCAATCACCGAATGCGCAAATCTTTTGATTAAAGCCAAAAAAGATGTGATGAAAGGCAATTATATGCAGAGAAGCTCTCTGCGCAAGGAATAAAGATGAAAAGGCTGCAAACCCGTTGAAAAAGTTGAGCAAGACGCATCGGGGCGGTCAGGATCGATTGATTTTGACCTCCAATGACTCGTGTGATAGAAACAGCAGGGTTAACTTTTCCGATTTCTCCAAACCACTTTATAGCCGTGTGTCTGCCATACCGTCGGACCCGATGGAAGAGCTTACGATGAAAAGCCGTTCGAGGGATTCTTTTTATAAGAGTCCTCCCAGAAGGCGCCTGCGCGGGCGGCATTTACTCATTATTTTGCTCATACTGGCGACCGTCTTCGGGACCTACAGGAAGCTCCACAGCCTAAAGGCGAGTGGGCCTCGACCAAAGGCCAAAATCGAAGCTTCGGCTACCCGGGCAAGTGATGCGGTTAACGCGGTTTCCCCTCCCAGGGTCGAATCCACGGAAAAGTATGAAATTCGCCATCTGACAGTCCACTCAGGCGATACTCTGCCGTCGATGCTCAAGACCTCGGGTGTTCCCGAGATGTACGCCAACGAATGGCAGGAGGCGTGCGAGTCTGCTCCACTGGCACAAATCAAAGAGGATGACGAACTGATATTTGTTTTGAATCGAGTGAGCGGGCTTCCGGTAAAAGTTATCTTTTCGCGCTACGACGGGCCTACCTATACTCTTCGAAAAAACTCAAACACCTGGGAATGCAGGTCGGAGGAATCCGCGGCCGGAGGGCCGGTCAAGACGTTGCATGTCGTCTTCTCAGGGAACTTTTATGATTCCTGTATCGCCGGCGGGCTTCCGGCGCAGCTTATTTCGAATCTTGCCGACCTTTTTTCCTATGACCTGGATCTGACAGCCGACCTGAAGGAGGGGGACTCTCTTTCTATCCTGTTCCAGGATGAGCCGATCCAATCGGGTGGAGGCAAACAGCTTCTTATCCTTGGCGCGGAAATAAGCGCCTCGGCGAAAGTCTGGCAGGCTTTCGGTTTCCAACTTCCGGACGGCTCGTGGGATTATTTCGATGCCAAAGGGGCATCCCTCAAACGGGCGTTCCTCCGAAGCCCTGTCAATTGCCGGGCATTGCTTACCGATAAAGCCTGCAAGAGCATCAAACTTGTTGCCAAAACTAACCGGTCCCACCTGGGCACGGATTATGCCGCTCCGACAGGGACTTCTGTGGCCGTGGCCGCTATCGGAGACGGGGTGGTTTCCTCCATCCGCAGAAACGGCAAAAGAGGCTTCTCAATTGAAATTCGGCACAGGGGGGGATACAAAAGTCTGTATGGAAACCTCTTTAAATTAAGCAGGGGGCTTACGCGCGGGTCGGTTGTCTCCCAGGCTGAAATTTTGGGCTCGATAGGGTCGGCCGCGAATGGAAAAACTTACCTCGAGTTTCGTCTCTATAAGGATGGCAAACCGGTTAACTTCCAGACTTCAGAGTTTGCGAACTCGAAATTTATCCCTAAATCGATTCTTCCAGAGTTCGAAAAGTCGCGTGATTTCTGTACCGCCGCCCTGCACGGAGGAGTTGCCGACGGAGAAAAGCGCGAAGTAATGTCCGGCAGAGACTGAGGATGGCGGAATTGTATGCCGAAGTCGTCATAGTAGGAACGGCCCTGCATAAAGGCCTTCACTACTCGGTCCCCGGCCGTCTTGCCGGAAAGGTCCTGCCCGGTGGCAGGGTGTCGGTCGAGTTGGGAAGGAGGAAAACCTCCGGCATCGTAATCGGCGTCGAAGATTGCCCTCCGGAGTTGCCCGAGAAAGTAAAGATCCGTCCGGTTCTGGACACAATCGATGAATTGCCTGCCGTCCCACCCGATCTTCTCAAGCTATGCCTTTGGTTGTCGAGCTATTATTTTTACCCGCTGGGCGAGGTGTTCGATCTTGTAATTCCTTTTAGGCAGCCCATAGGGTCGGCGCCTGACGGGCGCAAAGTGAAATTCGTCCGCCTGATGGATTGTGGGGCAGGGGACCTTAAGTCCAAAAAAGCATTGGAAATAATACAGCTTCTTCGTTTGGCCGGAGGAAGAGCGAGCCTGCCGGATTTGCGCAGATCGTGTGAAAACCTCGATTATTCACTTAAAAAGCTTCTCAAAGACGGTCTAATCGCCCTGGAGGATTCGGAGTCATGCGCAGAGAGCGGAACTTGTGACGAACCATGCGGGATGGTGAACCCTTCCCCGCTGGAATTGACCGAAGAGCAGAGTGCCTCCATCGATGAAATAGGGCCTTTCCTCGAGAATCCCTCTTTCCAGCCTTTCGTCCTGCATGGCGTGACCGGGAGCGGGAAGACCGAAATTTATCTCCGCCTGGTCGAAAAGACGATTCAATCGGGCAATGGCGCCATGGTGCTGGTGCCGGAGATCGGTATCAGTGCTCAGATGGAGACCATCTTTCGGGAACGGTTCGGTAAAGGGCTTGCAGTGTGGCACAGCGCGCTGTCTACAAGGGAGCGCCGTGTCACGTGGAGCGATATCAGGTCGGGTAAACGAAAAATAGTGCTAGGCGCCAGGTCCGCCGTTCTAACGCCCGTTCAGGATCTCGGGCTCATCATAGTCGACGAGGAGCATGACTCATCTTACAAGCAGGAGGACCGCCTGCGCTACAATGCGAGGGACGTGGCCCTGATGAGGGGGAAAATCGTCAACGCGCCCGTAGTCATGGGATCTGCCACTCCATCGATTACTACGATGTACCGTTGTATGGAGGGCAAGTATCGCTCGGTTTGCCTTCCCAACCGGGTGATGAACCGGCCACAGCCCCGATTCGAGGTTGTGGATATGAAAAGGGAGGGTGGGCGTACCGGAATCTTTTCGTTTAAACTCCAGGAGGCCATCCGGGAGACGGTGCATGACGGGCACCAGGTGCTCCTGTTTTTGAACAGGAGAGGCTACTCCAGCTACTACCTTTGCAACGCATGCGGCGAGGCGCTTCACTGCCTGTCGTGCAGCGTTACCCTCACCTACCATGAGAAAGATAATTGCCTGCGCTGCCATTACTGTGGCTGGGAGACACCTCTGCCTGAGAGATGTCCGGTATGCGCTAATGCCGCGCTCTTTGCTCATGGGTTTGGGACAGAAAGGGTGGAACAAGAGGTCAAAAGGCTCATGCCCGAGGCCCGTTTGGTTAGAATGGACCGGGATGTAATGGATAGCCATCATCGGCTGTTGAGCGCCTTGGAGGCAGTTCGCTCGGGCAAGGCCGACATTTTGCTGGGCACCCAGATGGTGGCCAAAGGCCATGATTTCCCTAACCTGACGCTGGTAGGCATAATCAACGCCGACGCCGGTCTCCAGGCGCCGGACTTCCGTGCCGGAGAGACCCTGGTGCAGCTTCTTATCCAGGTTGCCGGACGCGCCGGACGGGGAGAGGAACCCGGCCGGGTGATCCTGCAAACCTACAATCCCTCGCATTTTACTATCGAATCGGCACTCAAACTCGATTACGAGGGATTTTGCCGGGAAGAGTTGAAATCACGAAAAACGCTTCAATATCCACCGTTTGCCCGGCTTCTCAAGGTGCTCGTCACTTCCGCTTCGGCGGAAGCCGCCCAGGCCGGCGCACGCCTGTTTGCAGGTATTTGCCGCGAAAAGGCGCAACAACTAAGAAGCCAGGGAACAAACGTCGCTATCCTGGGGCCGTCCCCCTCCGCCTATCTAAAGCTCAAGAACAGGTTCAGGTGGCAGGTATTTGTAAAAACCTGGAAAAGTTCGCATATGCAAACCTTCATCGAATGCATGATGGAGTCGATCAAAGGCGATCCGGCATTGCGGGCCGTGCAGATCACCGTGGACCGGGACCCGGCATCGGAGATATGATGACCCCATGCCAGACATTCTTCTTATTCAGCCTCCCATCTGCGATTTCTATTTAACTGCAAAGCGAACCATCCCGTATGGGCTTGCCTGCATTGCCGGCCCGCTCATTAGCCGGGGATATTCGGTACACATTATTGATGGCTCCGCGGTTTCCAAATCAAAAAGAGTCGCGCTGCCGCCCGAGATGCTCTACCTGAAGGATTTCTATTCAGGGCCGGATATTTCGCCCTTCGCCATGTTCCACGACTTCAAGCGTTTTGGACTAAGTGCCGGGGAGATCGGTGAGAGGTCCCGAGAGTCCGGCGCATTTCTGATTGGCATATCGTCTCTTTTCAGCGCGTATAGCGGTGAGGCCTTAAGGACCGCGGAAGAGGTGAAGCGCAACTGTCCGCAGGCCGTGATAGTGCTGGGCGGCCATCATCCAACCGAAATGCCCGAAGAGGTACTTAGGCACAATTGCGTGGATTTCATTATCCGGGGCGACGGAGAGGCCGCCATGCCACTTCTGGCCGGGGCTATCCGGGGTGAGGCGCCGATAGAGTCTGTTCCGGGAATAGGTTTCAGATCGGTTGGTGGAAAGCTTTTTTTCAAATCTCCGGCTGTTTTGGAAAGTCTGGACGATGCCGCGCTTCCGGCAATGGAATTGATCGACGAAAAATTTTATCGACGCGGCAAAAGACCCTGCTGGGTGATCGCCGCGAGTAGAGGCTGCCCTCTGTCTTGCAGCTATTGCTCGATCGGGTCGTCATCATGGTCCGGTTTCCGGCTAAAGAGCGTGCGCCGGGTCATGGAGGAGATGGAACAGGCAGTCTTTGGCGCTGGAGCGCGTTTTATAGATTTCGAAGATGAAAATATTTCCATCAGGAAGCCATGGTTTCTGGATCTGCTCGGGGAAATAAAGTTGCGGTTTCGGGGCTGCGGTCTTGAACTCAGGGCGATGAACGGCCTTTTTCCACCGTCGCTTGACGAGGAAATAGTGTGCGCAATGAAGGCCGCCGGTTTTACGGCCCTCAATCTTTCGCTGTGCACGACCCGAGTCGAACAGCTTAAAAGATTCAATCGCCCCGACGTACGTGAAGGGTTCGAAAGGTCTCTTGCGTACGCCGAAAAATACGGATTGAGCGCTGTTGGCTACATAATAGCCGGTGCGCCGGGTCAGGACCCTCATGACTCTGTAGCCGACCTGCTCTACCTGGCCGGGAAAACGGCAATCGCGGGAGTATCCATCTTTTATCCGGCGCCCGGCAGCGCGGATTTTGAAAAATGCCGGACGCAGCACCTGCTCCCCGGTGACCTGTCGCTTTTGCGCGCAACTGCCCTCCCCATATCCGATACGACTACGAGGCAGGACTCGATCACACTGTTGAGGCTCGGGAGAATTCTTAATTTTTTCAAATCCCTTGACGCAGCCGAAAAGGGGGACGTCCTTAGACTTTCCGGGGAGCATTCCGGCGCAACTCTAAAAGGTGGGATTGGCGATCTTAAGAGGGAATCCTGTCGAACGCCCAAAATCCCCCTGGCTTCGTCGGCGCCGGTCGATGCTGTATCGAAGAGGGATAAGGCGATATCGGAAAGACATGAGATCGGCAAAGCTCTGCTGGTTCTTTTTTTGAGGGAAGGGGTAATTTACGGAATGACCCCGGAAGGGCATTTATTTCGCCATCGGACCACCGATGCGCTTTGCCGGGACTTCAGGAGCGGTCTCCTCAGGGAGGCGAAGTGACAAAGTCGGGCATAGCTCCCATAAGTGGGGCGGCTATTTGCTAAGGCCCCGTCGATAGAAAGCTCGGCACTTCCCCGTGGACTGCCGGTTTATTCGAAGGGCTTCAGCTCTGATAACCACTTGTATGCTACAAACCGTCATGATATAAGCGTTTGCAAGAACGGGCTGGCGTAGCTCAATGGCAGAGCAGCTGATTTGTAATCAGCAGGTTGCGGGTTCAAATCCCATCGCCAGCTCCAGTAAATTCAACGGGTTACAGTGATTTTGACTGTGACCATTTTTTCTTCGGGTAAGCATAGGGTAAGCACGCGGATGAATTTCGATCTTTCCTGTGGCTCACTTTATTCGACAAACCTGAGATTATGCGGTTTGTGGCAAATCCAATGGTGAATTTCTGCCTCCGGATGGGCAGAAATCCGTACTCTAATGGTGGATTTAATGAAGTGTCCAAATCTCACTTCATAAAAAGTCGCCGGAGAGTACCTTCCAAAAACATTCGCGTTTGAAACGCGAAAGGCCCGGCTCATTACCGGGCCGATTATGATCGATCACTCTGTACTATTTTCGGCCTGTGTGAGTCCCCTGATTTTTTCTATGACTGCGGGATTAGATTTCCGTTTAACGATTTTCGTCCCGGTCCATCCCTCCAGCTTTCTTTCATTTGCTACGTTCTCGGCGCCTTTTTAGTTTCGGCTTCCCCGGCCTCGACTTCTCGCTGAATGTCCGCGCGAAGTTCAGGCATAATGGACACGCCCCATGCATAGCAGTCCTCAGGCGGTCCCTGATAGCCCATTTTCCGGCTAAGCTCAAGGATCTGAGCGTCAAGTTGTTCATCGGAAAGTGCCGTGAGAGAGTTTAAGTGCTGTCCCTCGGCTACGGCTTCAAGCTTCTTCAATCTGCTTAATAAATTCTTTTGCATGATACCTTTTCTCCCGGTTTTGAAATTTGCTTTTCAAGTTCAGTAACGCGGTGTTCCAAGTCCGAACCCTCGATTGCACGAATCAGAATCGAACTGATATAGGCCAGTCTTCCGCCTTTTGTGGCTTCGATCTCATCGGCTTCAATGGCCTTAATCAAATGCGCCAGATACCGACGAACGTCTTCCAGGGTCTTTAATCGTCTTTCGGCCATCACGTATCCTTTGTGCCCTCAAACAGGGGGACAATGCTTCTGTTTTTGTTATGTGGAGTTAATTTAACCCGGCAGTCCGATTGCATTATTTGCTAGACCCTTCCCGTGCCACAGAGACGTTCAAACCGCTTCTCGATCTCGTAAGCATAGCGAAGTGCTCGAAGTTCCGGGCCCTGGAAAATCCTTGAGGGTGAGAAGCTGCGGACGCACTGGATTAGCTATCCGTTGTGCTTCCCGCTTGTTATTTTTATCTTGAGAATTCAATGGCTTATCCTGCCAGTTTTTTACCTTGCCCGTTACCTTGCCCGTTAATTTGGAATTACAAAAGCCCTTTCCCTTCGTCTGCATGTGCAGAGGGTCTGTATCCAGGCACAAGCTTCGACTTATCAGGCCCGGCAGTTCTGGCACCCTCAACCAGCTTCCTCGAAATGGCAAGCTTGATGTTCGGTGACTCAGGGCGGGAGAGATGGGAAATTCCCAGGTGGATCACCGCCGCGATGAAAGCGCCGTTGGTCAGGTACTCGCCGGACCACTGCTCGACAGCATGCTTGAGCCCATAGCTTGTTCCGAGATTGAGGTTGATCGTTTTGCGCCGCCTGTAGAGCGCCAACCATTGGCAACAAAGCTGGAAGCCTCGGACTTCTTTTTTAAGGACTTCCCGATCTCGTTCATGCCGCTCCAGGGTTACTCTGTTTCGCCTGCGCGCAGGTGGCCCAGCCAGGCCCCAAGCCGAAAGTTCGGGGGTTCCTTCGACCACTCGAATCAGGTCGGATTCACAGGCACTATCAACTCGTTCGATTTGTTTTCCCATGTGGTCTTCGTCCTTTCAGCAAACCTTAAAAGTGAAGTTGCTCGCTTAAATAGTGAAGTCACTAAAAACCTCGTATAATGGCCTCTCAATTACGTTTGCAGATGAAAAGTGAAGGCAGTGAAGCCCAAATGTATAAACTTTCAATTTGTAAAAATTGACTTTTTCGTAAGGTAATAATACGTTTTGAACTTCACTTCGCTTCACTTATGCTCATAGAATGGCTCCAGGCCCAGCTTCTCTGTGGTTTAAGTGACTTCACTTTTCTTCACTCCAAGAGGAAGCCGGAATATCGAGAAGGCCCACGCCGATATAGTGAATTCCCGTGTTCTTGCGGTAGCTGTCGAACTTCTTGCTTATTTCATCCGTGTAATCTCTCCCCTTCAGTGCCCTTTCCCCGTTTTCCTCGCACCATGCGCGGTACGCCTTGGACAGGTCGCTTGACTTCACTTCCTTCTCTTGGCCCATGGCGCATTTATCGGCGATAAAACGGGCCATCTGATCTTCGCTCTTCCGGTATTCGGTCGTATGTCCGAGAACGCTTTCCGGGGGGCTAAGCCCCTCTCGCTGCCATTCCAGACAGCCGCGGACAATCCAAGCAAGAATGCCGGACGCTTCAGCCTTGAGTTTGTCGATCAGGTATGCATCACGTTTCTTCTGCAATGGCCCCGTCGGATTGTCCGTGAATGTAAAGGGGAACTCGATTAAACAGACCCGTTCCCAAAAGGCATGGTCTGAAGCCGGGACGCGAGGCTTGTCGTTCGTGAGCAGAAAGACCGAGTGTGAAGGCGCGAATTCAATCTGCCGCCTGCCGAACGGATCGCGCCCAACAAGAGTGTCGCCGCCAGTAAGCAACTTGACTTTCTGCGTGTTAAACTCCCGGCCTCGCTCAGTTTCGGAAGCCCAGACAATCCGTTTGGCTCGCAATCCCATTGTGCTTGCACTCGGCGCATCGGGGTTTTTTGAATCGCGCTGTTTCAGTAGCATCTCGGCAGGTATCGGCCCAGCCAAGGGTCCAAGAACGGACTTTACAGTCTCAAACATTGTCCCCTTCCCGTTTTGCCCGTTTGGGCCGATAAAAATAGGGAAGGTCCGGTCAATCACCGTCCCGATGATCGCGGCACCGAATAACCGACGCCGAAAGGCAGGTACCTCTTCATCGTTGGTGGTCCCGGTTTGCAAAGAATCCCAGGTCGGAGCCGATTCATCGAGCCTTGTCCATGGGGTTGGGCAAAATGTCTTGAAGTAGTCTTCCGGCTTGCCCGGGCTAAAGCTACCATCTCGCAGATTTACAACGCCATTTATGCAGGGAAGCGCCCAAGGGTCTGAGTCCCATTCGTTTCCTGTGATGCCCAGCGAATCCCGTCCGGAAGCCGCCAGTTGGAGTACACCATGTTTCCATTGAAGCTTTTGCAGGGCGGATATTTTTTTTTGGAAAGCCTCGCGAAGCTTCTTAATCTTCGCTGCCTCATTTTCGCGGCTGCCCTTCGTCGCTGTCATTTCAGCCCAAAAGAGCCGCTTGGCTTCTTTATCGTACAGTTCTATAACGTCATCAATGGCCGCCAATGATTCATTAACCAAGTCTTCCCGCCAACAATGACCCTCAAACACAAACCAGCGTCCCGAGGCGTGGTCAAAACAGAATCGGCCCTTGTGAATTCTGGTAAAGAGTTTCGCATCTCCATCTTGCGCCGCAAAAACTGCCTCTCGCAGCTCTTCAGGCATGAATGTGGCCGCGTCCGCATCCTGCTGGCAATCTTTCTCCCGTGCCCTTGAGGCCGCTTTCGCGCATTCTCCCGACCATTCGATAGGCGGACACTCGCAGTCGACAGGTTCCAGCTTTGCCCTTGGAGGTTTATAAGACTCTCGGCACATAGTGGTTGCCCGGTCCAGAGTCGCACTCGAGGTAGTTTTTGCGGTTCCACTTCTCGCGATAAAGTCCACTCCGCCGGAAAGCACGGTCCATCCGTTCCTGATCGCATCCGAACCAGAAGGCGAGCATATTGCAAAACGCCTGGTCGGCTTCACTCTGAGATGGATATCCAGCCCCTTTCCAGTCGCCTGTTCGGAGTTGAGTGAACTTGGCGCCGTTGTCGGCATTCCTGGCGCGGTTCAGTAACTCCTCGGCATCGAGACCGAGGAGTTCTTCCGGCATCGGCGGAGGCTTAGCCGCGGCGTTGCTTTCGGGCTGTGCGAATACTTCCCTGTGGAAGGCATCAAGCTCCGCCTGGCGCTCTGCGATTGTCACGCAGCCATTCAGGACATTGCCGGTAAAAGTGAAATAGCGCGCTTGACTGTAAACCTCGATCTGGCCTTTTCTGTTGCGTCCTGGTGGGAGCTGACCTTGTACGATGATATGCAGCCCCTTACCACTTGGGGAAAACTCGGTATATGACTTGAACATCTGAACGTATCGCTTCGTGCAGGGTTCGAGTCCGCCAGTCTCGGGGTTTACGCACTTATCGAAATCAATTCCTGTGAATGGATCGTCTTTGCTGAAGACAAACCCTATCCCGTTTCCTTTGTGGGCTTTGCATGCTATCAGCGCGTTCTGAACTGTCCCCCAGGTTAACGGGGCGGTACTATCCGCAAGGGCGCCGGTTTTTGGGTTGTATGGCAGCTTCGTCGACTTCCCGTCCCGCTCCACGAAGTTTCCAGAAAACCCATTGAGGAAGCGACTTCAGTTCGGCCGGGATATTTGCGAGTTGTAAGTTGACGTGATGCCATGTCAGTCCTCAAGCCTCCTTAAGTCTAAAGGCCCAGAATGCGACGCCGGACAAACCATACCGGCATGTGGCCCCTGCAAAAGCCAATCATTAATAACCGCTTTATCAGGCTTCTCATCATGCACCGCCGCCTTTGTCGCTTGTGCTGGTGCGCCGCCTGCTTTCAACCCATGCCCTCAGAGTCGCGGGAGAATAGAAAGCCAATCGGCCGATTTTGAAGAAATCGGGGCCGGTCCCTGTTATTCGCCATTTTTCCAGGGTTCGTGGACTTGTTCGCAAAAAGTTTGCTGCTTCTTTGGTGTTCAGGTATTCGATGGGTAACACTGATTGGGTTTGAATTACTGCGGTTGACATTTTGGGTCTCCTGTCGCTTTTGTGTACGAGGGCGACCCAAATAAAAAGGGCCGCTTCCCCAAACACACTCACGCATGTTTGAAAAAACGGCCTCTAAAGTTCTTGGCGGGGCTCTATTCAGAGCGCTAATCGCTCTATTCGCCTAATTGTCACCTGAAAGCATACGCTCTTGTCCGCTTGATCGTCAACAAAAACTTTCACACTTCCTTTAATCGTACCACTTTTCCCTTCTCCAGCTTTCTCTTCAATGCTTCCGCAATGCAGGTTTCAACCGTATTTGCAGCCACTTTGAGCGGGTCCGACATAAGGTGAACATACCTGTTCGTGGTCGCAAGCTCCCTGTGCCCGAGTAGGGCGCCGATGAAGGGAAGGCTCATCCCGGCCCGCGCCGCGCTCGATGCAAACGAATGGCGAAGGTCATGAATCCTAACACTCGGCAATCCGGCCTTTTCTCTTATTCTCATCCAGATATGCGGCAAGCCGATAAGGTGTTGCCCGGCCTTCTGCCCTGGTATCACATACGGACTTCCAACATATCTAGGCATAGTCATGAGAAGTTCTGCCGCCGGTTCTCCAAGCTGGATAGTCTTCTTGCCGGTCTTTGAGTCAGGAAGCGTTATCTCCCTTTGGTCCAGGTCTATGTAATCCCATTTCAGGGCGAGTATCTCCGAGAATCGCGCACCTGTGAGAATAAGCAGCCTGATTGCCGCTATAGCCTGTGGAAGCTCTTCTTTTGACGCTTCGGTATTGGAAAGGACAACTCCCAGCCGGGATAATTCATCCGGGTTCAAATACCGCTCTTTTTTCTCTTCCCGGTATTTTTCGACATGCCGGCATGGGTTCGTTCCGTCTTTCCTGAGTCCCCACTTTTCACAGAGATTGAAGAGCTTCGAGAGCAAAGAAAGCGCCCGGTTCGCTTGATACGGCGCCCGCCGCTGATCGTGGTGGAACTTGGCAATATCGGCCCTTGCGATATCGGCAAGTTTCCGGGGACCGAGAACGGGGAGAAGGACTTTATCGAGCAAGCGCCGGTCCTCTTTGATGCTACGGGGCTTCTTTTTCACATTGGCGTGCTGTTCCATGTACCGCTCGGCAACCTCGCTGAATGTCGGGGCCTGCCGTCCGGCCTGCTTGTCCTCTGCCGGATCGCCGCCCTTCTCAGCTTCAACCAGCCGTAGCCTTGCCTCTGAGCGTGCCTCATCCGGGGTAAGAACCCCATGGCGTCCCACCGTCAAGCGCCGACTCCGGCCCGCAGCATTTCGGTATTGAACGATGTAGGATTTTGCCCCTGACGGTTTCACTCGAAAGCCGAAGCCGGGAAGTTCGTCGTCCCAGATGTAAATGTCCTTCCCGTTGGGTTTGGTCGCGTCCACAAGCCTTTTCGTGATTTTCGGCATGGGTTGTTTTCCCTTTCTGGGGTAAGCAAGCGGCAAAGAAATTTGAGCCTTTTTCCATGTCCCTGACGGCTTTTCAGTGGGTTTCCGGGTAAGCATTGGGTAAGCAGCAGGGAGTAAAATAGAGTATAGTATAGCGTATTCGGAAGTACAATGAGTTTTTCTAAATGCTTATTAGATAATGGTTTGAAGTAAATGGTCGTAGCAGGTAAAATGTGAAAAGTCAGATTTGTAATCAGCAGGTTGCGGGTTCAAATCCCATCGCCAGCTCCAATGAAAGCAATGGGTTACGGCAAATATGCTGTAGCCCTTTTTACTATTTTCTACCCTATTTCTACCCCTGAGGGAATTTCTACCTCTCTTTTCAACCCTTGGTAAGACGTTTTCTCAGGATAGAATTTTCTGTAAGTTGAAAATTAAAATGAGAATTTTGGAAAGATAAAGATAAAGTGAGAAATTTGTGGATTTTTCCTTATTTGGGGACGAAGAGGCACCTATAGGGTTCTGCGAAGGGCAGCGAGGAGAAGGTTATTTGGTGGGCTCGTATGTGGCAGAACAGGAGGGCCTGCTGGCTTTAAAATCCGGACGCTTGCCAAAGAGTCGGTCGGATTCCCCGTTCATTTATAATTCGTGAAAAGCCTTTCCCCTTTCAGACGCGCAACCCTAGTGCGGCGCTACGGTTTCACAATTCAGAAGGGTCGCTCTGCGCAAGCGGATTGCCTTGTAGTAGTCAGAGACTGCCTCATGGCTCAGTTGGAAGCCCCTCTTGGCGATAAGTTGCTGCGCCTGGCGCAAGGTCAGAGTGTTTTTATCCATGCCGTCTATGATTTCATCCTGTAAGTCATGCGGCAGTCGCAGGAAATGAAACCTCGATTTTCGGGGCGATG
>CAWGZP010000129.1:0-17757 GCA_963826655.1 uncultured delta proteobacterium
CTTCGAGGAACTTGTTTACGGCATCTTCAAGCCCGAGTCGCTCGAGTACTTCCAGAGTGTGCTGCGCCGGATGAATGACGAGGGCTGCGACGCAGTTGTGCTGGGCTGCACCGAGATACCGCTGATGGTGGACGATTCCAATTCTCCGCTGCCCACGCTCGATTCGACTCGCCTGCTTGCGCGGGCGGCTCTGCGCCGCGCGGTTGAAGGGCCAGCCTAGTTAACTAATCACCACAGAAACTGTTGACGATCCACAGAAAAGATAGTAAAAACAAAACAGTATATATAAAAAGGATATTGATTCAAGATGGTTTCCCCGGAGATACTCCCCTCCAAAGTGCAAAATACTCTACCTCAAATCCGTAGCCGAGGGCAATACCCATTCTTTGAGTTGGTCCCAGTTCTGGATTCTTATCAAGCCATCTGCCGGTTCATCGCGGTTCCAGGGTTGAACGAAAAGGAAGGGCTGAATTCCGGCCCGTTTGAGTTGACGGCAAGTTTCGACCCTGTCTTCGACAAAGTAGCGAATTTCGAGTTTGTTGAGGATGTCGAGCTTAATTTCAGGAGCCCCCGAGGCCAGCACCGTTATACGTTCGGCCGGCACACCGGGCAAGATCCTGAAAAGCCATTGCGCAATGGGTTCCGGGCGGATACGAGCCGTAACGAACGTGAGCGGGGTTGTCCGGGCAAGTTGAGCAAGGACTTCCGGGGCGCCTTCGACGGGAGGAATCCTCATTGTGTATTCGCCGCTGAGTGTAAGGCGGATGAGATCGTCGATAATGTCCTTTTCCAGGTGGAGGCACTCATAGAGATCGTAGCTGTAAATGTCTTCCTTGGAGAAATGAGTGAGCCCGTACTTTTCGTGGGCGAGCGTTACAAATATTTGCATTGTGTCGGCGACCACTCCGTCAATGTCGAAGGCGATCGTGCCGGGGTCTATCGGGCCGGATAATCCTGAAGTCATTCTTATTCTTCCGTAAGGCAGGTCTGAGCGGGTTGATCGAAACGAAACGAGATCTCGTATACACCCTCGTCGAGTTTCGAGTGCACGGCGTAACCAACGCCGTTGAAAACGTTCAGCATGGGTCTGTTGGCGGCAAGGACGTAGGCGGAAAATCCTGTGATGCCCTTGGTTTTTGCAATTTCGCACAAAGAACTGAGGAGAAAAGTTGCGATTCCTCTTCGTTGCCAATCCGACAAGACCGCAAAATCCACTTCGGCCATATTGGTCTTCTGGTCGAGAATGTAGCGACCCATCGCAATGATCTTCTCGGACCCGATTTCGCCGGTAACGGCGACGATCGCCATTTCGTGCTCGTAATCGATATTGCACATGGCCTGGGTGTTCCTGTGCGGAAAGACCTTCATCGCGGAGAGGAAGCGGTAGTAGATGTCCTGGTCGGGGAGCGAGTAAAAAAACTCCTGGATCAGCCGCTCATCGGTAGTCTTAATGGGGCGAAAAAAGAGCCTTTCGTTTGGCGGAAAGACCTGGTAAGTCTCCCACTGGCCAGGATAAAGGGGTTCATAGATTGGCGGCAGGATCTGGTCTTCGTAGACGTAGTGGAGGCTTTTGGCCTCGGCGAGCAATCGCTCCCGGAAACGCGGATGGGCTATATTGATAAGGGCCAGCGCACGCTCACGGATGGTCTTGCCGTGGAGATAAGCTACGCCGAACTCTGTGACAACATAGCGGACCGTGCTGCGCGGGCAGATCACACCGGCGCCGTATGTCAGATGACTCACGATTCGCGATTTGCGTCCATCCGGGCTCGTGGTCGGCAGCACGATGATAGGCTTGCCCTTGTTTGCGCTCGATGCGCCGTGCATAAAATCAACATATCCCCCGATTCCGCTGTAGACGTTGTGGCCTATGGAATCGGCGCATATCTGGCCGCTCAGATCGATTTCCAGAGCTGAATTAAGGGCGACCATCCGATCATGGCCGCTTATTACCTTGCGGTTGCACACATAGTCTATCGGATAGATTTCCACCTCCGGATTATTGTCGACGAAATCGTAGAGGTCTCTACTGCCCATACAGAAGCTCGCCACGATCTTGCCCTGGTTCACTGTTTTCCGTAAACCGGTTACTGCGCCCGCGCTAATTAGCCGCAGATGGGAATCGGTAAGTATCTCTGTATGGATCCCGAGGTCCTTTTTGTCTTCGAGGTACTGCAGGACTGAATTGGGGACCCTGCCAATTCCGACTTGAATGGTGGAGCCGTCATCGACAAGTGTGGAAACGAACCTGGCTATCCTTTCGGCAACCGCACTGCGCTCCGGGAAAATCACCTCGATCAGCGGCTCGTCGTATTGAACGAAGTTGTGAAGCTGAGACAAATGAAGGAAACTGTCCCCGAGCGTTCGCGGCATTCTGGGATTGATCTGGGCGACAACGATATGAGCCGATTCGACGGCGCTTTTGTCCATCGCGACGGAAATTCCCATAGAACAGAAGCCGTGTTCATCGGGGGGGAAACCTGGACCAGCGCAATGTCGAACTTCCAAAGGGGCTCTTCTCTAAAAAGGCCGGATACGGAAGAAAAGTAGGCGGGAATGTAGTCGGCAAGGCCCTCGTTGACCGCTTGTCTGGATTTTGGCCCGACAAAGAATGTCTTGAGCCGTGCACTTTGCTCAAATGGCTTCCAATCTTGCGGAAGAGACCCAAAGGAGAGGTTCTGGACTATTTCGATATCCCGATATCCGGGCAAGATCCTCATAAGTGAACGGACCAGGTGCTGAGGTTCGCCGCAGCCTGACCCGATATATACCCTGTTTCCGTCGTGCAAAACTGTGCGGAGAATCCTATTGGCGCCGCCCTTTTTATTTCTGACCAGTAAGTTCCACTGCTCCATAAACTCTTATTCTCCGCCAGCCCGTACATTATCGGCATGCTTTCCACGGCGCTTAGCCCTGACTTTACCTATTTTTTATAGCATAGCGGTCTTCAAAATGGGATTACTTAATGAGGTAAGGACAAACATGGGTTAAAATATTTGTCTTGTAGAAACGGGCAGATATGTAGCTATAAACGGTGGAGGGCGTGCTGCGAAGAGTTGCCGGAGTTTTTTAGAGAGCCGATTTTTTCGCCTTTGATCTCCGGCGGCCTTCGGTTTGAATTGAAGTATTTGTTTTCAAAAGATAGCATATACCTTTATTCTAACAGCAAGCGCCACTGGGGTATTTACTGCAAAGAGACGTGGGAGGCAGGAACGATGCGTATTGCAATGGGGCAGATAGATCCACTTATCGGGGACTTCGAGGGCAACACGCTCAAGATATGCGATTACATCGACAAGGCGAGAAAAGCCGGTGCGGAGTTGGTCATTTTCCCGGAAATGGCAGTCATGGGATACCCGCCGCGCGACCTTCTCGATAAGCGCGGCTTTGTCGCAGAGAGCATACGTTATTGGGAGCGCATTGCAAACGCGGGGAAAGGCCTGGGGGTCATTTTTGGAGCGGTTTCCATTAACGAGGGGAATGGAAAGCCTTATCGCAATTCAGCCGTATTCTATGATGACGGCAAACTCGTGTGCGTTTCCCACAAAATGCTGCTGCCTTCCTACGATGTTTTCGATGAGGAGAGATATTTCGAAGCGGGCAATGCCCCCGGTGTCGTCGAATTCAGGGGAAAGCGGATCGGTATAACGATTTGTGAGGACGCATGGAACGTCCCGAATTATCTGCCGGGTCCACTCTATCACGTCGATCCCGTATGCGAATTGCTCAAAGCCTCAGTCGACCTGATCGTAAATCTATCCGCGTCCCCCTATCATATCGGAAAGGCCCGATGGGTTCTGGGGCTATTGAAAAGACACGCTGATTGCGCCGGCGCTCCGATATTTTATGTGAACCAGGTTGGCGGCAATGACGAGCTGATTTTCCAGGGCCATAGCATAGCGGTAGATGAGAAAGGCAACGTCAGGGCCACGGGCGCCGACTTCGCCGAGGACCTTATCGTCTGCGACACGAGCGGGAGCGGTTGTGAACTGCATGCGGCCGAGTGGGACGAGGTTTCCGAGTTGATAGCCGGGCTCACCCTGGGATTGAGCGATTATGCGCGCAAATCATCTTTCCAGAGCGCGGTGATTGGACTGAGCGGCGGAATAGATTCCGCGCTTACGGCTTGCCTGGCCGTACTTGCGCTGGGTGCGAAAAACGTAGTCGGAGTCGCGATGCCGGGGCCGTTTAACTCACCCGATAGCCTGACTGATGCGCGTGAACTGGCGTCCCGGCTTGGGATCGAGTTTTTGGTTGTTTCCATTGAAGAGCTTTTTGCTTTGGCGCTCAAGTCTTTTATGCCGATTTTCGGCGATTTGCCCCACGACTTCACGGAAGAAAATCTCCAGGCGCGGCTCAGGGGCATGGTGCTCATGGCCATTTCGAACAAGTTCCGCCGGTTGCTTCTGAGCACGGGCAACAAATCGGAAATAGCGGTTGGATATTGTACTCTTTACGGCGACATGAACGGGGGGCTTGCAGTTCTTGGCGATGTACCGAAGACGCTGGTCTACGATCTGTCTCACAGGATTAACGACGAGCACGGGTGGATCCCGGAGCGCATCCTGACGCGTGCTCCCTCCGCTGAATTGCGGCCAAATCAGACAGACCAGCAAACCCTGCCTCCTTACGAAATCCTGGACGCTATCCTGGCTCTGTATGTCGAGCAGCGCCTTCCCCTAAAAGAGATAACAGCAAAAGGGTTCGATCCCGAAACTGTTAGATGGGTAGTCAGGCGCGTCGAGCTAAACGAATACAAACGCTGGCAGGCGCCGCCCATATTGAGGGTGACGACAAAAGCGTTCGGGATCGGCAGGAGAAACCCGATCGCCGAAGGATATGTCGAGAGTTGATGCACATTTTGCCGTCCATCTTTTCTCGATAAGTTTTTTAATCCCAGGGGGTTTTTTTTGATCCCAAACATTCTTTTTTGATCCCAAAACTCTTTTGACTTAAAAAGGCGGGCAAGGGATGAAAAAAATCGAAGCGATTATCAAGCCGTTCCGGCTCGACGATGTGAAGGAAAAGCTTACGAGCCTCGGAATCAAAGGAATGACAGTATCCGAGGTGAAGGGCTTCGGCCGCCAGAAGGGTCACACGGAAGTCTACCGAGGGGCCGAGTATGTGGTTGATTTTCTGCCTAAAATTAAGATAGAAGTAGCTGTCCCGGACCAGCGGTTGGCAGAGGTGGTGGCCGCTATTCGCGAATCGGCGAAAACGGGCAAAATAGGAGATGGCAAGATCTTTGTTATGCCTGTTGAGGAATGTGTTCGCATTCGAACCGGCGAGACCGGAGAAGACGCGCTCTAGACGATAGCGAGAAGCCAATCGTCCCCGGGAACTGGTTTTACGGGGTAGGGCTGCGCATGTCGGGAGCTTGACTCGGAACCACTTTATAAGTGGCGGCTTTTGGCTGGATTAAAGAACTGGTGATGGTCCAACGTTTAAATCCTTTTAAAAAACTGAAAGAGCTTCGGGAACATTTCATTCAGGAATGCCGCTCGGATGTTCCCGGACTGCTGGCTGCGCGAACCTATTCGGCTAACATGCACGAGGCGCTGAGTAGCGCATTCAGCGAGCGGTTCGGTCCCAAATGAGGACTGGGCGCTGATCGCGGTCGGCGGTTTCGGCCGTGGCGAGCTTAGCTTTGCATCCGACCTCGATCTACTCTTCCTCTATAAGAAGCGGATTCCCTCATTTCTGCCGGATCTCGTTCGCGACCTCGTCTATGGATTATGGGACTGCGCCTTTGAGGTGGGACATGCCACGGCTTCGGTTTCGGCTGCCCGCAACATGGTGCAGAACGACTTTTCCATACTGACCAACTACCTCGAAGGCAGCCTCATTGCCGGCGACAGCGAGCTTTTCAACGACTGGAAGAGTTCCTTTCTCAAGTTATTCGGAAACCTTGGCAGGCGGAAGTTTCTCGATAATCTGATCCAGTACAGGAACACGAGGCTTCGTCAGTATGGTGAGAGCCCCTACCTGCTGGAGCCGCAGGTAAAGGAAGGTGTCGGAGGTCTGCGCGATCTGCATACTATGAGGTGGGCGGGAAGTATTTACCTTAACGACCCCTCGCTGGAAGCGATGGTCAAGAACGAGTGGCTCATGGAATCTGAGAAGCTTTGGCTCGACCAGGCATACGATTTCCTGTGGCGGGTAAGGCTTCAACTGCACCAGTTGGCGGGAAGAAGGCAGTGCAGGCTGCTTTTTCCGGAGCAGGAACAGATTGCCAGGCGAATGGGCTGCATGGCCGGGACGGAGGGTTCAGTCGTTGAGGCTTTTATGCGTCTTTATTATCGCTACACCTCCCGTGTCCGCAGAACGACTTCTTTTTTTCTGGAAAGAGTTGAAGAATCGCAGAGAAGGTTTCGCGGCTTTCATTTGCGCAGGCGTATCCTGCCGGGGCCCTTTCTTCTCGAAGGAAAGTGCATTCACTTCATGGATCCGGAGTGGGTGAAAAAGGACCCGGCTCTTTTAATGGGGTTTTTCTGGCAGACGGCGCGCTCCAAAGCCCATTTCCACCACAATGCGGGAAGAATAATTCGGGAAAACCTGAGTGGGTTCGGTGAGCGTGAAAGGCGAAGTCCCGCGGTCATAAGCCAGTTTTTCGACATTCTGCTTGATCCGGAACGCTCGTTTTGTGTTCTCAAAACTATGCTGGAAACTGCGTTCCTCCAGACGTTTATCCCCGAATTCGCGGCTGTTCGCTACCGGGTCCAGAACGACGTCTATCATGTCTATACCGTTGACGAACACCTGTTGCGAACAGTCAGAGAACTTCATCTGATGGAAGCCGGGAAGACCAATGGCGACGGACTGCTCAAAAGCGCCGATGAAACAATAGATCCCGAGGATCGTCGCATTTTGTACCTGGCCGCGCTTTTGCACGACATCGGTAAGGGGCAGGGAAACAATCATTCGATGCGCGGCGCCGTGATGGCCTCGGAAATCGCAACAAGGATGGGGTTAAACGATAGGCAAAGAGATCTACTCTGTTTTTTGATCGAACATCACCTCATTCTTACGGAAACAGCGCTCAAACGTGATTTGATGGACGAGAAGCCGATAGCGCAAGTCGCGGTGGCTATCAAAGACCGAAAACGCCTGACCTTGCTCTACATGCTTACGGTCGCAGACAGCCTGGCGACCGGGACGGAGGCGTGGAACGCCTGGAAAGCGTCGCTTCTAAGAGAACTGTTTTTCAAAGTTGACAGGCTGCTTCAGCGCGGGGACCTGAAACCCGAAGACGTCGAAGTGCGCACTGCCGAGATACAGGACAAAGTTGCGGCCCTTCTGCCCGACCCGGCGGAAGCCGAAAAGCTGTCGGGATGGATGGAGAAGCTGTCTTTCAGGTACCTTCTGTCTCAACGTCCAGAGGATATTATCAAGCACTACGGCATGGAAAAGGAATTGGCAGATCGCCCGGTTTGCTTCAAGGCGGAACCCGTTGAAGGCGAGATGTGGGAAACGACCGTGATCACCCGTGATCGGCCGGGGTTGTTCGCTCTCATTACGGGCGTTCTGTGGGCGAGAGGACTGAATATACTCTCGGCCGACATCTACACCCGTGAGCCGGGTATAGCCTGCGATATTCTGCGTGTGGAACGGGTCCCGGACCCTTTGCACTGCGAGCAACTGTGGGCCAGGGTGGAAAGTGACCTGGCACTCGGTATTGCCGATCCGGCATACCTGGACGAGATTCTGGAGAGCAGGCGCAAGCCGTCCATTTTGCTGAAAAAGAGCCAGCCCCGACGAGACGACAGGGTGAAGATCGACGAGGAGGCGTCTGATTTCTACACATTGATCGAAGTTTATACCCTGGACCGTCCGGGAGTGTTGCACACAATCACCAGTTCCCTGTTCGAACTGGGTATAAATATCCAACTTGCCAAGATATCTACGCCCGGAGCGCAGGTCGTGGATATTTTTTATGTCACCGACTTGAGCGGCGAGAAGTTGAGCAACTGCGGCAGGCATGAAGAGGTGAAGGAAAAGCTCCTTGAGTGCCTGTCCGTGATATGATGATCTTTGCCGCGTTCGAACGAAGTCTGGTGAGGGATACGTTTTTGTTCAAAACCACTCTGTTACTTGGGACAGCAAATTGAATCGAATTATCGGATAATTAAAAGGATCGTTCCTGTGAGCGCCGGCTCTTCGGGAGCTTTGCTATTTTGTTCGTAACAAAAATGTTTTTTTAAGTGCCTGATCCCATCGCCGGCCTCACCTGAGACTGAATACCCGATGCCGGATTTCGTATCCCGTGTCGACGTTCGCTGAGCGTGGAGATCTGCTTCCCAAAGGGGCTCGGACCCCAAAGGGAGGCTTTTTTGCCACAGGGCGGTAAGCCGACAGTGCAAGGCATATTGGACATTGGCAAGCAAATTGCCAATATAAATTAAGTTCGAGGCGAATTGCGTATTTGACAACTTAAGGAGGATTGTATGACCCCGAAGGAAGTAGTGGCTTTTGCAAAGGAAAACGGCGCCAAGATGGTAGATTTCAAGTTCATGGACTTTATCGGTATATGGCAACATTTTTCAGTTCCGCTCTCAGAGTTGGGCGAAAGCGATTTCGAGAACGGCTATGGTTTCGATGGTTCCAGTATTCGTGGGTGGCAGCCGATCCACGCCAGCGATATGTTGATCATTCCAGACCCTGATACGGTGGTGATGGAACCGTTTACAGCCGTCCCGACTCTTACGATGATCTGCAATATAGTCGATCCGTTGACGAAGGAAAAATATACTCGCGATCCCAGAAACATTGCTCAAAAAGCCGAACAGTATCTGAAGTTCACAGGGATCGGCGATATGGTCTGGATCGGCCCCGAGGCTGAGTTCTTCATTTTTGACGATATCCGCTTCGACAGCTCGTATAACTACAGCTATTATTACATCGATTCTGTCGAAGGTCAGTGGAACACGGGACGGGCCGAGGGCCCCAACCTCGGATACAAGCCACGGTACAAAGAGGGCTATTTCCCGGTGCCCCCGACCGATTCGCAGCAGGATCTGCGTACCGAGATGATCCTGATGCTCGAGCAGGTTGGTGTGCGCACGGAATGTCAACACCACGAAGTAGCGACGGCCGGCCAGGCTGAAATCGATATGAAGGCTGCCCCGCTGCTCAAGATGGCCGACAACCTGGCGTGGTACAAATATGTTCTAAAGAATGTGGCCAGGAAGCATGGTAAGACGGTTACCCTTATGCCGAAGCCGCTTTTTGGCGACAACGGCACTGGCATGCACACCCATATGAGCATCTGGAAGGAAGGCAATCCGCTTTTCGCAGGCGACAAGTACGGCGGATTGAGCCAGATGGCCCTGTGGGCGGCAGGCGGCATCCTGAAACATGCCCCGGCCCTGTGCGCCATAACGAACCCGACCACGAACTCCTACAAGAGGTTGGTGCCCGGATACGAAGCCCCCGTGAACCTGGCTTACTCGAGCCGTAACCGTAGCGCCGGCATCCGTATCCCGATGTACTCGGCCTCTCCAAAGCTCAAACGACTCGAAGTCCGTTTCCCGGACCCGTCGTGCAATGGCTACCTGGCTTTCAGCGCGTTGCTGATGGCTGCCCTCGACGGCATCGAAAACCGGATCGACCCCGGCGAGCCCCTCGATACGGATATCTATGCATTGAGCCCGGAAGAGCTGGCAAAAGTTCCGTCGACCCCGGGATCCCTTGAAGAAGCCCTCAAGGCGCTCCAAAAAGATCACGAGTTCCTGCTGAAGGGTGACGTTTTCACGCAGGATGTTATCGACACGTGGATCGAATACAAGACCCTGAACGAGGTGGATGTTGTACGCATGCGTCCGCATCCGATGGAATTCAAGCTCTACTTCGACATATAGTTTGACGAAGTCGGGAGTGCGGTTTTAAGAATCCTCCGGGGGCAAGGGAAACCAAAGCCTCCGGGGGATTTTTTGTTTGGTTGTCACAATTCCGCAAGCTCGAGTTGGAAAGGGCGGGGAAATGTTTGCCCGCCCCCGCAAGTTTTTCAGACACACCGCGATCTGGGGACCCACCCCGAGAGGGTCGATAATGCGCAAGGGCAATATTTACACAGATATCCCGGGCCGGGTGCATGAAGAAATTTTTGAAACCCTTGTTAATTCCGGTGGTGTGAGGGTCGAGAGAATCATATCCGAGGCCCATGCTTCACCTGAAGGATTTTGGTACGATCAGGGGGAAAACGAATGGGTTATTGTTCTACAAGGCAGCGCCGGTCTGAAGTTTGAGGGAAAAGAGGAGGTCCTTGTTTTGGGACCGGGAGACTGGGTCGATATTGCAGCCCATGTGAGGCACCGAGTGGAATGGGCCGACCCGCTGCAAAGGACGGTGTGGCTGGCGGTGTTTTATTAGCGGTTTTTGCGAATCTACCGTGGTTCCCATAATGAGGATTCAGCTATTCTAAGTGAATACCAATATGATTAAGCTGAAAAATATCTGGAAATTGCTTTATGGTTGACCTGAAAAAGAAGCCCTCCAGTATCGAAACCCAATCGAGAGCTACGGACGTCTCCAGAATGAGCAATCCGCTCGTTTTGCTGATGGCCGCAGGCTCCGGATTGACGGTTGCGAGCATTTACTACGCCCAGCCCTTGCTTGAGGCCATTCGTCAGAGCCTCGGGATGTCTGTTGCCACAGCGGGCCTTATCATCACGGCATCCCAGTTAGGGTATGCTTTGGGGCTGATCTTCCTGGTGCCGTTGGGAGATCTTATCGAGCGGCGGGTTTTAGCGGTTTGGATGACTGCTGGAATCTCAGTGTGCCTGGCGGGAATGGCTTTGGCTCCTTTCGCCTCTATTCTGCTCGCAGCCGCCCTTCTGATGGGCGTACTCTCGGTTGTAGCCCAGGTTCTCGTCGCCTTTGCAGCCACGCTGGCCGGTCCTGCCGAAAGAGGACAGGTTGTTGGGACGGTGATGAGCGGACTCCTGCTCGGCATTCTTCTAGCCCGCACCGCGGCGGGTTATTTGGCCCAACTGGAGGGTTGGAGATCGGTTTTCGGGGTCGCATCAGGACTCATGACGGTGCTTGCGGGCGTCTTGTATATGGGCCTGCCGAAGTGCCGTTCTCATATAGGTGTAAAATACCCGGCATTGATGAAGTCCATACTGACCTTGCTAATGGAAGAACCTGTCCTGCGCCTTCGAGCTTTTTACGGTGCTATTGCATTCGGCTCGTTCAGCGTGCTGTGGACCCCTCTGGCGCTGCTACTTTCTCAGCCCCCGTATCGGTTCTCCTCGGGAACAATCGGGATATTTGGTCTGGCCGGTGTTGCCGGCGTGTTGTCGGCTTCTATGGCCGGCCGGCTGGCCGATATGGGTTGGGCTCGTCAGATGACGGGGATTACCTCAGCGCTTCTTGCGTTCTCATGGCTCCCTCTGAAACTGGGCGACCATTCGGTTTTGATGCTTTTGTTCGGCATTCTAGTGCTTGACCTTGCCGTGCAAGGGTTGCACATAACCAACCAAAGCGAAATTTACAGCCTGAGACCTGATGCGCGCAGCCGCATCACATCAGCGTACATGGCCAGCTTCTTTGCCGGCGGAGTTTTCGGCTCGGCGCTCTCCTCCTTCGCCTACGCACATTCCGGATGGCAGGGAGTCTGCCATGTTGGAACAGGTTTCGGGATGGTTGCCACAGTCCTATGGCTCTTAACCCTCCGGAGAGGCTGAGGCCTCTGCAGAGTCGCATCCCATCTCGGGACTGGCGCAATCGACCTCTGAAAAGGATTGGTGACGGCAACCGGGGGATCTCTCTGAAGGATTGTGCCGAGGATCGGGAGACTCGAATCGAGCTTTAGTCCGGGGGGGGCTTTTTTTGTTTAGAGCAACCGGCTGAAGGCTGCCGGGCAGCATCAGCCACCTTGCCGATCGGCAAATAAGCGCTAAAAGGCATATTTGCCCGTTCAAAATGAGCGTCTACGAGCGAAAATAGACACGTTCTTTCGATATTTGGGAGGTAAATTTAGAAGCTTGGATGTTGTCTTGAAGGTCCGACCCCATCGCGTCCGGTCTAATTATTTGGTCCGGACGCCGGCATATTAAGGGTTACTATACTGACATCACAATAAAATATAGGGATAATAGGTACACGTGATACTCCATTAGTCCCCTTGTGAATCCCCCTTGCAAATGTTCGCAAGAGAGATAGATTTAAAAATATCTCTACATCGCGAACCTGCGGATAATGAATGACGAAGTCTGATAACATCTGATTTATTGACATCGGACATTTCAGGAGCCTCTGCTGAATGTAAGTCGGCTCCAGCATCGGAGAGCAATGGACTCCATAAAGGTGTACGTTGTTGGCAAGGAGAAGGCTGACTTAATATGCCCCTCATGCAGCAAGACCAGGGTTATCCTTTTTGCCGATATTGATATGTCTCGGAATTGCGAGATTAAGTGTACCTGCGCGAATACGATTCTGGTAATTTTTGAGAAGAGAAAATCCTTTCGAGGACGTGTTTTATTTGCAGGAACTTGCTTTTCCAAGAATGATCCCCCAGAAGTCACAACGGTTAAAATTTTGAATTTGTCCAAAACCGGAATGCTATTTTTGAAGGATACTGGGGAAAAGCTGGAACTAAACGAGACGATTCGGCTGCGCTTCAGACCTAAAGTGTCCAACAACGTGATTAGATGTACTGCCCTGGTCAGGAATATCAATGGGGACAGCATTGGGGCAAAATTCATAAACCTGGATTTGAACGCACAAAAACTTATCGGTTCTTGCGTCCGGGCCTGAAGCTTGAGATCATCTTACGTTACGATCCGATTGCCCGCAAAGAGATCGATCATATTCAAACTGCCCTCTTGCGGCGACGCAAAAGTCCCAAGGTTTAACCTACTTCACCATCCGAGTGTCGGAATCACATCTTCCAAATCGCCCACACCAACCGGGATCACTTCGGAAGCATCCTTCGGAACTTGAGCGTGTCAATTCGCCAAATAGCCGAGGCGTTTGAGCACGGGGATATTGCAGCTTCTCAGCCGGAGTGGCAGAAAACAGCCGTTGGGTCGCTCATATGTACCGGTCAGCTGGTTCGTCGTACCCGAGATGCTCCAGTAGGCGCCGGCCATAGGAATCCATGAAGTCAATCACGATGTCGGGATTCATGTTATAGACCCGGAGCCTGTCCTTCACGACGTATTTCTTGCAGGTGTTCTCCCATGTGTACATGACGCCGCCGCCGATGAAGTCCTTGCGCACGTGAAGGCGAGGCGGTTCCCGCACTTGCTTTGGCCGGGAAGAGAACGGCCGCCTTAATTCTCGCTTCGGTCAAGACAGTGTGGCCGGCGGTGTTTATCAAATAGGAATTGTCGACTTCCTCGCGATAATGTACATGATGACAAAGGCGACAACTCGCCACCGGATTAGTCATTCGGCATTGTATGTGATACTTTCCTGGTCCTGGGTATCTCGCTTACAAAAGTGCAAATTCCGCCGCAACGCCTTGGCATCCTGATTACAGGCGCTACGGTAATCAGTGGCCTGATTGACCGGGTAAACCGCCGGCTCTGCCGGCGGACTCGCAGAGTTCGACATTTCCGGTAATGCACGAAGGTTTACCTTAAGGGCAGCTTAAAGCTCCACGAAAGGTCAGGCTCCGATGCCGTCATTCCGGCGGTGTTTTTAGGCCGGAATCCAGTGTCATTAACCGTCTTCGTCATTCCGGCATGTTTTTGGCCGGAACCCAGTGTCCTTGAATATCTTGACTTAAGCACGCTGGACCCCGGCTTAAAAACCCGCCGGGGTGACGTATGTCGAGTATCCACGTGGATAAATAGGGAGCATGCCTACGCTCCTAGTCGCTTTGAGCGGGCCATGTTTTTCCAGGCCTCCGGCTTGGCCGGAGGGATGTGACTATCGCAGCTTTCTATTCGATTGCAGGCTAAAAAAAATCGAGTTTAAGAAGGTCAATTGTTTCAACTTCTCTCCAACAATTGCCTTTAAATCCCTTGTTGGGCCGCTGACGTGAAGAACATCGACTCAAAATTCCTGCCGTCCTTAACCAGTTCCTTTGTCCGGTTATTCCCAGACATGATGGAGGGAAATAGTATCTCAAAATTTACCGGATAGTAGTAATCGAACTTATTATTGGCTTTTGAATGTGACTTCCTCAAAGCCGGAGTAAGAGCTATGCGCCGTATCACAGTACTGACGGCACTCTGTTTTGCTTTTCTCTTTGTCTCTTTTCCCGCTCTGGCCGGGCCTCCGTTTCTTACAGACGATCCCGAAACCGTAGAATACAAGCACTGTGAAGTATTTCTGGCCTCCCAGTCAGAGGAAGTGCATGGCGGAGTGAGCATGACGGCCCCGCACGTAGAGATTAACTATGGAATAGCCCCCAACTTTCAGCTTCACGTCATCGCTCCCATGGAATTCGTCAACCCCTCCGGCCAGGCTTCACACTACGGCTATGGCGATACGGAGTTGGGGGTGAAATGGCGTTTTTTTGAAAACGAAGACACCAAGTTAACGGCAGCCATCTTTCCTCTTGTCGAAGTTCCGACCGGCGCTCAATCAAGGGGGCTGGGGAATGGTGATGCCCAGGCGTTTTTACCCATCTGGCTTCAGAAAGGCTGGGGGCCATGGCTGACGTATGGCGGTGGCGGGTACTGGATAAATCCGGGCGATGGGCACCAGGATTTTTGGTATGTCGGATGGGTGGTTCAACGTGATTTAAATAAGCATTTTACTCTCGGGGCGGAGCTTTTCTACGAAACCCCTCGCCAGACTGACGATGAACGCCATTTCGGGTTTAATATCGGCTCCATAATAAATATAAGTAAAAATCACCACATTCTTGTGTCTGCCGGAACAGACATGATCGGCCCTACCGAATTGCACTCATATATTGCCTATCAGCTTACTTTCGGGCCTGAAAAGGAAAAAGCTCCGTCTGAAGCGCATTTGACGGATGCAGCGTATCGGATGTCGGAGGGAAAAACCCGATAGTTTATATCCATGAGAAGCTTCAACGCTCTCCGGGAATGCAGGTCTTCCTTCAAAATGTTGCTCGAAAATCCTGGAGAGCCTTACTACCTCGAATTCTTGCCCGCATAATACGTCATTGGAGCGGCAGACTGTGGCGCGCCAGGCTCTTCGTCTCACCTAAGTGTTGAGTTAGTGGGTCTGATTCTTGCTTACCTTCTCACGCGAATACTTCACATGCAGATTGCAAAAAATAAATGAAAGCAGTCAAGTAGCCCGTCGGTAACTAATCAAATTACCTGGGAAAGTTATGAATTGTTGCTCAGTGTGTTTCGTAACCTTTATTTAACCCAATCTATGGATCATTGGAGAAATTGTGAGAAGAGGTAAGCAGAAGTCACTGTAAATCGCCCGCCGCGCTTTGCAAAACCAGTGACAAGTGCAGGTTTTTGCCAACACCAATGAAGCAAAGAGCCTGCAATGCAGACAAGGTTGAAAGTGAGATTCGTTTTTGTAATTTGGACCTCACTGTTGTAATTCACACCACTTTGCGGGAAGTGATGAAGAAGGGAATGAACCTGTGAGGCGAACGGCAAATCTTTAAAGTTCTAAAGGAGTAATGATGAAAAAACTTACATCCATCATAATGGCGGCGATTTTTTTAGCGATTCCTTCTTTTTGTGCGGCCATGGATTTCCAGGCCCCACGGCAAGACGTGGCGTCTAAGATTCAGGCCTTGAGGAAAGAGGTGAAGGCGCAGGGCGGCACATACGAGGTTGCTTACTCTGCTGCGATGGATAAAGAGATCGAGCATCTCACCGGCCTCAAGGTGCCGCAGGGGTGGAGTAAAAGCGATGCTCCGTCTGTCCCGATGCTCGAATCCTCCGTTCAGGCCCTCCCCAGCTCTTTGGATTGGCGCAGTTCAAATGGTGTAACACCAATCAAAAACCAGGGGAATTGCGGCGACTGTTGGGCATTTGGCACCGTGGGACCCCTGGAATCCCAGATACTTTTAAAAGACGGGGTTACAGTTGACCTCTCCGAACAGTACCTGCTCTCCTGCAACGTCAGTGGCTGGAGCTGCAATGGAGGTTGGTGGGCGCATGACTATCACCTGAACGTGTCCGGGCAGGATAACAACGGGCCCGGGGCTGTCCTCGAAGCCAGTAAACCTTATACCGCGACCGATTCGGGTTGCGGGGGGCCGTACAACCATCCCTACAAGCTCACCAACTGGGCCTATGTGGGGAGCGAGGAAGCAGTTCCGAGCATCGATGCGATCAAGCAGGCGATTTACAACTATGGGCCGATATCGGCCGCAATATATGTTGGACCAAAATTCCAAGCTTACTCAGGCGGTATCTTCAACACCAGTGAATCCGGCCAGGTAAACCACGCTATAGTATTAGTGGGCTGGGTTGACGACCTTGGGACGGATAACGGCTATTGGATTCTTCGCAATTCGTGGGGCACATCCTGGGGCGAGTCTGGATACATGCGCATCCGGTACGGGATGAGCCAGGTAGGTTACGCTGCAAATTTTGTAGAATATGCCGGTGGGACTCCAACCCCGACACCTTCTCCTACTTCGGTGACCGTGCCCAACGTTGTGGGCGATACTAAGGCTGCGGCAACCACTGCAATCACCGGGGTCGGGCTTGTAGTTGGAACCGCGACCAATCAGGCAAGCGCTACGGTCACTTCAGGGTCGGTCATCAGCGAGAATCCGGCCGCGGGTGCGAGCGCGGCTTCGGGAAGTGCGGTCAACCTGGTCGTATCGTCGGGTCCGGCTCCTAATCCTACTCCTACTTCGGTGACCGTGCCCAACGTTGTGGGCGAAACGCAGGCTGTAGCAACCTCCGCGATCACTAAAGATGGGCTTGTGGTTGGAACCGTGACGAATCAGTCGAGCACTTCGGTTGCTTCAGGGTCGGTCATCAGCGAGAACCCGGCCGCGGGTGCGAGCGTGGCTTCGGGAAGTGCGGTCAAACTGGTCGTATCTTCTGGTTCCGCTCCTTCTCCTACTCCCCCTCCGGTTGTTTCCAAAGCAGACCTGACCGGGATCTTTTCACGTATTCAAACCAGCTCTTCGGGTAGAGTGATTACCGGGAGTTTCGAAGTAGAAAATATAGGGAGCGTAGCAACGGCACATTCGTTCCGAGTCCTTCTCTATCTCTCCAAGGACGGGGTTGCCAAAACCACTCTCCTGGGGTCCGCTACCATATCTAGCTCGCTTCGCCCCGGGAGCTACATGAATCTCAACATTCGCGAGAGTTCATCAACATCGTTAATTGGAGAATCGTTGATAGCAGTGGTCGACCCGGATAACTTCGTACCGGACGCAAATAGAAACAACAACGTTGTGGTATCGAACGTCCTTCAGAGAAAATAAACAGGAAATCCAGGCAAACCGTGCCGTATCAGCGGCATTATTTGCCACGGCTCGACACAATATCCTCTGCTGCCACAGTTGGCCGCAGGGGATATTGTGTTCTTGAGATCTGCGACTTGACTCATGCCCGTATTGCTACGAATTGCCGCATCCTGTTGAGGGCAAGGAAGATTCCACGCGAAGTCGCGAACGTCTTTTCATGGTTTCAGGGTGTCCCGAAGGGACGTGAGATCCTGACACACGGTGTGAAGTTGGCAATTGCCGAGCCAGGATCTTATTTGCTCGTGAACCGTACCAGCAGGAACTTTTAGCCTGAGCCACGCAGGTTTTTTGGGAGCTCCAGGCCGAGCAACGCTGGCTTGCCGCTGCCCTGACTTTTGGGAGAATTTCTCCCGGCAACACGAGCTTGCCAATGCCCT
>CAWGZP010000130.1:0-54643 GCA_963826655.1 uncultured delta proteobacterium
GTTCTTAATGCTCTCGGCGCAGCAGCCTGGAACCTGCCGGCAAACACTACTCTCAACCCAATCATGATCCGGCCTATTTGCTTCAGATAAAACTCTTAAAATGTTTCCTTCTTCAGGAATTGTAACTGAGGCAATATTAGTATACACAACACAGTTTTGCCCGCAATCGGAGTCTTCACCACGACAACCACTCTTTGCCTTAACAACCTCAAGTACATCTTGTTTCTGCTCCCCACATGCCCAATCTGATGACTCGCTGATAAGTATGTAAGGAGGCGAGGAACAATGTCCCACCTTAAGTTGCCCGCATTGGATCTCCACCCTGGTGAGTTTTTTCCTGCCGGCAGGATCAACGCTGTCGATTTAGCTCCGGTATTTTCTTTTTGTCTTGTCCGCGTTCGTCTTATTGGATGGTGTGCTGGAGAGAAATCTTCAATTTGAAGAGAACACTGAAAGAGGAGGATGAGCGATGAACATAAGCAGTGCGTGAAGGCTGTCGGCGCCTTTGTAACTCTTAGGCCAAGTGTAAGTGTTGCCCACCTTTCGAATGCCGCCATTGACGTCAAGTCTCTTGATTGTGCGGAATACCCGGGAAACGTTTTTTCTTTGATTTTAGCCTTTATGAGGGCTGCACGGCCCGGCTCCATGGAACATGGCGGAGGAACGGCTAAGGCCGAACAAAAAAACAGAGGAGGAAAGGAAAGACATGAGAAAACAACCGAAACACTGCGCGCCAGATGAAGGAAGACGTCGTATCATCGCCCTGTGCGTTTTCGTGACATGCCTCCTCCTTCATGCCCTCTTCGCCCCTGCGTATGGAGCGACAGAGGATGGGAAGGGGTTGCTCCAGTTCACCTCGGAAGGCCATGTCCTCGGCTTCTCTCCCGACTCCGTGTACCTCGCGACAGGCGCCCACGCGCTGAAGGCGGACTTCGTAGGCGCAAAATCCGCAGTACCTAAAGCAAGCGCGGGAGCGTCACGGGACGGCCGAATCCAACCGCTCACCACGGTAAGCTACCGGGATGTCTGGGACGGAGTGGACGCGGTCTATGAAAAAGCCCCCGGCTCCATTTTGAAGTCAACCTATACTGTCGCAGCGGGGGCTCGGCCCGGCTCCATCCGGTTACGGTACAACAAGCCTGTTACCGTAAACGATAAGGGGGACCTTGTCATCGGGTACGACACCGGGCGCATGACCATGAGCGCCCCCGTCGCCTGGCAAACGGTAGAGGGCCGCAAAAAGCCCGTCATGGTGGCGTACAACCAATGTTCGGCAACTGATGTCGGCTTGACCTTGGGCGCCCACGATGCAACGTCTGCCGTTGTGATATCGGGTGAGCTTTCCTGGAACACTTTCCTCGGGGGAAGCACCCTGAACAGCTCCGAGGGCATAGCCGTGGATTCGAGCGGGGACGTCTATGTGACTGGATACAGTTTCGGCACGTGGGGGAATCCGGTCAGCCCATTCACCGGATACAATGACGCCTTCGTCGCCAAACTGCGCGCGGCCGACGGGAGCCTCATCTGGAACACCTTCCTCGGGGGGACCAAAGACAATAACGGTTACGCCATAGCGGCGGATTCAAACGGCAGAGTCTATGTGACGGGGACTAGCGGGAGTTCGTGGGGGAATCCGGTCAGCCCATTCGCCGGCGGATATTATGACGTTTTCGTCGCCTGCCTGAACGCGGACGGGACCCTCATCTGGAACACATTCCTCGGAGGAAATAACTATGACGAGAGCTGCGGCATAGCCGTGGATGCCAGCGGCGGCATCTATGTGGCGGGAGATGGCTTTGAGACGTGGGGGACGCCGCTCAACGCCTTCGCCGGGACCAACGACGGCTGGATCGCCAAACTGGACGCCAACGGGAACCTCATCTGGAACACTTTCTTCGGGGGAACCGGTAATGTATACGGCGTCGGCATGGCCTTCGATTCGTCGCGGGGCAGCATCTATGTGACAGGGAACAGCGATTCCACGTGGGGGAATCCGGCCGGGGCCTTCACCCCGGGCTCTGACCCCTACGTCGTCAAACTGAGCGCGGCCGACGGGAGCCTCGTCTGGAACACTTTCCTCGGCGGCGGGTCGGATTACGGTGAAAGCATAGCCGTGGATTCGAACGGCGCCGTCTATGTGGCGGGACGACTAAGCTCCGCCACGTGGGGGACGCCGGTCAGCCCATACCCCGGCGGATCGAATGATGGCTTCGTCGCCAAATTGAACCCGGTCGACGGGACCCTCGCCTGGAACACCTTCGTCGGGGGAGACTATCTAGATTATCCGATCGGCATAGCCGCGGATAAGGGCGGCAACCTCTATGTGACGGGACAGAGCTATACGACATGGGGGAATCCGATCAATCCCCTTCTCAAATCCGGAGGCTTCCCCTACGTCGCCAAACTGAGCGCGGCCAACGGGAGCCTCCTCTGGAACACCTTCTTTGGGGGGGCGGTTTAGGGGAAGTTCTGGCGGTGGATACGGGCGGCAACGTCTATGCGGGGGGATACAGCAATGGTACGTGGGGAACGCCGGTCAGGGCATTCACCAGAGGATCGTGCTTCCGCCTCACGTCGCAAAGATTCCCGCTGATTATTGCGATTTGCGCACCATAAGCGCATCGGTCTCCGGAGGAAATGGCACGGTATCACCCACCAGCCAGACGGTGTGCGCCGGATTTCCCGCGTCTATCACCATGACCCCCAATACCGGATATCGAGCTTCGCCACTTTCGTTGACAACGGCCAATCGTTCACGGGCCTTCGCAACACTTATGCGATAAGCGCTACCGTGGACCATACCATAGTGGTTAGCTATGGCATCGAAATCAATACCCTGACGGCCGTCGAGGCCGGCACGGGAAGCGGCGCCCTCTCCGCGGGCGGCCTTACCTGCTCGGGCGCCTCTTGCGACGGCGGATATGCCTACGGCACATCCGTCGTCGTGACAGCTTACTCCGGCTGCGGGCTCTACCTTCACGGGATGGTCAGACTGCGACTCGGTGTCGGGCAACGCCTGCACGGTCGCCATGACAGCGGACCGGAGGGTCACCGCGAATTTCGCCTCCAGCTGCACCTATTCCATCAGCCCTGCGACGGAAACCTTCACGTCCAAGGGAGGGAGCGTCAATGTCGGCGTCACTGCCAAGGGGGCGGCTAGCTGCATCAGCCCCACGGTTGCTTCGGACGCCGCGTGGATAGGGGCCAGTCTAAGTTCATTCGCGGACAACACGGGTACGGTGGTTGTAACCGCTTCGCAGAACACCTCGGCCACAGAGAGGGTCGGAGTCGTCACCATATCGCGGAACACTTTGAACGTCGCTCAAACGGGAGTGTCCTGCTCGCTCTCCGTTTCCCCGGCCAGCGGCGCCTTGAGTTCTGCGGGAGGAACGGGTTCGTTCTCCGTGCAGGCCACCGAGGGCTGCGCATGGGCTGTGAGTGTAAATTCAACGGCGGCCTCCTGGCTCAGCGCATCGCCCGCGACCGGGAGCGGGTCGGTTCCGTCACTTATAAGGCTTCCGCGAATACCACACGCAAGCAGAGGCAAGGGGGGATAACCGTCTATCTTACCGGGTCCGGTTCACAGCAGAGTGTGTTTACACTGACTGAACAGAAGTAGCATCGGCACTGGAGTCCTTTGCCTGGACAGTGTGGGCGGATTACCCGGTCCGGTGTTCAAGGGACTCCTTTCCAAGAGAATGGATAATCTTCTTTTCAGGGGCAAACAATACGAAAAAGATTGTCAGACGGGAGCATGCCAAATACCAAAGAAAGCGCTCTGCGCTAGGGAGGTTTCTGTGAAATTCAGGCGAAGTTTTGCAGCACTCGTTTTTTGTGTCGCAACAATGTTTTTGCTCACAGGCGTTTCAGCCGTTCTTGTGGCAGGAGATGCCGTTACGGTCGATCCCAAGCTCCAGGAACTCATCAACGCGGATGCATCAACGGGCTATATTATTCATTTTAAGGACAGGCCGAACCTTTCAAGCGCTTATACCATGGATTGGAAGAGTCGCGGCCGATTCGTTCACCAGAAACTGAAAGATACGGCGGACGCCTCTCAGGCCGGCGTAAAGGCTTACCTGACGGGCAGGAACGTGTCGCACAAGGATTTCTGGCTAGCCAACGTGATCCTTGTCGAGAAATCCGACCTGACCACCTTCAACGGTCTCAAGAACTTCACCGAAATCGACCGGATCGATAAGATACCCGCGATTATCCTCTATGAACCTGTGAAGACGGCGCCTGATAGTTCCCAGCCCATGGACGTAGGCACAGACCTCGCCCACGTCAATGCCGACCAGGTATGGGCGCTGGGAGTCCAGGGAAGCGGGATGGTGGTGGCCAGCATCGATACGGGCGTACGTTACACCCACCAGGCCCTTGTGAACCAGTACCGGGGCAACTCGGGAAATGGATCGTTCGATCATAATTACAACTGGTGGGACCCCTACGAGCTGTACACTGTTCCCACCGACGATAACGGCCACGGCACCCACACCATGGGCACCATGGTCGGGTCCGACGGCGGGGCGAATCAAATCGGCATGGCCCCGGAGGCGAAGTGGATCTCCTGCCGGGGATGCAAAAGTGGTGACTGTACCCCCGGGGGGCTGCTGGAATGCGCCGAGTGGATCGCCGCCCCGTGGGACTCAAACAAGGCTAACCCCAATCCCGACATAAGACCCCACGTGGCGAGCAACTCCTGGGGCGACTGCTCTCGGAGCTACGACGGCTGGTTTAAAGACGTGGTCGACGCCTGGCAGGCAGCGGGTATCTATCCCGTTTTCGCTAACGGCAACGCCCCCAACTGCAACTATCAAGAGCCTCCCGGATGCAATACGGTGGGCAACCCCGGCCGCTACGGCAACGTGACGGGCGCGGGCGCCACAGGGAACAGCGACGGAGTGTATGCGACCTTCTCTAACTGGGGCCCTTCAGACGACTCCGATACAATAAATCCTGACGGCTATCCATACTTGAAACCTCAGGTGCTGGCCCCCGGGACCGACGTCCGCTCCTCATATAACGGTAGCGATACCGATTACTATCTAGACAGCGGCACTTCCATGGCGGCCCCCCATGTGGCGGGTCTCGTCGCCCTGGTGTACAGCGCCTGCCCCCAACTTGCACGCCAGTATGGCGCTGTGGAGACAATTCTTCAGAAAACAGCCGTCCCCATATCTTATGCCTCGGACTGCGGAGGCGAGGGACCGGCGAATATACCGAACAACGCGACAGGCTATGGGGAGATCGATGCCTATGCCGCGGTTAACATGGCATTGAACATGTGCACACAGTTCGGCACGGTCGCAGGAACGGTCCTGGACCAGCGAACTCAAGCACCCATCGCAAATGCGACCGTGACGGTGGACGACTATGTAACCCAAACCGATTCCTCCGGCGCATACACATTGTCCCTCAGCGTCGGCGAGTACACGGTGAACGCATCCGCCCCCGGTTATGCGAATCAAAGCATTCAGGCGACCATCGCAAGCGACTTGACTACCGCCGCCGATTTCACTCTCACGGCGAAATCGCTCGTCAAAGTGCGAGGCGAAGTGACGGACGCCTCCGGCGCAAATTGGCCCCTCTATGCGACGCTTGCCGCAACCAGCAGCGATGGAACGGTAACTGCCGTCACAGATGCGCGTACCGGCCTCTATACAATGGCGCTTTACGCGAACACCCAATATGTCTTTCAAATCTCCTCTTACGGATACGCGAGCGCTGAAGCCGGCCTGTTTACAAGCGCAAACGTGAACTGGAGTAACTTCTCGCTTACCGTCGATCCCGGCTGTTTTGCGCCGGGCTACGCGTTGAACTCCGGTAGCTGTGTTGCCCAAAAGGGCGGTCTTGTCACCGGCCTCTTGCTAGATGCCAACATAGGAAGCCCCTTAAGCGGCATTGTCGTCAATGCGAAATCCGGCGGCACGGCAAGCAGCGACTCCTATGGACGTTACGTACTCTTCTCGCCGCTAAAAATAGACTCCCTCGTTGCCAATCCATCGGCTCTCTTCAATTATGGCGCTGATTCGAGCAAAGCGTTCGTTAATGCCGGTGGAATCGCCACCTGCAACTTGTGGCTGCCTGCCGCCATGTTCCAGGGACCGGGAAGCATCAGTGCCACCCTGGTTCAGGATTTAACCACACACAATAGACTCACTCTTCAAAATGTCGGCGGGATCTCTACGCCGTTTACTATTTCGGACTTCCCGGTAACTAGTCCTTCGGCCTCGGCGAAGGTGTCGCTGCGGCCCTCTAAGTATAGCGCCCCTGCCCGCACCACACCCAAATCCATGGGAATCGCTCCGCAGAGAGCGGCAAACTCTTCGGTGTCTTCCGGGGCAGCCGTCTCTGAAGTCATCGGCGAACCCGCTTTCGGTATCAGCTACAATACCAATACTTACCCGGCCGAGCTTGTCACCTTCAACTCCAGCACGCCGGGAATATGGACGGGCATCGGACCGATTTATCATGAGTTTCTTGGAGGAACTTTTCTCAACAACGATTATTCAAAACTTTACGCTCTCGCCCACGATGACCTGAATCTTTACACTATTGATACGGGAACCGGCGCCGCTACCCTCATCGGCCCGGCGGCGGTAATCGGCGGCAACCACGACTGGAACGGCATGACCGCCTCCCAGGACGGCAAGCTTTACGCCGTATCCTCGGACCTTCCAGACGGCAATTCGGTCTTATACACCGTAGACCCGGCTACCGCCAGTACGACGGTAATCGGTACAATAACGAACGCGTTCTTCGTTGTCAGTATCGCCATGAACGCGCAAGGTGACCTGTATGGATTGGACCTCAATAGCGACGTCATCGTAAAGATTGACCCTGCCACGGCACAGGGGACGGTGGTAGGCTCCATAGGGTTTGATGCGACATATGCCCAGGGCCTGGCCTTCGATAAGACGAATGGAGTGCTCTACTATGCGGCCTACAACGACTACTATGGTCTCGGAGAACTCCGCACAGTGGATACAAGTACGGGTAATACGACACTGGTAGGCCAATTTCCCAACGGCGCAGAGGTGGACTGTTTCTCGTTCGCCGCTCCCTACGACGCGACGTGGCTAAGCGAAGCGGTCAATACGGGGACCCTGGCCTCATGGCAGAGACAAACAATCGACGTGACCTTCGATGCCACCGGCATGAGTCCCGGCGTCTACTACGGTAAGGTCAGGGTCGTGGGTAAGACACCCTACGATTCGCTCCTGATCCCGGTAACCATGGAGGTAACTGCCAAGTCTGGGTCTGGACGACCTTGGCCATGGCCCGGGCCCAGGTAACTGCCAGGTATTGCAAACGACCTTGCAAGATTGACGTAGCCCGGCATCGTCATTCCGGCGGAAGCCGGGATATAGCCGGGCGCCCACTGGATGCCGGCTTTCGTCGGGGATGACAACTTGCCTGGATCGTTTGCTATAGTAAACGCGCCATAAGGCAAGCCAGATAACGAAGAAGACGAACAGGCGGGCGTGCCGCTCATTGAGCGGCACGCCCGCCCGTTATTTCCGGGAGGTGCGATGAAACGATAGAGGGTAATCACGTTACTACGGGATCTCGACGCGAACCTACATCTATTGCCGATTCAATTTTTCTACTTTTGCAGCAAATTTCCGGGCATGCCAGTGCCGGGACTTTTGGGAGACTCTACTCTCAGCAATGCTGGCATGCCGGTGCCCTGACTTTTGGGAGTCTCTACTCCTGGCAACGCGAGCTTGCCAATGCCCTAATTGCCCTCAAGCGATTTCATTGGACGCAATCCTTTGTTTCAGGCGGATGCATGAAAAAAGAGTGCAGGGATGCGAGATTGGTTGGCGCCAGCTTCGCTTGAAAAACCGCCTCGAAGTCATGCCTTAGTTGTTCGCGAACTCCGCTCATGGATAATGTCTGCGAGAGTTCGTGTGCTAAAGAGGTCATTGCGATTCCATGAAGACCGCAAGGGTTGATCCAACTGAACGGTTCGAGTGACACATTTACGTTGAAGGCAAAGCCATGGAAGGCAATTCCGCAGCGTATGGCGACCCCGATGCTGCCCAATTTACTGTTGCCGACCCAGATTCCATGGTTTATGGGATTTCGAGCGGCGCGTACCCCCCAATGGGCAGCCGAGCGAATCATGACCTCCTCCAACCGTTCCACATAACCGGCCACACCCCATTTCGCGGCATGAAGATCCACGATTGGGTACCCCACCAACTGGCCTGGACCGTGAAAAGTGATATCGCCGCCACGCTCTACATCCAGGATTGGAATTCCGGACTCCCGGAGAAAGACTTCAGAGACCAAAAGATTTCCCCGCCCCCCCCTGCGGCCCATGGTGAATACGGGTGGGTGCTCCAATAACAGGAGAATATCGGCAGGAAACAACCTGGCCTTTTTGGCGGCAACCAGATCGACTTGCAGACCCCGGGCTTCCTGGTAGCCCATCAGGGGGAGGTCCGCGCAGAGCCAGGTATTGCATGGTTTGTTCGAATCCATATGCACGAGCTGAACCTAAAAGAAGGTGACAAGGAAGTAGTAAACTCCGGCACTTGCCGTCATTGCCAATGCCAGAAGGCAGATCGTTGGGCCAAGCACGATGACTTTTCCGAAAAGCTGCTTGTAAACCCTTATGAACGAGACCTTGAGAGCAAGGATGAGTATCACCGATAGGGCAAGCAGAGCGTGCATCGTGACGCGAGCTGAAAGTTCCTCTTTAGAAATGACTATGTAACGCAAACAAAAAAAGGCTACGAAAAAGTACAGAAGGACGAAAAGGCGACCGTTTATCCTGTGTATCCTTTTTAGTTTGGCCGCATCAAATCTCACCGGCGCCCTTCCGAATATTTCGAGCATGAGGAGCATGTTGAAGATAGCCATGAGGGCCATTATTACAGATATGACGGATTTCAACAGCAGAATGGACATCGCAGATTCATCCGGCTGGGACGCTAATGGAAACGGCAAGCGCCTTGCCATGTTCGGAATGGTTTCGCCGCGAGGGCATCGGGAGCCTTCGCGGCGGCAGACCAGTCCAACTCTTTTCATAGTGGAGCTATTCCGTGACAACCAGTTTGCCGGTCATCTTGTCATGGCCGGTTCCACAAAAGTTATCGCAATGAAAGTCAAAAGTCCCAACCTTCTGTGGGGTAAACTCAAGCCTGTTCACTTTTCCCGGATTGATGTCCGTACGTATCCCGAGAGCGGGACAGTTGAAGCCGTGCACTCTGTCAAGCGACGTGAACTCCAGCACCACGGGTACGCCCTTCTTAACGGTGATTACGTTGGGCGAGTATTCAAACTTCTTTGCGGTCACCTGAACGACCTGCTTGGCTTCTTGTGCCATAGCGCCTTGCAAAACCGTTCCCACGAAGAAGCCGGCGATAGCCAGGACAACCAGCAAAACCGCAATTCTCTTGGTTCTCATTGCACTACCTCCCCATTGACGGAAAACTCAGTCAGATGATATTCGGCCTCTTTCGGTCCGGTATCCACCTTGCGAAATCCCAGGCCCTTATACGGCTGGGCAGGGTCCCATGGAATCGCTTTCTTAACGGGGACAGAACCTGCTGCCGGCAGCGGCCACATCAGCCCCTGGGCCGCGTGATGGGCTACGTTTCCGGTCATTTTATGATGCTCCTGATGAATGTGCCCATAGAATACGGTAACTTTTTTGAAGGGCGCGAGCAGGTCCAGGGCTTTCCCACCGTCTCGGGTGTACCACTCCCATTCGGGATATAGGTCGAACAGGGGGCGGTGAGTGAAAACGACGATCTGTTCACCTTTGTCGACTTTTTTCAGGTCGGCGGCCAGCCATTCAAGCTGGGTGTCTCCAATGATTGACCTCGGGTCCGAGACATTGTCCAGAACGATGAAATGAATCCCCTTGTGGTCGAAGGTGTAGTGGGTGTCGCCAAAGAACTCCCTGTAAGCTTCTCCCTCATCCACCCCGGCGTCATGTTCCCCCGGCATCAGTTTGACCGGCTTCACTTTCAACTCTTTGAGGATCTCCCGGACTTCGCCCATCCGCTTGCGGCGCTCCTGGTCGTCATCGGAGACCTGCGTGAGATCTCCGGTAAAGACAATGAAATCAGGCGGGGTTTTGAGGCCGTTTACTGCCGATATCGCTTTTTTAAGAGTTCCCGTCGCATCGGGATTGACTTGCGGATTATTGAATCCCCAATGAGAGTCGGACAACTGCACGAAGAAGAAATCTTCCTGGTTGGCGGCATCTGCTGTTGACCAGCCATGCAGACCGGACGCGAACACAACAGTGCCCATGCCGGCCATCTTCAAAAAAGCTCGTCTATCCATCCCTGCATCCATTGGACCTCCGTGGTGTGGATTGTGCCGGACCCCTGCGCGGTTGCCCTGTAAGCGTTTGGAACGGTCAAGGCTTCGTATCGATGCGCACCTTGGTATTGCGACGAAAGTAGATATTGCCGCCGAGCAGTGTCAAGAGGGCCGCTCCGTTTTTCCTTAATCTGTAAGCGAACCTCTTTGAGCACTCAACGGATAAGCAAAGGGGTTAGACAGCTTTACGCGATTCCACAGCGGTTCGTCCATGACGGCGCCTATGCGCCAAATAAGCTCCCAACCCGATTGCAAGGGCCATAAATCCCCATGGACCGAGAGCGGGTGTCGGAAGGGGAGGGGATGCAAGTGGTATGACGGTGCTGGAGGATGCCGAGGCTGAGCCGGCGCCTGCGGCATTGGTGGCAGTCACGGTGAAGGTATAAGCAGTACCGTTGGTGAGCCCGGTGATGGTGATAGGGCTGCCCGCGCCTGTGGCCGTGATATTACCGGGGCTCGACGTAACTGTATAGGAGGCGATAGTGTTGCCGCCGTTGGAGATTGGAGCGGTAAAGCTTACAGTCGCCTGCCCATTGCCGGCTGTCACCGATATAATGGTCGGGGCGCCGGGGGGGAAACCCTCTATAAAATTCGCGGTGACGCTCTGCGGCCCGGTCATGCTAACCTGGCAGGCCGGCTGCGTGCCCGTGCATGCCCCGGACCACCCGGTAAAAGTTGAGCTGGGGTTTGCAGTTGCAGTAATCGTTACCTGCTTGCCGCTGTTGAATGGAGCAGAACATATAGAGCCGCAATCTATGCCGGAAGGATTGCTGGTGACACTGCCTCCACCCGTGCCGGCGCTTGTAACTCTAAGGCCAAACGATCCTGTCAGCGTTTCCATCGCATTAACGAAAGCATTGGCATCGACCGAACCGAGACCCGTAACTGCGTCATAGCCTGTCGAACAAGTGTATCCCGTCACTCCTGGAACACTATTATTGCCTGAGGCTATGTCGTGGAAGACCGTGGCGCCGCCTGAGCCATACTGCGCATTTCCAATCTGGTAGAGAAGTACATTGGCGTTTCCCTGAGGTTTGCCTGTCTCCTGAACGGCAAGCGCCATAAGTCCGGCAAAGGAAGGAGAAGATGCCGACGTGCCGCCGACGCCGTACAAGCTCCCCTGTTGTATGACCAGATAACTGTCGTGGGTGGCTGCGCTAAGGGCGACATCGGGGACGTAACGAGAATTGGCGGCGGGTACTCCCGGCGCCACCTGCCATGCCGGTTTGCCGTATAGCGACGAAGCGCCGCCGCCGGAGGCCCAAAGCGCACTGCCGCTTTGGTTCCAGGCCACTTCCGGCATGTAGCTCAGTACGGAGACATCTCCCGAACCGTTACCGGTGTTCCAGTAGTTGCCCGATCCTTCATTAAACTGGGTCCCTCCCACAGCCACGTTGTAGGGCGTTGAAGCGAGTCCGTTGACCGCGAGTCCCGTGCCCGACGTGGCGCTGGCAGCATCGCAGCCTGCAGCGCCGGAATCGCCCGAGGAGACAAAGGATGTGATGCCCTGGCCGGCTGCTTGCCTCCACAGATTGTTGTAGAAAGTATTTTCAGCCGCTCCCAGATCAGACTCGCACTCGCCGAAGCTCGTGCTCATCACCGGCGCCAGGTTGTTGTCGACGATGTACTGGGCGGACAGGTCTACTCCATCCGTGGTGAATGTTGTCTTCGATGTAACGAATAAAATGGAGGCATTTTTAGCCACAGCGCCCGACCATTCCACGTCAAGGTTGGCTTCAAAGTCCTCGTCGCTGCTTACATCACCCGGGTCGGCGCCGTTCACTATTATGCGGGGAGGATTGGCAGGCAGCCCCATCGTAGTGCGGAAAGCCGCCCAATCGGAGTTGGCCGTGGACGGGTTGGTGCGGCCCACTATGGCTATCTTCTGGCCGCTGCCGTCGATGCCGGCGCTGTAAAGCGCATTCACGTTGTAGATGGTCGCGAAGTCTCCGGGGGAGAGATAATGCGCGGAACCACTGGTGTAACCGGGCTTAACCTGTCGCGCCCCGGTATTCATCATCTTGAGCGGGAAGTCATGGAGAGTGACGACGCCAGCCACCAGGTCCGATAATCCTCGAGGTACAGAGGGGTCTCTGTCGTTTGCATGATGAAGCCGGCCCTTAACATAATAATCGTGAATTTCAGTATTGAAAGCGCGGTCTACATCCGCCACCGAACCTGAGAAATTTATCCACAGGCGCCCTTTGGCAACCTCATCGACAACAAAGCCGCTGGAAACGAGCCAACCGGTTATCGCGGCGATGTCCTCGCGAGACGGTCCAAACCGCGCGCCGAATTCGTCCGGAGTGAGCCAGTTGTGATAGTTGGGGGAGGTAGGATCATGGAGTCCGGTGAGGAGCCCGTCCAGTTCGGCCTGCCTGGTGTCGCTCAAACGCAAGGTGAGTATCATGCGCTCCAGGCGCAGGGACGGCTTCGTTGGACCCTGGTCGAATTCGGAGCGGGCAAGCGGATGCACATTTCCACGCAGCATGACGGTATCACTACTGTCGATAATACGGGGCGAGGGCGCAAGGGAAGGAGATGCAGGCAATAGCATTGCGGAACCCGCAAGAATAACGACGCACACGAAGCTCGCGAAAAGCGCTCTGATTATTTCTTTCACGCTCTAGACTCCTCGATGTTTCGAAATAGAAAACTCGGAAAAGCAACTGACCGGTGCAATCTTCCAACCGGGTATTTGGGCACATGCAACATCCGTAAATCTTTTCGCCGGAGTGGTTCCCCACGCCGGCTTACGATGGGCGCGTCTACGTCGGCGTTGCTGCCGGCTCAAAAGTAGCCGGACGCTTCCAGCTCCATCAGAGAAGGGACCCGGCTGTCTCAATAGATCGAGAAGTTGACAGAAAATGCGACCCGTGGCCTTCCGTCCCCACCTCGCGATGGGTTTGGCTATGGTGCTCTGTGTAGAAAAAACCAGATATTTAAGTGTTCATTCATTCGGCAGGGTGCATCCGAATGAAGCGTCTCAGGTTCGGGCTTTCTGTGGCCGCGTTCACTGGAGGGCAGCAAGGTGCCCACATACGAATTATAGGAATTCCATGTGGGCACTTACTACTTCATTTTCACCAGGCGTTCATCGCGGGAAAGTTACAATCTCCACACAAAACCAAACTGCACTGTAAACACTTAAGTCTGCGGCTACAAGTGACTTTATTGGCGCCACGTTGTCGTTTCTACCTTATATTATTCAATGAATGGATGGCAAGTTGGAACCGTGTCAATCTTACATGACCGGTGAACCAGAATTGCACCTGACCAAGGTTAGCGCAAAAAAATCACGCAAGCGACATTTGACTTTACAGGACTCTTATGAACATTAAATAAGCTTTTCCAAAAGTTTGCGTCTTAAAAAGAGGGGCCTATTTTACTGGCTGCGTAACTTTTACAGTGCGGGACCTTCCATCCGGCACTGAAATGAGAACCTCGAAAGCATGTGCTGGGGATACGTCGATTCATGGCCAAGGGTAAGCCCCGTAAACGGAATGGACATCAAATCAGCCGTCGGGACTTCCCTTCAGCCGCTTCGAACAAAACGGCTGAAAGGGGCGGCATTCGGTCGGAACGGTTTCGTTTTGCCGCGGCCTTCGCGATTTCATGCCTCGGACTTTACGCCGCCGTTCAGGCGCTGCCGCCGTCCTTTACTCGACCACTTAACGAGCACACCGCACTGACGCTGGGGTTGGCTCTCAAGGTTCTCGGGATTCCCAACATTTCTACAGTCAATGACGTCGTCTCAGACAGCAAACTTTCGGTTAGAATCGTCCCCGAGTGCACGCCGATTTTTACGGCCTGTCTTTTCGTTTGCTTCGTAGTCTTCAATCCTGCCACTGCCCGGCAGAAGGCGGCGGGACTACTTGCGGGAATCCCTGCATTGTACCTTGGCAACATGGCCCGTCTCGTAATGGTTTTCATGATCGGCCGGCACGACCAACGGTACTTTGAGGTGGTCCACGTCTACCTGGGGCAGGTGTTCAGCATACTACTGGTCTCCCTTAGCTGCATCTTGTGGCGCAGATGGCTCGATGAAGATGGGGCAAAAAGGGGCATTGCCTTAAAAGTTATAAGCTTTCCGGCCCGCTTTTTTCTTATCTCAGGGTGCGTATTCCTTGTGTGGATGAAAGTCCATCACGGATACATCGGGTTCCTCGACCGGTTCATGCTCTTTGGATTCTCACTGTCAGGCCATCACTTCAACCCCGCACGACAAACTCCTGTCTACTATGAGACTTTCAGCATCGTAACTTTTATCTCCATTGTCCTCGCGATCCGCTCAACGCCGTGGAAAACCAGGATAAAGCAACTGGCTGCTGGATTGGGGTTCCTTTTTTTCTCTCACCTTTTCCACAGGATCGACAATTTTCTAATCGTTCTCTTCAATTACTCCGCTGCTGTACCTGTGGATTTCACCTTATTGCTGATCGGGCAATACCTGCTCCCCGTGCTGCTTTTGATACACTCGATTCGACCTTCGAACGGGGCCGGAGCCAGGGAACATCTCTCTAATTAAGATCGGTTTACCAGCAATATCCGGCCGGTGAGAGCGCCGCCTCGGGAACTGAGCGCTTTTGGTCCGGGCGTGCCCGTGCCGCGGGTCTGGATCTGGATTTGAGAAGGTCCTTAAATTACTGCCGGGCGGAAAAAAAGGTTGTCATATCCAGATTGATCGCTTATTAATCTCATGTGCTTGGCTGGTGATTATTTGTCTTTTTATTGCCCCCTGTGGATTTTCCTTTCGCATTTCGATCCCGTACCGATTCTTCTGCGGCAGTAAACGAAAATCGGCCCGCCGATCTCCCAATTATCCGTAAGAACTTATTCCACGCTCACTTGAAAAGTTGGAGGTCCAGCCCATGCTGACTCAGTATTTACCCATCCTCTATATTATTATTCTCGCCTTTCTCTTCGGCGCAGGGACAGTGTTTATGTCTCACCGGCTCGGCCCCAGGCGGCCTTTTAAAGTGAAGGAGGAAGCCTATGAATGCGGCCTGCCGAGCGAGGGCGCGCAATATGCTCAAACGCCCGTCAAGTTTTATGTCGTTGCACTCCTTTTCCTTGTCTTCGACCTGGAATGCGTTTTCCTGTACCCATGGGCTGTTTATTACCAGAAGCTTGGCGCGTTCGGTTTTATCGAAATGATGATTTTCCTGGGGATACTTCTGACCTGTTATGTGTACGTATGGAAAAAGGGAGCGCTGGAGTGGGACTAGAAAATCAACTGGTAGGCGACAATGTGCTGGTGACCAGCCTGACGAAGCTGGTGAACTGGGGAAGGAGCAATTCAGTATGGCCGTGTACATTCGGCCTTGCCTGTTGCGCCCTTGAGATGATCGCCAGTACACTAGCCGATTTCGATATCTCCCGCTTCGGCTCGGAGGTCTTTCGCCCGTCGCCCAGACAGTCCGACCTGATAATAATTGCCGGGACCCTTACGAAAAAAATGTCCGTGATGGTGGCAAGGATATATGAACAGATGGCGGACCCCAAATGGGTGATCGCAATGGGGGCCTGCGCCTCATGTGGTGGAATATTTCAAAGCTATTCCGTGGTGCAGGGCGTTGACGAGATCATCCCGGTCGACGTCTACATACCCGGATGTCCACCCCGCCCTGAAGCCGTATTGGCCGGCCTGATGAAAATCCAGGAAAAAATCAGGACCGAAAAATTAAACCAGCGCAGCGACTTCGAATCCGGCACGCGGCAAGAGGAGACAGGAAGATACCGATGGAGCCCAACGCGATAATCGATAGAATCTCCGAAAAACATCCCGGCTCAATCTTAAAACAGACTCAGCATCACGATATTTCCGAAATTAGCGTTGCCGCGCAATCTTTCTATGAAGTGATGAAAACCCTGCATGGGGACGACGGATGCGGATTCGACATGTTAACCGATGTCGTGGGCATTGACCGCACGCCACGAGAGCCGCGTTTTGATCTGCTCTACCTGCTGTTGGCCCTGGAGGATTTTACCCGCCTGATTGTCAGGCTGGAAAACGGCGAGGGGCAGGATGTCCCCAGCGTGAGCAGTATCTGGCATTGCGCCGACTGGGCCGAAAGGGAGGTGTTTGATCTTTTTGGGATAAATTTTTCAAATCACCCCGACCTGCGGCGAATTCTTACGTGGGAAAATTTTGACGGGCACCCGTTGAGGAAGGATTTCCCGCTCGAGGGAAAAGATTTCAACAGCCGCTTTAATCCGGAAACAATCAAAGATTACTGCTGATGGGAATTGGGAACCAAAAGAGCCGGGCACAGGAAATCATGACTGAACGCAAAACCATTACCCTGAACATGGGACCTCACCATCCGGCCACCCACGGCGTGCTCCGGGTGATATTGGAACTGGACGGAGAAACCATCGTAAATGCCACGCCCGTTATTGGATATCTCCACAGGGGAATCGAAAAAATCTGCGAGAGCCGGAACTACCAGCAAATCCTTCCCCTGACCGACAGGCTCGACTATGCGGCCGCCTCGGCAAACAATATCGGGTACTGCGTGACCGTGGAAAAACTGATGGAGATCGAGGTCCCGAAAAGAGCGCAATATCTGAGGGTGATCATGGCCGAACTTGCCCGGATCATGGGGCACCATCTTTGGCTTGGGACCCATGCGCTGGACATCGGCGCCATGACTGTCATCTTCTACGCGTTTAGGGACCGCGAAATGATCATGGCCATCAACGAAGAGATCGCCGGATATAGGTTGACGCCCTCCTTTATTCGTATCGGAGGCGTGGCCCATGACGCGACCGATGAGTTTGTCAGGAAAGTCCGTGATTTCGTCAAGTGGTTTCCAAAAGCGCTGAAAGGCTATCATACGCTGCTTACGGAAAACAAAATATGGACCACCCGAACCATGGATATCGGGACGATTTCAGCCCGGGAAGCGGTCAACTACGGATTGACCGGGCCAAGCCTGAGGGGATCGGGTGTGGCCTACGATGTTCGCAAGGCCTTTCCTTACTCCAGTTATGACGATTTTGATTTCCAGATCCCTGTCGGGCAAAACGGCGATGTGTATGACCGCTACCTGGTGCGGATGGAAGAGTTCAGACAGTCGATCAATATTATAGGCCAGGCGATTGAAAACCTTCCAACCGGACCGGTTCAAACGGACAATCCATGGATCGCAAACCCTGGCTTGCCGGAAGTGGAAAATGATATCAGCGCGCTTATCCGCCGGTTCCTAATCCAGGCAAAAGGCTCGCCTGCACCCAAGGCGGAGGTTTATTCGGCCGTCGAAGGGGCCAAAGGGGAACTCGGATTTTATATCGTAGGCGATGGCAGCGAGCGTCCATACCGGTTAAAAATACGTTCGCCATGTTTTTACCTGGCAAGCGCTCTGCCCCGCCTGCTGGTGGGACATATGGTGGCCGACGCAGTTGCCATTATCGGGAGCCTGGATGTGGTGCTGGGGGAAATCGACAGGTAGGACGCGGGAAGGCTGTTTTTAGTTATGAGTTTTTAGAATTATAAGGAATGAGTATGGTCCATTTGAAGATTGATGGGACCGAGTTGGCTGTCCCGGCAGGGACGACAGTCATGGACGCGGCCGGGAGCGCCGGGATCGACATTGTGAGCCTTTGCAGCCACAAACGGCTTCCGCCCATCGGCTCTTGCAATATGTGTATTGTAGAGATAGGCGGCCGGCCGGAGCCGGTGACCGCGTGCAACACCCTTGTCGAGGAAGGGCTCGAAGTTGTCACTGAATCCGTTGCCCTTCACGAGCGGCGGGTTTTCAATCTAAAAAGGATTCTGCGGCATCATGCCCTTGATTGCCCTATCTGCGACAAGGCCGGGGAGTGCGATCTCCAGAATATCGTTTACCGGCTGGGCATTACCGATGTGTTGTTTGAACCCCGCAAGCAGAAACGGGACGAAAGCTTTGCCACCTCTCTTATCCGCTACTGGCCGGAGCGGTGCATCATGTGCCGCCGCTGCGTAACTGCATGCCGGAGCGTAAAGGGAATCGGCGCTATAGAAATCCTCGGAGAAGAGGAAGATGCGAGATTGGTCCCGGTGGCGGCCGACAAGTGCAAATCGTGCGGTGAATGCATGTTTGTCTGTCCCACGGGGGCATTGACCGAGAATCTAAGCAGGTTTAAAGGGCGGCCCTGGCTCGGCCGGCGGGTTAAAACGACCTGCGCCTATTGCGGCTGCGGGTGTCAGCTTGAACTCGACGTGCTGGACAACCGGGTCATCGGTGTTCAGACGAAAACAGATGACGGGGTAAATCAGGGGAGCCTTTGCGTAAAGGGCCGATTCGGCTATGAATTCATAGGGGACGCCAATCGGTTGAAAACCCCTCTCATCAGGGAAAAGGGCAAACTGCGAGAAGCAAGCTGGGAAGAGGCGTTGGATTTCACCGCCAAACGACTGTCCGGCATAAAGCGTGAGTTTGGACCGGACAGCATTGCCGGCCTCTCCTCGGCAAGGTGCACCAACGAGGAAAACTTTTTGTTTCAAAAATTTATGCGCGCGGTGATCGGCACAAATAATGTGGATCACTGCGCTCGCCTCTGACATTCCTCGACGGTGGCAGGTCTTGCCGCCTCATTCGGAAGCGGGGCTATGACAAACCCCATCAGCGATATTTTGAAATCGAAAGTGATCCTTGCCACAGGCACCAATACGGATGAAAACCATCCCATCATCGCCAACTACATCAAAGATGCGGTGATGAATAGAGGTGTGAAACTTCTGGTGATCGATCCCAGGCGGATATCCCTGGTCGACCACGCAGCACTGTGGCTTCGCCCCAAACCAGGCGACGATGTCGCCTGGATCAACGGCCTCATGCACATCATTATCAAAGAAGGTTGGCAAGCCAAAAAATATATCGATGAGCGCACGGAGGGATTTGAAGAACTAAAGGCGAGCCTTGAATCGTACACGCCCGGACAAGTGTCGGCGATTACCGGCCTTTCGGTTGACGAGTTGTACGCAGCGGCCCGCCTGTTTGGAAACGCCAGGCCGGGTTCTATCCTGTATGCGATGGGAATCACTCAGCATACCACCGGGACGGACAACGTCAAATCCCTGGCCAACCTGGCCATGCTGTGCGGTAATCTCGGAGTTGACGGCGGCGGGGTAAACCCGTTGCGCGGACAAAACAACGTCCAGGGCGCCTGCGATATGGGTTGTCTACCGAATGTGTTTTCCGGATATCAGCCGGTGACGGATGAAAATATCATCAAGAAATTCGCGGCGGTCTGGGGAGAATTAAAGAGCGGCGCCAAGCCGGGGTTGACCCTTACCGAGATGTTTGGCGCCGCCGAATCCGGCCGAATCAAAGCTATTCATGTAATGGGTGAAAACCCGGTCCTGAGCGACCCGGACCAGAAGCATGTCGAGCACTGCATTCATTGCCTGGATTTTTTTGTCGTCCAGGACATCTTCCTGACCGAAACGGCGAGGCTGGCCGATGTGGTTTTGCCGGCGACTTGTTTCGCCGAGAAGGAAGGCACTTTCACCAATACGGAGCGACTGGTCCAAAGGGTGAGAAAAGCGGTCGAACCGCCGGGTGAGGCAAGAGAAGATACGTGGATAATCAGCGAGATTTCAAAAAGAATGGGTTATGCGATGCCGAGCGCCGCCGCGGAGATCATGCGGGAGATCAACTCGTTAACTCCCAGTTACGGGGGGATAACATACGATAGACTCGAAGGGGCGGGGCTTGTCTGGCCATGTCCGGATAAGAATCATCCCGGGACCCCCGTTCTTCACAGAGGGAAATTCAGCAGGGGAAAAGGGCAGTTTTTTTCAATCCCGTTTAAACCCCCGGTTGAATCAGCCGACAGCGAGTATCCATTCATACTGAGTACCGGCAGGGTTTTGGAGCATTATCACACGGGGACCATGACAAGGTGCGGCACCGGCCTCAATCGGCTTTATCCGGAGCTTTTGGCCGAGCTCAACCCGGTCGACGCGGTAAAACTTGGAATTTCGGAAGGAGACTACATCAGGATTACATCCAAGAGGGGCAGCATCAGGGTAAAAGCCCGTCTCAGCGAGCGCTCGCGGCAGGGCATGGTTTTTGTGCCATTCCATTTTCACGAGGCTGCGGCCAACCTCCTGACGCATGCCGAGGTGGATCCGGTGTCGAAAATTCCTGAGTACAAAGTCAGCGCCGTCAGAATCGAAAAAGCTGCTTAATGGAGTACAATTGATGAATGATTATTTCATCATTCCTGTTATCAAACTGCTCGTTATTTTCGGAGTATGCCTTTTTTTTATTACCTATACCACGTGGCTCGAAAGAAAAGCCCTGGGCCATTTCCAGCTCAGATACGGGCCGATGCGGGTTGGGTTTCACGGCCTCCTTCAGCCCATTGCGGACGGGATAAAGAACCTGTTCAAGGAAGAAGTAATACCGGAAAATGCCGATAAAGCGATTTTTCTTTTGGCTCCGGTAATCAGCATTTCGCTGGCAGTTATACTGTTGGCGGTAATTCCATTCGGAGAACCCATAACGATCTTTGGCAAAAGAATAACCCTCTACCTGGCAGACCCTTCCATCGGGATCCTGTTTATCCTGGGCTTTGCGACTATCGGCTCATACGGCACTATACTCGCCGGATGGTCGTCGGGAAACAAATACGGATACATGGGGGGGCTGAGGGCTTCTGCCATGATCATCAGCTATGAACTCTCCATGGCCTTTTCCGTTATCAGCATCATAATGGTGAGCGGGTCTTTCAGCCTGGTGGACATGGTTGCGGCTCAGCACAACCTGTGGAATATAGTTCGGGAACCGGTCGCCTTTCTTGTGTTCTTCATCAGCGGAATCGCAGAGTTGAACCGCATCCCCTTTGACATGCCGGAGGCGGAATCCGAGCTTTGCTGCGGATACAATATTGAATACAGCAGCATGAAATTCGCTCTTTTCTTTCTTGCCGAATATACTCACCTGTTTGTCTTCGCCTCCCTCGTGACCACCCTGTTCCTGGGTGGATGGCACGGGCCCTTTCTACCCGGCGTTGTGTGGTTTTTTGTAAAGACGTTTATCGTCATTTTTATCTGTATATGGGTGAGGGCCACCATTCCCCGTCTACGCTACGATAAGGTGATGAAACTCGAGTGGAAATTCCTGTTGCCGGTGGCCATTGCAAATGTCATCGCAACCGGCGCTGTAATGGCTCTTTTGGGCTGATATCTTCGTGGCTGCTTTTACGCCATGGACTGAAAACAGGAGCAATAATGGAGAAATCCGAAATTATTGACGTCAGCAAAGACAGAGCTGCGAAAGGGCACTATGTAACGCCTTTTTTGAAGGGGCTCGGATATACGTTTGGAAATTTTTTCAGGAAACCGATCACCATCCGCTACCCTGAGGAGAGAACGAAAAGAAGCGCGCGCTGGCGGGGCCTTCACAGGCTGAATGTGGACGAAGCCGGCGATCTCAAATGCGTCGCCTGCGGACTTTGCGCTGCCGTTTGTCCGTCACAGGCCATTGCCCTCATTCCCTATGAAGAGGAAGGAAAGACGCGCTATCCTATCAAATTCAGCATCGATGAGCTTCGATGCGTTTTCTGCGGATTTTGCCAGGAGGCGTGCCCAAAGGGGGCAATCAGTTTGACCGAAGTATATGATTATGTAGATTTCAGCCGTAAAGATTTCCTGTTCGATATCGATAGATTGCGAACCACAGGGAGAGCCTGATCTATAGAGAATTGCGTTTAGAATCCCCCCGTTTATGAAGGAACGGCGCGATCCTGCGGAGCGTACTTAGTGGAAGCGGTGCGGCTCCCATACGAAAGTGAAAAGGCAAACAGAATGGAACTTATAGCGACGCTAATCTGCGGTATTGCGGCGGCAGGGACCGCGCTTCTTGTCATATTTTCAAAAAATACCGTGCACAGCGCGCTCTGGATGGTCGGGAATTGCCTGGCGCTGGCGGTGCTCTTCTTATTGTTAAACAGCGAATTCCTGGCTATCCTCCAGGTGATCGTCTACGCGGGCGCCATTATGATGTTCATTCTTTATGCGATCATGATGTTAAATCTCCGGGCAGCCGACGAGGAAGGAGATCTCAAGAGAAACCTTCTGACCGGTCGCTTTGTTATTCTTGTCCTGTTCTGCATCGGGCTTTTGATCCTCGGCGCGGGACTTAGTCCGATGGTATTGAAAGGGGATATGACGCCCCATGCGCTGGCCGCATTCGGCGAGGCAAACCTGATTGCAAATTATATTTTCCGCGAAGGGCTTTGTCCTTTCGAGCTGGTTTCTGTTCTATTGACCGCTGCAGTGGTCGGCGCGGTTTACCTGGCAAAAAAGGACTAACATGAGGGGGAGCGATGAACGACCATCAATGCATCTACCTTGCTTTCTCGGTGCTACTCTTTGCCATCGGAACGCTCGGAGTAATCACCCGCAAAGATGCCATTGTCGTCTTCTTGAGCATAGAGATTATGCTTGGAGCTGTGAACCTGGCGTTTGTCGCCTTTTCACGAGCTAATCAATCGGTTGAAGGGCTATTCATGGTCATGTGCGTCATGGCCGTGGCCGGTGCTGAGGCCGCCATCGGACTTGCAATTTTTATCCTTCTATACCGAAAAACAGGCACCATCAATATTGATAAATTCAACCTGTTGAAATGGTAAATAAGGGCTCAGGATAATGTTTGACTTCGTATGGCTCATTCCAACATTTCCCCTCGCAGGCGTTTTAATCAACGGCCTGTTCGGCCGCGCAATCGAGGTAAGAAACAAGGGGCTCGTACACTGGATCGCCTGCGGTGCGGTCGGGCTCTCCTTTCTGCTGACGGCGATCCTGTTTTTTCAGCTGCTGGGGCTTCCACCGGATGAGCGGTTATATGATTTCACCTGGTTTACCTGGATTAGCTCAGGGGATTTTCGAGTGAGCGTCGGATACCAGGTCGATCCGCTATCGATGTTTATGTGTATGTTCGTTACCGGCGTCGGGTTTTTGATTCACATTTATTCAATCGGATACATGTGGCATGACGAGGGTGGCTACTATCGGTATTTCACCTACCTCAACCTGTTCATGTTTTCAATGATCACACTGGTTCTGTCCGACAATTTCCTGTTGATGTTTCTCGGATGGGAGGGGGTGGGGGTTTGTTCGTACCTGCTGATATCCTTCTGGTTTTCCGACCTGGCAAACACGATCGCCGGCAAAAAGGCGTTCATCACCAACAGGGTGGGCGATTTTTTCTTTGCGGTCGGAATGCTTTTGATGGTGACGTACCTGGGGCAACACGGGATAGGGTCGTTAAAATTTTCAGACGTTTTTTCGAACGCTTACCTGCTATCACCCGGCATGATAACTCTTATCTGCCTCTTATTTTTTCTGGGATGCACCGCCAAATCGGCCCAGATTCCACTTTATATCTGGCTACCCGACGCCATGGCCGGCCCGACCCCTGTCAGCGCCCTTATCCATGCCGCCACCATGGTAACCGCCGGCATCTACTTTGTGGCGCGCTGCAATGTGCTCTATTCGATGTCTCCGGTGGCCATGGGCGTGGTTGCCGTTGTGGGCGCCTTAACTGCGTTGTTTGCCGCCACCATCGCTTTGACGCAAAACGACATAAAGAAAGTTCTGGCGTATTCCACTGTAAGCCAGCTCGGCTACATGTTCCTGGGCCTGGGTGTCGGAGCGTTTGCCGCCGGTCTTTTCCATGTGCTGACTCACGCCTTTTTCAAGGCGCTTCTTTTCATGTGCTCGGGTTGCGTCATTCACGCTCTGGGCGGGGAACAGGACATGAGGAACATGGGCGGGTTAAGAAAGAAAATGCCAATCACTTTTTATACCATGTTGGTCGGGGCGCTTGCCATTGTGGGGTTTCCGGGACTTTCGGGTTTTTTCAGCAAGGACGAAATCCTCTGGAAGGCATTTAGCGGGGAGCAGGGGCATGTCCTGCTGTGGCTTATGGGCGTTCTTGCCGCGGCCATGACCGCTTTCTACATGTTCCGCCTGATCTTCATGACATTTTTCAACGAATGCCGCGCCTCCGAAGAGATACAAAAGCATATCCACGAAGCGCCGAAAACAATGACCGTTCCGCTGATCGTTCTCGCGGCTCTCTCGATATTGGGCGGCTACATCGGTGTCCCCGCTTCACTCGGAGGGAGCAACCGTGTCGAGCATTTCCTCGACCCCGTGATTGGACTTGGAAAAGACAAACTCCTACAATCCGCGGGCGGGCCGGCATTGATGCACCAGGTATCCGAAACGGTGGCCCACAGATCGTTTGAACCCGAATATTGGCTTATGCTTCTTACCATCCTTATTGTATTCTGCGGAATCCTTATCGCCTACACAATGTATATGAAAAGAAGATCGTTGCCTGAAACCTTGGCGGCCGCAAACCCGTCTTTCTACCATCTGTCGCTTAACAAGTGGTATGTGGACGAGGTGTATGCAAAAATAATTTTAAATCCTTTACGTTCGATCAGTCTCTTCCTTTGGAAAGGCGTAGACGTGACGGTCATTGACGGACTCGTCAATTCGATTGCCGCATTCTTCATGAAGTTCGGTTCTCTATGGAGATCGTCCCAGAGCGGTTATGTCCAACGTTACGCTGTATCCTTTCTGGCCGGAGTGTTCATTCTGGTAGTATATTATATGTATATGCACTAAATGATAATTGGTTAGAGATCTGTTAAGCATGGATTTTAAAGGGGATATATATTCGGGAGCAATACATGGGTCAACTTAGTTTTCCGGTTCTGAGCACCCTTACTTTTTTCCCATTGGTATGTGTGTTCGTGCTGATGGTTATCAGAAACGAAGAGGGCAAGAGTGATGAGCTATTACGAAGGATCGCTCTTGCAGCTTCTATTATCGAATTTGTGATCTCGCTTTTGCTCCTGATCCGCTTTGATGCCGCCATTCCGGATATGCAGTTTGTGGAATTTGCCCCCTGGGTCAAGAGCTATTCGCTCAACTATCATCTCGGATTGGACGGGATCAGCCTCTGGCTCGTTCTTTTGACCACTTTTTTCGTGCCTTTATGTGTGTTGTGTTCATGGACCTATATAAAGGAAAAAATAAAATATTTTCTGATTTCGATGCTCTTTCTCGAAACAGCCATGATAGGCACGTTCGTATCTCTTGATCTCGTCGTATTTTATATTTTCTGGGAGTTAATGCTTATCCCCATGTTTCTTCTCATCGGCGTCTGGGGGGGGGAACGGCGCATCTATTCCGCAGTGAAGTTCTTTATATATACGGCGGCAGGAAGCATATTCATGCTTGTCGCAATTATTTACCTGTATTATTACAGCTATAAAACCACGGGAGCGGGCACCTTCAACCTGCTCGAACTCTATGACCTGCACATCCCGATATCGCTCCAGTTCTGGCTGTGTGCGGCCTTTAGCGCGGCATTCGCCATCAAGGTGCCGATTTTTCCGCTGCACACCTGGCTCCCGGATGCACACGTAGAGGCTCCTACCGCGGGCAGCGTGATTCTCGCGGCCATCCTTCTTAAAATGGGGACATACGGCTTCCTGAGATTTTCGATGCCCCTTTTTCCTTATGCCACACACCAGTTTCTACCCGTGATAGCTTGCCTGGCCGTTGCGGGAATCGTCTACGCGGCACTGGTGGCGTGGGTGCAGCCGGACATGAAAAAACTCGTGGCTTACTCGAGCGTAAGCCATCTCGGATACGTGATGCTCGGATTGTTTGCGCTAAATATCCAGGGGATAGAGGGTGGCATCTATCAGATGTTAAATCATGGCGTGAACACTGGCGCACTCTTTCTGCTTGTCGGAATGCTTTATGAGCGGCGTCATACGAGGCTCATGGATGATTTCGGCGGTCTTGCCAGGGTAATGCCGGTATTCGCCACTTTTTTCATGATCGCAACTCTTGCTTCTGTGGCGGTCCCGGGAACAAATGGTTTTGTGGGTGAAATATTGATACTGGTGGGGGTATTCAGGGCCTATCCGGCCTTTGGCGTATTTGCCGTTTCCGGAATGGTCCTTGGTGTTGTCTATATGCTCTGGATGTACCAGAAGGTGATGTTCGGCCCGGTTACCAAAGATGCCAACCGCGAACTGGCCGACTTGAACACGAGAGAGATTGCAATCATGGCGCCTATCGTAGTGCTGGTGTTCGTAATGGGGATCTTCCCAGGCATGTTCTTGCGCAAAATGGATGCATCGGTCAATTACTTCCTCAAACAATATCAATACCGGTATGCAATGTATGCGGCTGAAAAAAAGGGCAACCCCGTCGTAGCGATCATGCAAAGGGATAATGTTGCCGTCGATTCGGGCGCAGTCTCTCGCGGCGGGTTCACCACAGAGGCGCAGAGAACGCAGAGAAATGAAAACGGGCATTAAGGGAAAATCTGAAGCCAAACGGAGAGCCGGCTTTTAGTTGTTGTGTTCGTTGAACCGTTCCCGGGATCTTGCAATGGCCTTCCGGTGAGCTTTCCATAGTTTATGGTTTAGGGAGGGAACTGAGTGGAGACGTTGAAATTTGCCCTGCCGGTAATAGACTACCTGGCAGTCTTACCGCAGGTGATTCTTGTGGCGACGGCGCTGATCGTACTTGTCACAGGTGTTTCCAGGGATTGGGCGAAGTCAGCCTTCATCGCCCATGCCGCCCTTCTGGGATCCGTTCTTGCCCTCGTTAGTGTTTTTTTTACCGGCTCAGCCGTGCCCCCATTCTCCTCGTTCGGCGGGATGGTCTTAACGGACAGGTTCTCCTTTTTTCTTACCCTCGTTATCTGCCTGATAATTGTCCTGACCATACTGGTCTCGTTGAGCTATCAGAAATTTTTTGAGAACATAAAGTCGGGCGAATATTATGCGCTTGTCCTTTTTGCCGGCGTCGGGATGATCTTCATGGCAACGGCCGGGAACCTCATTCTTTTGTTTGTGGCCCTTGAAACGATGTCCATATCCATCTACGCGCTGACTGGTTTCCATAAGAATCGGTTGAAATCCGGGGAGGCGGCGTTGAAATATTTTTTGTTGGGCGCCTTCGGTTCCGCGTTTCTCCTGTATGGCTTCGCCTTCGTTTACGGGGCAACGGGAAGCCTGGATATTATTAAAATAGGCAATTTTATTCAAACCCATCCGCAAATCGTCGAAGCGAAATTCCTGGTGGCCGGCCTGATATTGATGACCGCCGGGTTTGGATTCAAGATATCGATGGTGCCCTTTCATATGTGGACACCCGATGCCTATGAAGGCGCCCCCACATCCATCACGGGATTTATGGCAACGGGAGTCAAGGCGGCGGCTTTTGCGGCCCTTATCCGGGTGATCCTCGTTCCCTTGGCCCCCATGCATGGAAGCTGGACCGCGATTATGTGGGTCGCCGCTTTTTTTACTATGAGCCTCGGAAATGTAATCGCCCTCGCCCAGGATAACGTAAAGAGGATGCTTGCCTATTCCAGTATCGCCCACGCAGGGTATATCCTCCTGGGATTTGTCGCGGGCACTGCCTTTGCGCAGGCGGGAATGCTTTTTTATCTCATGGTGTATGCCTTTATGAACCTGGGGGCATTTGCGGTTGTCTCGCTGCTCTGCAGGAAAGGAGAAGAGTTCAACAGTATCTCGGATTTTTCCGGCCTTGGCTTCAAACATCCCACACTGGGGCTTGTGATGTCGGTATTCCTGTTCTCCTTGGCGGGCATTCCGCCTACCGGGGGATTTATGGGAAAATTTTATATCTTTACCGAGACACTCCGTTCCGGGCATGTATGGCTGGTTATCGCAGCGGGTGTAAACAGCGTAGTGTCTATTTACTATTACCTGCGGGTGGTCGTAGTGATGTACTTCCAGCCGCAGCCTTCCGAAAATCCGCCTGGGATTACGACGATTGCCCCCGAGGCAGTAGTAGCGCTGGTGGCAACGACCACGGCTGTTCTCGTTATGGGGATATTCCCCTCCTATTTCTGGTCGCTTGCCGGCAATTCCATTTTTAGTCTTATGTAGAGGAAACGGGCAAAGGTGTAACAACCCCCAATAACCGGATTGCAAGGTGGCGAATCCGAGATCCGCCACGGCTTAAACGAAGGGAAAGAGTAGATGGCGATTATTACGATTTCAAGAGGATCATACAGCAAGGGTAAGGAAGTGGCTGAAAAGGTGGCCCACCGGCTCGGATACCGGTGTGTGGCCCGTGAGGTCGTTCTGGAGGCCGCAGAGGAGTTTAATATACCGGAAATAAAGTTGGTGCGCGCCATTCATGACGCTCCGTCGATTTTCGACAGGTTTTCGTACAGTAAGGAGAAATTTCTAGCGTACTTTCAATCTGCTCTTTTGAAATGCCTTCAGCGGGATAATGTCGTATATCACGGACTGGCGGGGCACTTTCTCATGAAAGGGATCAACCACGTCCTCAAGGTCCGCATCATATCCGATATGCAGGACCGCATTCGACTGGAAATGGAACGGGAGGGCATTTCATATGAAGAGGCCAAGACGGTGCTCAAGAAGGATGATACCGAAAGGCGCAGATGGAGCGAGAGCCTGTATGGGATCGATACTACAGATGCAACGTTATACGATCTGGTCATTCACGTTCGCAAAATAACGGTAGACGACGCGGTGGACTTGATCTGCCATACCGCGGGCTTGCAGAGTTTCAAGACAAGTTGCGAATCGCAAAAGGCGATAGATGACCTGGTTCTGGCATCCGAGATAAAAACGGCCCTGATCGAGATCAAACCCGACATAGAGGTGTTCGTGCGCAACGGAGTGGTAACTCTTGGCGCCAGCGCGTTTGTCATGAGGGACCCTGAGCTTGCCGGCGAGTTGGAGGGAATCGTCCGCCGAATTCCCGGAGTCAAAGAGGTCAATGTCAAAGCCTCTCACCTCGTTGACTGGAGTGACTGATCGAGCCTTTTGTACAGAAGTGCAAAGGCTTGCTTACACATTCTTGTAGAGGTGTGTTTTCGATGTATGGCACTGGCATAGGCAGAGTTGTGATAAAAAGTACTTGACTTTTTGGCCATTTTGTCATTCTCTGCACCCGCGAACCGAGGCATTTTTTCAATCCACCCCACAACAGTAATCAGGAGTTGAAGCAAGATGATGGCGGATCAAACTATTGCTCGAGTGGAACCTGTACGAACTGAGGCGTATTTGGATTTTCTCCAAATGCTTACCGGAGTCGGGCTTGTGGCCTTTATGTGGTGCCACATGATTCTGGTAGCTAGTGTCAACTTTTTCTACATTGGGCTCGGTGGTAGGGTCATGGACTGGATCGCCCACTTTTTTGAGGCCACTTATATGGCCCAAATCGGTGGACCGCTGATTGCCCTGACTATGCTGGTTCATTTCGTGCTGGCATCCCGCAAGCTCCCCTTCCGCGCTCGTGAACAGAAGGCTATGTGGAGGCATACCGTCAATTTTAATCACCTCGACACCTGGCTGTGGATAGTCCAGGCGGTAACTGCCTTCATAATTTTGATCATGGGGTGCATCCACATGTGGACGGTGCTCACCAATATGCCGATAACCGCAGCGAAGAGCGCCGCCAGGATTCAGACAGGATGGTGGTTGGCCTTCTACGTTGTCCTGCTCCCGATGATAGAGCTGCATGTCGGAATAGGGATCTACAGAATCGGTGTGAAGTGGGGATTTATAAAGAGATCTAACCGCGTGGCGCTGCATGGCTTCGAGAATAAGCTCACGGTAGTAATGATTGCCATAGGGCTGGTTACTCTGTTGACATTCTTTTTCATGATCAAAGCAATGTAAGGAGCTGAAATTGGATACCTTCTACACTGATCTCTTATGCGTCGGAGCTGGCCTGGCTGGTGAGCGCGTGGCGGTGGCGGCGGCCACAGCGGGATTTGAGACCATTTGCCTCAGCATAGTTCCACCGAGGCGCTCCCACTCCTCAGCAGCTCAGGGCGGCATGCAGGCTTCGCTCGGGAACTGCTGTATGGGCGAGGGAGACTGCCCGGACGTCCATTTTGCCGATACTGTTAAGGGTTCCGACTGGGGGGCCGATCAGGAATGTGCGCGTCTGTTCGCGGATACCGCGCCGATTGCGGTTCGTGAAATGGCGTATTGGGGCATTCCATGGAACCGGGTTGTTCCCGGAAAAGGCATCTACTATAAGGCCGGAAAACAATACGAGAAGACCGAAAAGGCCGAGCGGGAAGGCACAATCACCGCGCGCGATTTCGGCGGGACCGCTAAATGGCGCACCTGTTACACATCGGACGGAACTGGTCATACTCTTCTGTTTACGATGGACAATGAAGCCGTGCGCGTTGGCGTAACCGTTCATGACAGGATTGAAGTACTGTCCCTCATTCATGACGGCGCGACCTGCATGGGCGTTGTCGCTCGCTGCCTGAAAACGGGGAAGCTGAGAACCTATCTTGCCAAGGCGACCCTGATTGCCACCGGCGGTTACGGCAAGCTTTACCGCGAAAGCACCAACGCGGTAATTTGCTGGGGTGACGGCGCATCGGTCTCGCTCGACACCGGGCTTGTTCCCTTTGGCAACCCGGAGGCCGTGCAGTTTCACCCGACGGGAATCGTGCCGACCAACATCCTGGTTACCGAGGGCTGCCGTGGTGACGGTGGGACGCTGAAGGACGTAAACGAAGAAAGATTCATGCACATCTACGAGCCTGGAAAGCAGGAACTCGCATCGCGTGACGTCGTTTCCCGCTGGATGTTTCACCATATGAGGATCGGGAAGGGTGTGCCGAGCGCATACGGACCGCATTTGTGGCTCGATATCCGCCATCTGGGGGCGCATCATATCAAGACAAAGCTCCGTGAAGTCGAAGAAATCTGCAATGAGTTCCTGGATCGAGACCCGATTACGCAATTGATCCCTGTTCGTCCCTGTCAGCATTACAGCATGGGTGGGGTTCGCACGAATAAGGATGGCGCCGCTTACGGCCTCAAGGGCCTTTATGCGGCAGGCGAGGCTGCGTGCTGGGATATGCACGGGTTTAACCGTCTCGGTGGGAACTCGCTTGCCGAGACGATCGTGGCCGGAAGGATCGTGGGCGGAAAGATCGTGGAATTCCTTCAGGGCTACCAGGTCGATTTCAAAACCGCAGTTGTCGACGAAGTGGTCAAGAAGCAGCAGGCAAGAATTGACAAGGTGGTCAAGCGCGGCGGAAAAGAAAGCGCTTACGAGTTGCGGGCCGCGATGGGCGACGCGCTCATGGACGGAGTTGGTATTTTCCGCAAACATGACGACCTGACGAGTGCTGTAGAGAAGCTCCAGGGGCTCTACGAGCGTTCGAAAAATATCGGCCTTCGCTCCACCAGTACCTGGGGTCCCAATCCTGAACTTGGAGTGGCCCTGCGGGTGCCTGGAATGATCCGGCTCTCACTGTGTATCGCGTACGGGGCGCTGATGAGGACCGAGAGCCGTGGAGCGCACGCACGTGAAGACTTCCCGGAACGCAATGACAGAGACTGGCTGAAGCGTACTCTGGCGTACTGGAAGAGTGAATCTGACACGCTGCCGACCCTGGAATACGAAAAGCCTTCAAAGGTATGGGAACTTCCGCCGGGTGAGAGAGGGTACGGGTCTACGAAGATAATCTGTACCGAAGACCCCACGATTTGTACGCCAAAGCCGGAAACCAACTAGCATAAACGAGAGGTGTTTTGATGGGAAGGACTCTTAAGTTCAATATCTTCAGATTTAACCCGGAAGACCCGGCTTCTGTCCCGCACATGGACGCCTATTATCTTGAGGAAACCGAGGCCATGACTCTCTTCATTGCTCTTAACCGCATAAGAGAGGAACAAGACCCAACCGTCATGTTCGATTTCATGTGCAGGGCTGGTATCTGCGGTTCCTGCGCCATGATGATAAACGGACGGCCCGACCTCGCATGCCATACCAAGACCAAGAAGCTGCCCGCCGAGATCACCCTGATGCCGATGCCGGTATTCAAGCTGATCGGCGACCTCTCTGTCGATACCGGGACATGGTTCCGCGGTATGAACGAGAAGGTGCAGTCGTGGGTCCATACCAAGAAGGAATTTAAGCCGAACGAGCCGGAAGAGCCGATGGACAATGCGCTCGCCGATGAGATTTACGAACTGGAACGCTGCATAGAGTGCGGTTGCTGCGTTGCCGCCTGCGGAAAGGCGAACATGATGCCCGAGGGCTTCATGGGAGCAACTGCCTTCAACCGCGTTGCACGCTTCATCATGGACCCGCGCGACGAGAGAACCAACGATCAGTATTTCGAGGTAGTTGGAAATGAAGATGGAATCTTCGGCTGCCTTGGGTTGCTCGGTTGCGAGGACATGTGCCCGAAGAAGATCCCGCTCCAGGATCAACTCGGCATGCTCCGTTCCAAGATGGGCTTCTCCCAGATCAAGCACCTTTTTGTGAAGGGTGCGGCGGGGAAGTAGCTGGAAGGTAAGGCGCCGAGCCGGCGGTTCGGCAAACCCTATAGACAAATGCGGGATGGCGTTCGCCATCCCGCTCCATTTATATCTCGTTTACCTAAGGCGCTTGTTGAATCCGGCAACAGTGTCCGGAGTCGCCGCACTTGTCCGTTTCCTTTTGTCGATTCATTTCCGCTCTGACTTTCACCAATTCGCCCACTATGCTCACAGCCAGTTCCTCGGGCGTTTCAGCTCCGATATTTGTGCCGATGGGAGAGTAAACGCTTTCGAGTTCTTCTTTTGTGAAACCATGCTGGAGCAGTTCGGCGTAAACCAGCTCTCTTTTGCTGCGGCTGCCGATCATGCCGATATAGGCCGCTCCGCTTCTCAATACCTGTCCCAATACATCCTTGTCGAAAAGATGTCCCCTGGTAACAATCACCAGGTAACTGTCCTCATCGATACCAAGCAGAGGGAGTTTTTTAAAGGAGTCAATCACCTTGATCGTAATGGGTTCGGGAAATCTCTCCCGGTTGGCATAGTCTGCCCGGTCGTCCATTACCGTGGTTCTGAAACCTACGGTTTCACTTAAACGGGCTATTTTTTGGGATACATGCCCCGCTCCGAATATATAGACGGTGCCCGCTCGGCGCAAAGGCTCCACCAGGAAACGATGTTCGTCGAATGCTTCCGAATGGATGGAGATTTTCGCGGGACCGGCTATAAGTTTTTCCAGCAGGTACGGGTTGCAGGTTACATTGCCGATCAGTGTTTTGTCAGGTTTAACCAGGCACTGTTGTCTGCCGATGCCATTGGATTCGATGGCTTTCCCCAGAAGGGTAATCAGCCAGCCCTTCCTGCCCTGCGAAGCAAGTTCGGCGACTTCCGTATAGATCTTCAAGTTGTTGGCATCATCGGCATCGATAAAGTCCACCAGTATTTCACCGGAGCCTCCGCAGATCATGTCGGAGGCTGCCGCATCCGTGCTGGTAAGGTCAAACGATTGAACGACCGTTTTGCGCGCCGCAATAATCTCTCTGGCAAGACTTATGGCGCCGGCTTCAAGACGTCCGCCCCCGATGCTGCCGATAATTGAACCATCCGCCCGGACAATCATTTTTGCGCCTTCGGCGCGTGGAGCGGACCCCGATTTGTCAAAAATGGTAGCCACAGCAAAGCTCTCGCCCTGCTGCAGGAGTTCGAGCATCGCATTGTAGAGTTCTCTCATAGATATGCCCCTCTTGGCTCTGTTTCACGTCGCGGTGAGAAACAGGCTGCAAGTTAGATGAAACGCTGTGAAACCGCGGTGAGCCAAACAAGCAAAAAATTCCCCGTAGAAAGTTTGTCGAGTACACACTCGCTTGCGTAGTTGATCCCCAGGTTGAATGCCTCGTTGGGCCAGCGGTCAAAGCATAGGCTTTCACTCTATCATATTTTACGGTGCGCGCCCGCATCGGTGCGGGCGCGCACCGTAAATTCGTTCTCCTTCAACGAAAGACAGAGGCGCATGAATATTTAGTGATTTTTGAAATGAAAGAATAACGGGCATACGTGAGTCGTTGGGGTGATAATTTATATTAGTTGACGTCCGATATCGAAGTTGGTTATTTTGCCAAGAAGGAGAAGATATGGACAGCAACACCTATTACCTTGAATTGCGCGCCAAAATTTTTAAGGCCCTCGGGCATCCAAGCCGGCTCAAAATGGTTGAAGGCCTCTTTGAGGGAGAACGGTGTGTATGTGAACTTCAAGCCATGGTCGGATCTGACATATCGACTGTTTCCAAGCACTTAAGAGTACTAAAGGAAGCTGGAATCATCCGGGATGAGCGAAGAGGCACCAACATATACTATTCTTTGCAGATGAAGTGTGTTGCGAATTTCCTTAATTGTGTGGAGGATTTCGTGGGCAAGAGATTGGGAGAGCAAATCGAGATGCTCAGGCAATCCAAGGAATTTTCTTCCAGGTAGGGAATTTTTTTTGGTGCCGAGTGTGCTTATTTGACCAAATAGGCAAAGATGGACGCATCGGGGGTGCATGGCTGATGCCTGCTGCAGAGAAAGATCCATTACGTCTTCAGGGATAAACATTTCCCGCCAGGTCTCCAGGGAGATCGCCTCATTGCAACATCTTGAATTCGATTATGTCCTCACGCTTTGTGACAATGCAGATGAGGCATGTCCGTTCTTCCCAGCCAAAACCAGGGTTTTGCACGTTGGCTTCGATGACCCTACAAAGCTTCCAGTAGATGTGCGAGCCGAAGAAGAAGCCATGGCCTGTTACAGGCGTGTGCGGATGAGATCAAAAAAGCTGTGGAATCATTCCCGGATTCTTTAAAAGGAGCAGACCGTGGAGAACGAACGCGTGCTTCTTTAGTCCCGTGTCTCTTAGCAATAATCTTATCAGAAATGGAGGTTATCGTGGCGGAATCAATTGTAAGGCGGCTCTCTTTCCTCGATCGTTTCCTGACGCTCTGGATATTTCTTGCCATGTTTGTTGGAGTGGGTGGAGGCTATCTTTTCCCGGACATCAGGAACGTGATCAACTATTTTCAGGTTGGAACAACCAATATCCCAATCGCAATCGGCCTGATTCTCATGATGTATCCGCCTCTTGCAAAGGTGAAGTACGAGCAGCTTGGCCAGGTATTCGGAAATTTCAAAGTCCTGACTCTTTCGCTGGTCCAGAACTGGGTAATTGGTCCCATCCTGATGTTCCTCCTTGCCGTCACATTTCTTTCCGGCCATCAAGAATACATGGTTGGTCTCATCCTAATCGGTCTTGCGCGCTGCATCGCAATGGTCATCGTGTGGAATGACCTTGCGGCAGGTGACCGGGAGTATTGCGCCGGGCTGGTGGCGTTCAATTCAATTTTTCAGGTCCTCTTTTTTTCCGTGTACGCTTACATCTTCATCACTCTGGCCCCTCGCTGGTTGGGTATGACCGGGGCAGTCGTCGATATCTCGATGCGGCAAATTGCAGAGAGCGTTTTTATCTATCTCGGCATCCCGTTTATCGCCGAGATGATTTCCAGGTTCGTCGGCCTGAAGACCAAGGGGCTAAAGTGGTACGAGGAAAAATTCATCCCCCGGATAAGTCCCATCACCCTCGTAGCCCTGCTTTTTACCATCCTGGTCATGTTCTCCCTTAAAGGAGAATACATTGTCCAGTTGCCGTTCGATGTAGTTCGGGTGGCTATCCCGCTCTGCATTTACTTCATTATCATGTTTTTTGTTTCATTTTATCTATCGATGAAGGTGGGAGCCACCTACGAGCAGTCCACGACCTTGAGCTTCACCGCCGCCTCGAATAACTTCGAGCTTGCAATTGCAGTGGCGGTGGCGGTCTTTGGCATCAATTCAGGGATGGCTTTTGCGGCGGTCATAGGACCTCTTGTGGAGGTGCCTGTTTTAATTTCTTTGGTCAATGTGGCCTTGTTCTTCAAGCGGAAATACTTTCCCTATGCCGTTGAGACCCCAACCGGGGTTTGTCATGTTACGTGCAAAATGTGAACAGGAGACTTACTGCGATACGTGTACGGCTAAGGGTCGAAGGAGAATTTTATGTCCCACATTCTCATCATCGGAGGCAGCGATGCAGGGATTAGCGCCGCGCTGCGGGCCAGGGAACTCGATCCCGCAAGCGAAGTGACCATTGTGACGGCTGATCGGTATCCGAATTTCAGTATCTGCGGCCTTCCATTTTATCTGAGCGGTGAGGTCGCCGACTGGCATGCGCTTGCTCACAGGACTGTTTTGGAAATAGAAAATGAGGGCATTCACCTGCTCCTCGAACATTCGGTTGCATCGATCGATCCCATGGCTAAGGTGGCAGCGCTCAATAGCCGGCAAGGAAACCCACGAAATCTGGCGTATGATAGCCTGATTATTGCCACCGGAGCCGAATCGATTCGACCTCCGGTTGACGGGATCGATCTGCCAGGGGTTTTTCTGCTGCGGTGGATGGATGATGCCTTTCTCATGCAGCGGTATCTTAATGAGAAAAAACCTCAATCGGCCATCATAGTGGGGGCCGGATATATCGGCATGGAAATGGCGGATGCGCTTACCTATCGGGGCATCGATGTAACCGTTGTGGAATTTGCCGAATCCGTGTTGAACACGGTCGATCTGGAATTTGGCGAAAGAGTGAGAAAGGAGCTTGAAGCTCACGGCGTGCGAGTTGCTACCGGGATTGCAGTCACGGGGATAGTGCGGTCAGAGGATAAACTAACTATCTTGGGTTCCAACAATTTTTCCGCTAGCGGAGATATGGTTCTTGTGGCTGTCAGGCGCCCGCCCGAACAGCAAACTCGCCCTTTCTGCGGGCGTTGAAATCGGACTTAAGGGGGCCATAAAGGTAAATCGTTTTATGGGGACCAATGTGCCGGATATCTTTGCCGCTGGCGATTGCGTGGAAACCTGGCATAGACTGCTGGATCGCTACACTTACATGCCGCTCGGTACAACGGCTCACAAGCAGGGGCGGGTAGCGGGGGAAAATGCGGTGGGGGGCAGCCGCAAGTTTCAAGGATCCCTCGGGACCCAGGCGGTGAAGATATTCGACCGGGTTGTCGGACGCACGGGGCTGCTTCACTTTGAAGCGGCGGCTGCCGGGTTCGACCCCGTCACGGTCGAATTTGAGACCTGGGACCATAAAGCTTACTATCCGGGCGCCGAGAAGCTATACATTCGCCTCACAGGCGACCGTAACGGTCAAGAGTTGTTGGGAGTCCAGGTGCTGGGACATAAGCGCTCGGAGGTATCAAAAAGAGTCGATGTCTTTGCGTCGGCGATATATAACCGTATGCGCATAGATGAACTAAGCGACCTTGATTTGAGCTACACGCCGCCATTGAGCAGCCCTTGGGATCCGATTCAAATGAGCGCTCAGGCGTGGAGCAGGAGGATGTCCGAATTAATTCGGCCTTAGAGGCGGGAAGATGTTCGTCCTGTCATTCCCACCCGTAATGCTGCAAAACCCAGTCGCGGTATTTACCGGTCTTTACCGAATCTACCCAGGACTGATTTTCAAGATACCATTTTATGGTTTTTCCAAGCCCCGATTCGAAAGTTTCTTTAGGCTTCCAGCCGAAGTCGCGGTTGACCTTTGAAATATTTATAGCATAGCGCTGGTCATGACCGGGGCGATCCTTGACGAAGCTGATAAGGGACCGGTGGGGTCTGTGCGGCGATTGGAGACATAAGTCGTCGAGCATGGCGCAGACAGCTTCTGCAACCTCCATGTTTGTCTTTTCGCACATGCCGCCCAAGTTGTAGTTTTCTCCGGGGTGTGCGCTCTTCATGAGCAGGTAGAGGGCCGTGCAATGGTCATCCACATAGAGCCAGTCCCGTACATTGAGCCCATTGCCGTAGATCGGCAGAGGTTTGCCGTCGAAGGCGTTCAGGATAAGCAGGGGTATAAGTTTTTCAGGAAACTGTCTTGGACCGTAGTTGTTCGAACAGTTCGTGATAATGACTGGAAGACCGTATGTATGCCGAAAAGCACTCACCAGGTGGTCACTTGCGGCTTTCGAGGCCGAATAGGGGCTTCTTGGATCGTAGGGTGTGCTTTCATGGAATGCTTCTTCGTTTTGCCCGAGAGACCCGTATACTTCATCTGTCGACACATGCAGGAAACGGAACTCGGCCCTGGAACTCTCCGGCATGTCCCGCCAATAATCGCGGACCTGCTCCAACAGATGCAAGGTGCCGAGCACGTTTGTCTTCATAAATGATTCAGGGCTTGAAATCGAGCGATCGACATGCGATTCGGCCGCGAAATTCACTACTGCCCATGGCTGGTATTTCTTGAGAATTTCGCTGACGAGTTCTCGATCTGAAATATCACCTTTGACGAATATGTGGCGTGGATCATGCTCGACGGGTTCCAGGCTCATCAGGTTGCCGGCGTAAGTCAGGCTGTCCAGGTTAATGACCGTGTCGCCGCCACGTTCAAGCGCGTGCAAAACGAAATTGCTTCCGATGAAGCCGGCGCCGCCGGTCACAAGTATCTTCTTTTCGAATTCGGGTGAAGCGGGCCCCATATGGAACTCCTGTGTCATGATTGGGCGGCGCATACCGCAAGGAAATGAAATGCAGCCAAAACGTGCCCATTATTACATGACTCGTCTCCCCAGGGGAAGATAATAAGAGAAAGGCCCGCACTCGATTCAATCGAGCGCGGGCCTTTCTTTTATTAAAGATCGAGGATTCGATGATGGGCTACTTCGATGGAAGCGCCTCAAGCATTTTTGAAACCTGGATATCGATGACCCGTGGAGCGTCGAAAGGGGGGACATTTGCCATGTCCACCACGACGCTTTGGGCTGAAGAAGTCCTGTCACGGAAATCCTGGACCTGGACGTCGATCCTGATCATTGGGGAGTCCGCCGGGGCCGCGAGCCCAAGGACACCGCCGCCTGCCGCTCCAGCAATTGCGCCGGTAACAGGTGCGTGCGCTGCCGCGCCGATAAGGGCGCCCGCCGCGGCGCCGAGCATCGCCCCGCCCAGCATGTGTTGTGCCCTTGCGTCCGGGTTGTCGCGAGCTTCGGCAGCCAGTGCTACATTGACTGAAAAATCGGCTTCCCTTTCCCTTCTAACCTGGTCATAGCCTTTTTCATAAAGGATCCGATTAGCCTCGGGGAAACGGAGTGCGAAACCGGTGTGGTTATCTACATGCAGCAAATAGTTACGGTCCTCGGGGCCGACTGTCAGAGGGGCAGGGGGCGGGGCCGGTACGTTTTCGGCTGGTGCGGGGTTTGCTACCACTGGGGCTGGAGTAACCGCAGGGTTGGGACCGTATGCTGATGAGGCGCAGCCCCCGAGAAGGACCACCACAGCTCCCGCTGCGAGAATCTTCAATGACCATTCCCTTGTTTTCATTCGATACTCCTTCTTGACGAGCAAATAATTGGGAAAACATCCAATGTTGCCGCACAAATAGCAGGTTAGACCGATCTTTTCAACAATAGTTATCAGGTCGCCCCGCTCCCGAGTTGAGACAAAGGTTCTGCGCCATTTCCTGCTAATGACGACGGAAGCGTTCGCATAGTCTACAACGGATAGAAAAGTTATTGGGAGAAGAGTGTGAGGCCCGACATTACGATTTCAAAGGTCTGTCTTTATGTCGAAGGTATTTCTGAGGCGTCTGGATAGAACGCCCAGGAGTTCTTTAAAAAGATGAGAGTGTCCATGACCGGTTCGGACAACCAGCACTGGGATCTCCGCGCGATTGACAATCTCTCGCGTGACGTCGCCTATCACGTATTGGTGAAGCTTGTCCGCCGACCAGGAACCGGACACCACCAGATCGTATTCGGTTCGTTGGAGTTCCTTCATCAACTCCGGCACAACCTGTCCATGGCGAAGCCGGACCTCGCCAAATACGCCCATGCGTTCCAGCAAATCCTTCTGGTGACGCAGGACCCGGCCAAGCTTCGAAGTTGACTCAAGCAGGCGTTGATAGTCCTCCTCAAGTCGAATTATATCGGCATACATCGCCGGCGGTTCCGGCATAACATGGAACAAGTTCACCTGGGCGCCGGTGCACCGGGCGATCTTGCCGGCGAACTCTATCGCCTGGCCGGCGTAGCCGCCGCCGCCTGTGCACAGCAAAATGCGGCGCAGGGCGGGACGATCGCAAAAAACCACCAACACGGGAGGTTCTACGGACTCGATGATTTTATAGAGGCGCATTCGGGACATCCACCAAGGGTCGAGTAACCTTGTGAGAGGGTTCATACATGAAGCGCCGATCACAAGCAGGTCATAGCGGTTTTCCGTGGTGTGCTTGACTATTTCGCTCACGGATCTGCCAGACTTGGCGATCAACCTGGCGTCCAGGTGGTTCTCTTCGAAAATCTCCTGCGCCCTCAGGAGGGCCTGAATGAGAGCATCTCCGCGGCCGCCCTGTTCAGCGATCCCCATTATCGACGGTTCGGCCTGACACGCAGATGCGATCTGCGCTACAAATCGAGCCGCCCTTTCGGCTGGTCTCGAACCATCGGTGCAAAAGAGTATCTTCATTATCCGTTACCCGAGGTGTTGTCCGGTCAACAAGCTATAGATTATCAGTCCCGCCCCGATAAGAGGCAAAGGGGCAAAAGCGAGCCTGATGCGTTGACCGTGAAAGTGCTCGGTGAGCGTAGCGCCGATTCGCGCGCCGACAGCAGCTCCTGTGTGCATTACGAGCGCTACCAGAATGTCCACATTGCCCTTGAGGGCATGGGTGAAGGTCCCATAACCGGCCGAGATGATAATCTCGAACAAATCGGTCCCGACCGCGATATGCGTGGGCACACCCAGCAAAAATACCATCGACGGCATTCGAATGTAGCCCGCGCCGCCGCCGAGAAACCCGCTGAAAACTCCACCCACAAACGAAACGGCCAGGATTACCCAAAGCGAGATACTCTCGATTCCCGAGTCGGGCAGACTGATCATTGGCGGCAGATGTAATCGATGGATTTTTTTCGAAATATGCCCAAAAGCCGAGACGTCCTTTTTGGGCGATTTGTCGAGATTTTTGTGTGACTTCATTGTCCGCCAACTCTCCCAGCCCATGAACATCGAGATCGAAATAAGCACGACCAGGAAGCCGAAGGCCACGACGGTATCCACGTTGCCCCTGCGTTTCAGGTACTGAATGCACTGAGCGCCCGTTTCCACGCCGACAATGGTACCGGCAACCATGATTAAAGCGAGTTTTACATCCACATTACCGAGTGCCCTGTGGGTCCTGGCAGCCACAACCGATTTGCCAACGATGTGAGCCAAGTCGGTGCCGACCACAAAATTCATCGGCATGCCCATCGCAAACAAAGCGGGGCCGGCCAGAAAACTTCCCCCGACTCCGAAGAAGCCGCCGAGAATACCTACCGTAAAACCGATTGCCATGAGATAAATTGCAGAAATATGGGTCCCGGAGATTAAGAAATCCATGGGTTCGCTCTCACCTCGCCTGGCCGCGAACCGCCCCCGACAAAACGCTCATCAGGCGCTTCCGGCTTTTGTATCTTTTTCAAGTCGTTTGCCGCTTTGATCCCTCATTGCCGCTGCTACCGAAGGATACCAAATGAATCCTGCCCTGAGGGGGATCCGTGTGTTCATCAGCATCTGTTTAAAATGGCCTTTGACTTCACACAGGCCAAGAGCGATGTTTCTGTTTTCAAGGTCATTGTACAATCCCTCCAGGACGTCCACGGCAGTCATGTCCATGTCGACGATAGCTTCGGCGTTTATGAGAATGAACGTGACGGGTGGGTTGGCCGTATCGATCAGTTCCGTAACGCGGTTAGCGAAGTGGGCGGCATTGAAGAAGAGGAGCGGACCGGCAAAGCGGTAGACCAGCAACCCCGGGACATCCGGCGGCCGGGTTATGGTTTCATGCGGCCGGACCAGCCGGCGCAGCGGCTGAATAATGGCCTGCGTGTTCCGTATCACCCGCGAAAGCCCGCTTGTGAGCATCTCCAGCAAAGAACCCTGTGCAAGGATGAGCGTCAGCGCCAATAGCGCATAGAGGGTTTTATTTTCGACAAAAACCTGTCTAATCCAGCCGCTCAGAAAATGTAGGACCAGATAAAAATAAATCGACACGAAGCCGGCGTAGAGGACCAGTTCCACCAGCAACCATCCGGCCGCTAAGATCCTTTTTGAAAAATTCTTTACCGGGAAACTCCACACTCGTTTTCTTCCACCCGGTTCCGGGCAGCTCATAAGGGAAGCGAATCTAGTGTGTAACTGGTTCGAAAGGGCTTGAGGGGTTGCGCTCTGCGCTACACCCATCTACGATCTCTTCATGGTTCTGGGCAGCCCAAAGGGACATGAGCTACTGATTCCGAGAAGAATGAATCAACTTTAAGCTAACGCGAACATCTCAAGGCGGCAAGGATGCCTGGAAAAAAGAAAAGAATTGGAGAAAGATCGCACGATTTTAGGAGAAACAGATATCTGGTCATCTCAAAGCGCCCTTGACGACCGCATTTCCCAAGGTTCAATCGGTTTAAGTATCCGGAGGATTTGTGAACTTTGTTGCATGCCCCCGGTTATAAGGACGTCTTTGCATGTTGGGATTTCATGTGGTAAGGCTACGATACGCTGCACTCAAATACACACCCCTGATTCCAATGGAGCCTGTATGATTATGCAGAGCCATGCCATAAGAGTTCTTCTCGTCGATGATGATGAGGACGACTACATAATTGTCCGGGACCTGCTCTCAGACCTTTTCTCCATAGAATTCATCCTCAAATGGGTTTCAGATTATGGGGCTGCCCTGGATGCAATCCATTCCAGTGAGTTCGATGTCTGCCTGCTGGATTACCGGCTCAAAGAGCGAAATGGGCTGGAACTCATGCAAGAGGCCGTTAGCCGCGGCGCCAGGACTCCGATTATTTTTCTCACAGGCCAGGAAGGATACGATCTGGATCTTGAGGCCATGGGTAAGGGAGCAGCCGATTGGCTCACTAAAGGTGAGCTAAGTTCCACCCTTCTTGAGCGCTCCATCCGCCATGCGATGGAGCGGCAGCGGAAGAGAGAGGAGCTGGTCAAGGCCAAAAGGGTGATTCAAGCACTGAGCGAGTGTAATCACGCAGTGATCCACATCAACGATGAGGCAGAGTTGCTGCGCGCGATCTGTCGCATTGTGGTGGATGTTGGTGGTTACAGGATGGCATTGATGGAATATGCCGAAGAGGATCAGGATCAAACGGTCATGCCTGTTGGTGGTTGCGGCTATGAGAAAGACTATCCTGAGAAGATTAGAGCCCCCCGGAAAGATATCGAGAGGGGAAGGGGCACTACAGCTACTTGCATCCGTACCGGCCCCCCCGGAGTCTTTTGTTTTGCCGGCCGGCAGGCGGAATTTGCACCCTGGAAAGTAAAGGATCTAAAGAGAGACCATGCTTCAGCCATAAGTCTCCCTCTCTTTCTCGATGGACAAAGGCTTGGAGCACTTACCATCTATTCCTCGGAAACCGAAGCTTTCGATACGGAAGAAGTAGAATTCCTCGTGGAACTATCCGGTAATCTATCTTATGGCATAGGGGTGCTAAGGCTGCGTGAAGCTCAAATGCAGGCTGAAGAATCGCTGAAGGAAGCCTATCTTGGTTTGGAAAGGCGGGTGGAGGAGCGTACTGCCGAACTGATCAAGGTCAATGCGGAACTCAGAAGAGAGGTAGAAGAACGCAGGCAGGCGGAGGATGCACTACGGCTTAACGAAAGGCGTCTCCGGAGGGCTGAGGTGGTGGCCCGCTTCGGCAACTGGGAGTTTATTTTGGGGTCCGATGAAGTGAAATGCTCAGAGGGGGCGAGGGTTATTTACGGGTTGGATCACAGCGAGTGGTCCATACGTGCTGTACAGAGTATTACCCTCCCTGAGTATCGCGACATGCTGGACAAGGCCCTTGATGAACTCATCGAGGAGGGCAAACCGTATAATGTGCAATTTAAGATCCGCAGACCGACCGATGGGAAGATCGTCGATATACATTCCATAGCGAAATATTCTCCTGAAAAGGGAGTGGTGTTCGGCGCCATACAGGACATCACCGAACGCAAGCAGGCAGAAGAGGCACTGCAACGATCCGAACGGGAAAAAACCATATTGAACGAAATCGCCAATGTCTTTTTGACGATCCCCGATGAAAACATATATGAGGAGGTGCTGGCTGTCATTCTAAAGGCGCTGAAATGCAGGTATGGCGTGTTTGGCTACATAGGAGACGGCGGTGATCTGATCATCCCCAGTATGACAAGAGAGATATGGAGCGACTGCCAGGTCGAAGGAAAGTCGATTGTGTTTTCAAGACATCTATGGGGGGACAGCCTTTGGGGCAAGGCGATTATGGAGAAGAAGTCGTTTTCTTCCGACGGACCATTCCAGACTCCGGAGGGGCATTTACCCGTTTATAATTTTTTGACTGTGCCGATTGTCTTTGCAGACAAAACCATAGGGCTTGCTTCCGGAGCCAATAAAGATGGAGGTTTCTCCGAGGAAGACAAGACCGTTCTGGAACGCATTGCCGGGAGCATTTCGCCAATCCTCAATACCAGGTTGCAGCGAGATAAACAGGAACTGGAACGCAAACAGGCCGAGGAAAAATACAGGGACATATTCGAAAATTCCGTAACGGGCATTTATCAGGCAACACTCGAGGGACATTTTTTAAAGGTCAATGCGGCTATGGCCCATATCTTTGGTTACGATCCTCCGGAGGAGCTGCTAAATATGGTAAACGATGTTCGGCAGCTCTATGTTCATCCCGAGCGCCGCTCCGAGATGCTCCGCCTGATCGAAAAGCATGGGGCCGTCCGGGAATTCGAGGTGGAGTGTTTCAGGAAGGATAAGAGTGTTGTATGGGTTGCCCTCAACATTCGCACCGTTCGAGACTCAACGGGACAGATCGCCTATCTGGAGGGCACCGCGAGCGACATCACAGACAGGAAACTCCTCAAGGCCAGGCTCGATCAGGCGCAGAAGATGGAGGCGATCGGGACGCTGGCGGGAGGAATCGCTCACGACTTCAACAATATCCTGACACCGATAATAGGCTATAGCGAACTCTCGCTGGGTATTGTTCCAAAAGATGACAAGCTGAGCCACAACATGAGACAGGTCCTTGTTTCCGCGAACCGCGCAAAGGATCTCGTCAAGCAGATCCTCACCTTCAGCCGCAAGACAAAAGAGGAAAAAAGGCCGGTGCGAGTCAGTATAATAATAAACGAAGCGCTTAAGCTGCTCAGGTCATCGCTGCCTTCCACCATAGAGATTCGCCAGTCAATACATCCGGATGCAATCGACAGCGCCACGATGGCCGATCCCACCCAGATTCACCAGGTGCTCATGAACCTGTGCACAAATGCGGCCCACGCACTGCGCGAGAGACCCGGAACGCTGGCTATCACCCTGGAGAATGTGGATATCGGCCAATGTGGGGAAATAGTTTCCCCTGACCTTGGACCCGGACCTTACCTGAGACTCTTAGTCTCAGACACGGGATGCGGTATGGACGCCGCTCTGCAACAGCGAATCTTCGATCCATACTTTACCACCAAGGGACCCGATGAGGGGACCGGTCTGGGCCTTGCCGTTGTCTACGGCATCGTCAAGGACCTGTCCGGCGCGATCGCCGTATTGAGCGAACCCGGCGAAGGAACCACTTTTGAAGTCTATTTTCCGAGGACAAAAACGATTGCGGCGCTTTCGACCGAATCGCCGGAGATTCTGCCAACCGGACATGGTCTTGTTCTTGTGGTCGACGACGAAAATTTTATTGTCGATATGGTCAAGGAGATGCTTGAAACCCTGGGTTATGAAACCGTCGCGAGGTATAGCAGCGTCGATGCCCTCGAGGCTTTCAGGGCCAGGCCCGAAAGCTTCGACCTGGTCATCACCGACATGACCATGCCTCGCATGACCGGGACCGGCCTTGCGAAGGAAATCTTTATGATACGCCCGAATACGCCCATAATCCTGTGCACCGGATTCAGCGAGGCGATCAATGAGAATGAGGTTAAACAACTGGGGATCAAAGAACTCCTTCTGAAGCCCGTATCCATGCGTGACCTCGCGGGCGCAGTCAGCAAAACCCTGGCCCGCGAGCGACTGTTATCCGGGACGACTGTTTAATGTACCGAGATCAAATCGTCATTTAAGTTCGTACAGCCTGCCATACTTTTGTTTAAGGTAACGTATCAGGTAATCCGCGTTAAGGTCCTCCCCTGTAGCGGCCTTGACCAGGTCGCGCGGAAGGTGGAGGCTGCCCTGCGAATGAATGTTTTCGCGCAGCCATCCGAGAAAAGTGGCGAACTCGCCCTTTTCAAACATTTCCTGCAAATTGCCGAGCTTGTCTTGTGCTTTGGCGTAAAACTGGGCTGCATACATGTTTCCGAGGGCATAGCTGGGAAAATAGCCGATTGCTCCGCCCGACCAGTGTACGTCCTGCATCACGCCATCGGCACAGTTGGATGGAAAGAGCCGGAGGTATTTTTGCATCTTGGAGTTCCAGGCTTCGGGGAGGTCCGCTGGCTCGAGTTCGCCGCCGATAAGCATCCTTTCGAGTTCGAATCGCATGATGATATGAAGATTGTAGGTGACCTCGTCGGCTTCGGTGCGAATCAAGCTCGAACGAACCTCGCTCAAGGCAAAGAGGAATGTGTCGATGTCAATTTTTTGCAGCCATGGGAAATACCTTCGTGCAACGGGATAGAAATATCTCCAGAACCCTGGTGACTTTGCCACCGTATTTTCCCACAGACGCGATTGAGATTCATGGATCGCCATTGAAATCGAGCTGCCACGCGGGGTCCCCCAGTGTTCCAGCGGAAGCCCCTGCTCGTAGAGAGCATGGCCCGTCTCATGGATCGAACTGAACAGGGCCATGACTGGCGAGTTGGGGTCGAATCTTGTGGTGATGCGCACATCTCCTGGTCCGATCTCCGAGGTAAAGGGATGGGCCGACTCGTCCATCCTGCCCGAGCCCAGGTCGTAGCCCAGGCGAGTGATTATTTCCGTAATGAAGAGCTTTTGCGCGGACACGGGCGAATCGCCGCATAGAGCGGTGGGGTCCGGTTTTTTGGGGCTGGCTTGGATTTTTTCGAGCAATCCAAAAGTAGCGCCGGCCAGCTTATCAAAGAGCACCTGGATGCTTTGGGCGCTTTCCCCGGGTTCGAAATCAGCGATAAGGGCATCGTAGAGTTCCTGCCCATTGGTGGAGAGCGCGCCGGCCTGCTGGCGCTTGAGGCTGACGATCCGCTTGAGGTAGGGAAGAAAACCCTTCCAGTCGTTTCCCGGCCTCATACTCTCCCATGCGGACTCCCCCTCCGAGGCGGCCTTTGCCAGTTCGACCGCGAGGGCTTCGGGTATCTTGGTGGCGCGGTCGTAGTTTCGTCTCCACTCCCGCAGATTCGCAGCCTCATCGGAGAGTGGTCCGCCGGGAATTTCCGAGGTCTCGGCCGCCGCGAGGATTTCTCCAAACTTGGGGTCTGTCGCGCGCTTGTGAATAAGCGAGGTGATAGCCGCAATTTGCTCGGGCGCGGTGCCAATGGCCTCCTTTTGGAAGGAATGTGCGCTGGTCCCAGCCGAGCAGACTCCGCATCGATGCATAGAGGGCCGTCTCCCTGGAGAAGTCGGACAGCCACCGATAAGTCTCCGTCTCTTTCATGAATACTCCCTGCGGCCTCTGCCAAGCTTTGGCAAAGCGATTGAAGGCCTACTCGTCATAAGAGTCTCTTTTCTTGACTTTTGCCGGCACAGACTTAAGTTGCAGTTGCATTAAAATAATGCTGACTCTTGTAATATGGAAGAATTCCGATAAATTATAGTTTTTTTTATTATCCTCGGCGGTCCTCCCGATGGGAATGAATACATCCGTGTAAAAGAGGCCTTTGTTAAAGGGCGCCCCGCTTCGGCGGAGCCGGGATCCCTGGGTTTAAAACCGACGTGATTGGAAATTGGAAAATGCTGCCGGAGGGGTTGAAACTTAAATTCAAGAAAATGATCGATGAGGCCGAATCGCCTCGCGAGAAAGCCATCGATGTAATGTTTGAAATACAGGAGATCCAGGGCTGGATGAGCGATGAAGCCATGGTTGAAGCGGCGGCACTGCTCGGCATGACGCCTTTGGAGCTTGAAGAACTCGCTACCTTCTATGACCACATATACCGAAGCCCGGTTGGCAAATATGTAATACAGGTCTGTGACAGCACCGTGTGCTGGATGGAGGGCCACCAGCGCGTAATCGATTACATAAGCGCACACGCCCGGGTGCCGATGGGCGGGACCAGTCCGGACGGGCTTTTCACGCTTCTGCCGGTCTGTTGTATCGGCTACTGCGACCGTGCCCCGGCGATGATGATAAACAAGCGGGTATATGGAAATTTGACCCCGGAGAAAATCGACAAAATTCTTGATAAGCTGGCTCACGAAGTCGAACTTCACGAATCGGAATAGATCATGGCGAAATATTCGCAGGTGCTTTTAAAAAACAGGAAACCGGATCGGGTGGCTACACTGGACGAATACCGCCAAAGCGGCGGGTACGAGGCGCTCGAAAAGTACGTGGGCGGGAGAATTTCACCCAAAGAAATAATAGGGCTGGTAAGTCAATCGGGCCTGTTGGGCCGGGGCGGCGCCGGTTTCCCGTCCGGCAAGAAATGGGCTTCCGTGCCGGATTCGGGCGCTTTCCCCCGCTATCTTGTGGCGAATGCCGACGAAATGGAGCCCGGAACGTTCAAGGACCGTGTGCTGCTCCACGTTGACCCGCACTGCGTAATTGAGGGGATGATCCTGGCGGGCTATTCCTTTTCGGCTTCGAAGGCTTTTTTCTTCGTCCGTCCTTCCTATGAAAGCAGCGCCTTCATATTCGAGCGCGAGTTGGAGTACGCGCGAAAGGCGGGTTTGCTCGGCAATAATATTTTGGGCACCGATTTTTCTTTTGATATTGTCGTCCACCGAAGCGGCGGAAGATATATCTGCGGGGAAGGGTCGGCGCTGTTAAACGCCATTATGGGAAAAAGACCCAACCCGGTCAAGCCGCCTCCATATCCCACGGAAAAGGGACTCTGGGAGAAGCCGACTGTTGTGAACAACGTGGAAACCCTGGCAAATGTCCCTCATATTCTGCGCAACGGTCCTGAGTGGTTCAAGGGCCTGGCTGCAACCCCTCATGGGGCCGGCACAAAACTTTACTGCGTAAGTGGCAAAGTAAAAGTTCCAGGCGTGGTAGAGGTGCCCATCGGGACGCGGCTAAGTGAAATAATAGAGGAACACTGCGGTGGAATGACTCCCGGTTCGGAATTCAAGGCGTGCCTTCCGGGAGGGGCGTCGACCAGGTTACTGACGGGGGAGCATTATGATATCCCGATGGATTTTAATGACCTGAAGGGAATCGGAAACCGCCTTGGCACGGCCGCTATAATGGTTTTCGATCATAAAACGTGTCTTGTCGCCGCTGTGCTTAACTTGGTTGAATTCTTCGCCCGTGAGTCCTGCGGCTGGTGTACGCCCTGCAGGGAAGGGCTTCCCTACATGCGCGACCTGCTTTGGAGAATCGAAAACGGTGAGGGGGAAGAAGCATTTATCCCCAATCTGAGGGCTCTGTGCAAAGAGATCTGGAACTCTTACTGCGCGCTTGCTCCCGGCGCCGCTGAGCCCGTGATCAGCCTTTTGGATTCTTTTGAAGATGAAGTTCGCCAACACATAAGCCAAAAAGGATGTCCTTTCCATGCCAAAGCTGGTCATTGACGATCTCGAGGTGGAGGTCCCAAATGGCAGCAAAGTCATCGATGCCGCCGAAAGACTGGGCATAGTCATCCCGCGCTTTTGTTATCATGAGGCGATGGGCGCGGTTGGCGCGTGCCGGATGTGTGCTGTCAAGTTTGTCCAGGGACCCTTCAAGGGTGTTCAGATGAGCTGTATGATCGATGCCCAGGACGGAATGGTGGTTTCGACTACCGACGAAGAGGCGGTTCAATTCCGAAAAAGAGTAATCGAACTGCTCATGATGAATCACCCCCTGGATTGTCCGGTCTGCGACGAAGGTGGGCAATGCCTGCTGCAGGACGAAACGGTGTCCGGTGGGCATGGCATCCGTCGATATCGGGGTAAAAAACGTACCTATCGAGACCAGTATCTGGGGCCGTATATTCAGCATGAAATGAACCGATGCATCCATTGCTACCGATGTTCCAGATTTTACCAGGAGTTCGCCGGTTACAGAGATCTCGGTCCGATGCAGATCGGGGATCGCCTTTACTTCGGGAGATTCTCCGACGGCAAACTCGAAAGTCCATTTTCCGGAAACCTGGTGGATATCTGCCCCACGGGCGTCTACACCGACAAGACAGCGAGGTTCAAAGTGCGCAGATGGGACCTGCAAAGGGCACCGTCCCTTTGCAACTACTGTTCGCTGGGATGCAGTACGACGGGGAACGCCCATTACCGTGGGGTGATGCGCGTGGAAGCCCGCTTCAGCCGCGATGTGAATGGGTACTTTATATGCGACGCGGGCCGGTTCGGATTCTCCTACACAAACGGAGGAGTCGATCACAAAAAGCGCCCCTGGCTGCCCCGAGTCGATGGAAAGGCCGTTTCCGCGCAGACAGCCCTGGCAAGGGCGCGGGAGGTCCTTGGCAATGTGTCTGATAAATACGGTCCCCGGGCGATTGCCGCGGTCGGGTCGGATCGAAACAGCTTCGAGACACAGTGCACGATCAAGCGGATATGCAGAACAAGGAACCTCGGCGAGCCGGTATTCTTTTTCGATCCGGCAAAACTGCGGAAGACACGCTCGGCCATCGGATGCCTGGACCTTGAAAACGCCGCTTCGCTGCGGGAAATAGAAAATTCGGACTTTGTCATTGTCGCGGGCGCCGATCCCCTGAATGAAGCGGGAATGGCTGCGCTGGCGATTCGGCAGGCCGCCAGGAAGAACGCCCCGGTTGTTGTCATCGATCCTCGGCCGGTCGATCTGCCCTTCGATTTTCAGCATATACCGGCCGCACCCGGCGAAATCGAGTCGTACCTGGCTGCCATGGCCGGTAAGGCGGTGGAACAGGATGCGAAAGACCTCGAAGAAAAGGCGGCTCGTTTTTATCGTGGGCTTAGCGCGTATTGCAAGGACCGTGAGTTGCCGGCCGGGATTTTTCCCCTTTGCGAACAGTTGAGATCGAGTCAAAGGCCGATAGTAATCTGCGGAACTGAAGTCACCCGCGAAACCACGCCGGAGTTTGCCGCCGATTGCATCCAGTTGCTCAGGTCGACCGGGAAAAATGCACGGCTTTTCTATATTCTGGCCGGCGCGGGCTCCTTCAGCTCAGCTCTCCTTTCCGGCACGGACGGGCGCGATTTCAACGAACTCATCCGGGATATCGAAAATGGCGAGGTCAGGGCGCTTCTGGTTACCGAGAGCGATCCTTTCCACTATTATCCGGACCGGGTGCGGCTCGATGAGGCCATATCCAAACTCGAACTTTTGATAGCAATAGATTATTTTCCGACCGAGACGGCGAATCGCGCGACCATATTTTACCCTTCTTCGACCATTTTTGAGTGCGGTTCGACATACATCAATCAGGAAGGCAGGGCACAGTTCGCGCAACGGGTCCATAAGGGAGGCATGCCTATCTGGGGAGGTGAGCACCCGCCGCGTGTTTATCGTGAATTTGTTCCCGGAGGAGACCATCTCCCGGCCTGGAAGGTGCTAAGTGAGATTGCCGATCTGCCGGCGCCGGATGGCGCCGGCGATATCTTCCCGATCGAGGTTGCAGCAGCCGAGCACACAGCCTTCCAAGGTCTTGCGTCCGGAGATTACCGCGTTGACGCAAGGAGAATCCTTCCCGCTAAATCCGGCCGCGAAATCTTTGAGAGCACGAAAGAGTCCGAGAGCGGGGGAAAGTGTGAGGGTACGGAGCGCGGCAAAGAGGCCAAAAACGAGGGCCTTGAGCTACTATTGGTCGAATGGATGTTTGGTACGACGGAATTCTCGGCCTATTCAGATTCTCTGGATGCCGGCCTCACCGAACCATTTATGTCGATGCATCCGAAAGACGCAGAGCGAGCCGGGCTTTCCGATGGCGAAAGAGTCTCGATAGAATTTGACAACGGGACAATGGAGATCGCGATTTCAGTTTCGGATCGAACGGCTGAGGGAGTGTTGGTCATTCCGCGCCATCAGCGGCTGGATTGGCGGAAGATGAAAGATTGCCGCGTATGCGTGCCGTACGAAAAAATCAGAAAAATATAGGCTGATGCCTGATGCCAGGATAACAGTAACCATGTCCGGCGAGGCATTTGGAGACGCTTATGGACGTCCGGAAGAGTGCTGTCGGAATCGATCTGGGAGGTACGAAGCTCGCGCTCGGCAGGGTAGATGAAAAAGGACGGATGATCGAGAGCGTCCGCTATGATACTCATAAAGCGGGTGGTCCCGGCGCTGTGACAGGACAGATTGTCGAAGGAGTCCGGCGGCTCGACCACGCGGGTTCGATTTCGGTCTCGGGTATAGGTATAGGGGTTGCCGGGCAGGTGGATCACGAGACCGGGACGGTCAGGTTTGCCCCCAATCTCGACTGGCACGACGTGGCGCTCAGGGCTGAAGTAGAAAAGGCGTGCGCAATTCCGGTTGTCGTAACCAATGACGTTCGCGCGGCTCTGTGGGGCGAATGGCTTTTCGGGGCAGGCAAGGGCGCGGACGACCTGATTTGTATCTTTGTCGGAACGGGAATTGGAGGTGGCATCGTCTGTGGGGGGAGGGTGCTTGAAGGGTGCAGCAACACGGCGGGGGAAATCGGACACATGACCGTGGCCCTTAACGGTCCGCTTTGCAATTGCGGCAACAGGGGGTGCATGGAATCCATCGCCGGCGGCTGGGCCATTGCCCGCACGACGAAGGAGAGGGTGAAAGCCGACCCGGTACATGGCGGGAAGGTCCTGGAGATGGCGGGAGGCAAAATCGACGACATTACTGCAAAAACACTCGCGCAAGCCTTCTACGCAGGAGACCCGCTTGCACGGGAAATAATGAACGACGTCACGGACGCCCTGGCAGCTGGAATCGCCGCCCTGGTGAACGCAGTCAACCCCTGCCGGATAATACTGGGAGGTGGGATCATCGAAGGTATGCCCGATCTGATTTCGCAGATAGATAATGGAGTGCGGCGCCGTGCGCTGCGCGCCGCGACCGGATGTCTCGAGATCGCTGCTTCAAAACTCGGACACGATGCGGGGATCATCGGGGCGGCTGCTCTCGCAATGAGGACCTTCTCGGGGTAGATAAAAGGAAGTTCGGATGAAGCTTGCCGGAATGGATGCCGACCTGATCGATTTCGAAGCTACTGTAATGGCAAGGCTAAAAGACCTCGAGGGGGCCGATTTCTGCGCCAGGCTCTGGAAGAAGGACCCTGCCCTTTGGAAAATGGAATCGAACGGGCAGGCGGTAATTTCGAACTCTTTGGGGTGGCTTGACTCCCCGATGAAGATGAGGGCGATTGCAGGGGAGCTTTCCAAATTCGCCGCCGATCTGAAAGGGGCGGGTTTCCGGCACGCGCTCCTTATGGGCATGGGAGGAAATAGCCTTGCGCCGCTGGTTTTCAGCCAAACCTTTGGAAGGCATGCCCCAGGTCTGCCGCTGACGGTTATCGATACAACGGATCCAGCCACTGTAATTCGGCTTGAACGAAGCCTGCCGCTTGCCAACACTTTTTTCATCGAGGCAGATAAGACGGGGACAACGGTCGAGAGCCGTTCTCTCGAAGAATATTTTTTTGAAAAGGTAAAAAGCACAAAAGGTGACCGCGCAGGCGAAAACTTCGGGGTAATAACGGACCCTGGTTCCATGCTGGAGAGATTTGCCGTCGAACGCTCCTGCCGCAAAGTATTTCTGAGTGACCCGAGCGCAGGCGGGCATTATTCGGCGCTTTCCTTTTTCGGGCTTGTCCCGGCCTCACTGATGGGAATCGATTTAAATGAACTGCTCCTGAGGGCCTCGAGGACGGCAAACCAGTGCCGGGTGGGGAGGCCTCTTTCTGAAAATCCGGGTGTGGCGCTCGGGACCGCAATCGGGGTCCTTGCCACAGAGGGCATCGACAAGTTGACTTTCCTTTTGCCGGGGCCGATTTCGACTTTCGGGATGTGGCTCGAACAGCTTATAGCCGGGAGCACGGGAAAGGAGGGCAAAGGCATCGTTCCGGTATCGGGAGAGCCTGTCGATGACCCGCAGTACTATGGGAAAGACCGTCTATTTATAGAATTCAGAATAAAGAGCGAACCGGACGAAACCCTGGAAGCAAAAGCGGATTCCCTGCGCAAAGCCGGTTGGCCGGTTATTACGATTCGAATGCGCGACCGGCTCGACCTTGGAGAGCAGTTTTTTCTCTGGGAGATCGCCACGGTCACTGCCGCCGCCTTGCTCCAGGTCTACCCCTTCGATCAGCCCGAGGCTGAGGGAGCCAGGGAACTT
>CAWGZP010000131.1:0-15235 GCA_963826655.1 uncultured delta proteobacterium
AAAAGAGCCCATGTGCAGGGTAATTTCCGGTAGAGTGCGCAACGCATCGAGATAAATCTGTTGTCGCGCCGGCGCGGTCGGGTCAATGCGGCCAGACACGCGCGCGGTATAATACCTGACACCTATAACCTCGTTCTCAGGCTTCAGAAGCTTCTCGGCAAGCGCTTTGATGTTGAGCCATTTCAGCGCGGGACGTTTTTCCAGCAGCCTGAAATACAGGTTAAACCCATCAATATAGATGATTGTTCGCATAAGGATTGGGTAGTACCAGAAAAAAGCAAAGGCCGCCAAGGATTTCTCCCTGCGGCCCTTGAGCCCACAGCACGCTGTAGGCGGGTTCACCTAGGAATATAACGGCATAACGGTATAATGTCAAAAGAGAAAAAGAAAAAAAGAACAGACAATTTGCTGCAAGCTTCTTGTATCAGCACAATTAAACGGGCGACACGCAAAACTCCAACCAGTGGTTGGGGGAAATCTATGGTCAAAACTGGCCAGAATGACAATACTCTAACCATCCTGCCTTTTATGAAAAACGGCCTCATTGCGGTCGCCGACTTATCTTAGCGGTGCCGTGCGCGGCTTAACGATATTGGGAAACAGCTTTGCTGGCGTGGTCGTCCAGAGAAGCTTGCAACATTTTTTGCACCGACACGCCAAGTTTGCCTGCGTCCGTCTTAAACTGCCGATCTTCCTCAACTGTCATTGAAACCCGCAGACAATGGCTTTCCTGGTCCAGGACGACTTTTACCATAGAGCGCTCCCATAATGACTGAACCCGGCTAAAATGCCCGATCGTTTTTCAAAGATCAACCGGGCTTCGGTTTTTCTTTTTTGACCCTCCCTTTTTAATGTGTGATAAAGACGTTATCACACATAAAACCAACCGACCGGAGCAGGTCTCATATGTCACTTTCGGAATTATTTGGCGCGAAATTTTCTCCGTTATTTGGCGTATCAGGACTTAACGGAACAAAACGCCTTAAATCAAAATCCGCTCGACCTCATCGAGCGAGACCTGGTCGTTGCGCCGGACGTAGAGGCCCGTGGTGCAGGCGGATTTGTGATTAGCCATCTGTTGGGCCACTTCGAGCTTGCCGCCGTTGCGCAAATATTCCGTGATACCGGTCGCGCGGAAACTATGACAGCCGATTTTCGTGCAAAGGCCGACATCCAGGGCGCGGCGGCCGATCATGCGATACACGTCTTGTTGTGCCATGGGCTTGCCTGAAAGCTCGCTTGTACGACCGCGTGACGTGCGGAAGAGGGGACCTTTCCCGTCCGCTGTGATCCCAGCCCCTTCGATATAGGCTCGCAGGTAATCTTCGAGGTTGTGGTTGCAGGGCATCTCATGGCGCTTGCCGCCTTTTTCGTGCAGACGCACCCAGGTACGGCGGCCCTGCACATAGACGTCTTCGACGCGCATCCGGATCGCGGCGCCGACGCGCGCGAAGGTATAAACCATAAGGCCGATCAGTGCCCTGTCGCGCAGGCCGACCGGCGAGCTGGTGTCGATCTCATCGAGCAGCGCCCGGGCCTCTTCGGCTGTGAGTACCGGGGTCTTGCCTTTCTTGACCACATGCTTCGGCCCCCGGACCGAGCTCGCCGGGTTGACCGGGACCACTTGGGAAACCACCAGGTAGTCGAAGAGCATCCGGAGTGATGCGAGCTGGAGCTTGACCGAAGGCGCGGCGATTTTTTTCTGCAGGCCTTCGATATAGGCCGCGACATGCACGGGGCGCACCTGGCTCAGCTCCTTTATCCCGTGTTCCGCGCACCAGGCGGCAAAATTACGCGCAGCTCTCGCGTAGGCCTTCCTTGTGTTCGCGTTTCTAATTTGCGCCGTAAAAAACTCGATCACCCGTTCGGCAGTATTTGCGTCGGGTGCAAAGAGCGCCAGCAGTCCGTCCACTCTTTTCCCTATTGCCCTTAATTCCTGTCTCATCGTTCCCTGCTTCAGTTCTCGTTTGTGGTAGCCGCTTTAGACAGGTGCCAATTATGGGCGGAACTCAAGTGTTACATCTTTCCATGTGGCGTATCAGGACTTAGTCATTCCCCGCTTACCCCGATAAGAGCGCAGCGCCTCACTATTTCGGAAGCTTCGACCATGCGCCGCACGACGAATCTGGAACTTGCCGCCGGCGTATGTCGCCATTGTGCGGGTTGTTTTGGTTCCATTTCGAGGCATCCCAAAGCTTGACAATCTCATCAACCGTCAGAACAAACATCTCCACTTCATTTGGGTTTGGAAGCGCCGTGGGCTCTCGGGGAGCCGAGAGCAATACCCATATTGCGCTAGCCTTAGGATCTGGTCGCGTCCGAACAAACCATGTCGGGCGCTTTTGACGATCCGTCTTTACCTCGATACCGAACTCCACTCCGAATGGACTGGTAACGATCAGGTCGCATTGTCGAGCATTATTGTTGGTCGGTTTGACCTGATATCCAAGCGCAAAGAGCTTTTCGGCAACCAGCACCTCCCCGATTGCACCGGTTGATTTGGCAAGAATACTTTCCAAAAGCTTCGGATGCCGCTGAGCAATCTCCACAATATCCATCTGTGTTTTTCCTACTTGGGGTTACCCCTATTTGCGTCGGGTGCAAAGAGCGTCAGCAGCCTGTCCACTCTTTTCCCTATTGCCCTTAATTCCTGTCTCATCGTTCCCTGCTTCAGTCCTCGTTTGTGGTAGCCGCTGTAGACAGGTGCCAATCATGGGCGGAACTCAAGTGTTACATCCTTTCCATGTGGCGTATCAGGACTTAGTCTTCTTTCCCTTGGTGTAACGATAGAACGTCGTTCGCGCGATCCCCAGCGTCTTACAGATCGCCGCAACACTCTGGCCCGCATCGTCACGCAGAGCTTGCGCCATGAGGCGTTTGTCTTCGCCAAGCAGTACGGGACGGCCACCTTGGCGACCGCGAGCACGGGCAGCCTTGAGGCCCGCTCGCGTGCGTTCGCGAATCAGCGTGCGCTCAAACTCTGCCAGGGCCGCGAAAATGTGGAAAACCAGCTTGCCTCCGCTGGTAGTGGTGTCTATGGCCTCGGTGACGCTTTGAAATCCAACCCCCAAGGCTTCGAGCTTTTCCACCATTTCGATCAGGTTCTTGAGTGAGCGGCCGAGCCGATCCAGTCGCCAAACGACGAGAGTGTCACCGGGCCGCAGCACCTCGAACAGTCGCAGCAATTCCGGTCGATCTGCCTTGCCTCCGGACTCTTTCTCCTCGTAAACGCGCTCACACCCCGCAAACCTGAGCGCATCCCGCTGCAGATCAAGATTTTGGTCGTCACTGCTGACACGTGCATATCCGATTTTCATGGACCGAGTGTACCAGAAGTCAGCGTCATGTCAATGATTTCGGAACGTTGATAGTGGAATTGGTTTTGGAACATAAACGGGCTGGAATAGGGTCCGTTTCCGTCCTATTCCGGCCCCGTCTTGCAGGTGTCCCATAAACGACCGTTTTGGGGACACCTGCTAAAAATCGTCAGGATGTTTCCGCGACTGTGAGGTGAAAAAGTAAATGATACATTTTAGGAAAAATTATTTGATACGTTGGAGAAGGATCTCAACTCCTTCGCCGCACTATCCATCCTCGTCGTTATCCTTAAATTTCCACATATTGTAATCATATGGCTAGAGGCAGACAGTTCAACATAAGGCAAGCAAGGAAGGTTAACTTTCAGGAGGCTGAACATCTATGAATTTTGAAGGATTTATTACGTACAGTGGAGGTGTGTTGACTCTTTCCACTTGCCCAGCAGCCTCTTCCATGATTGAAACCACCAAGGACCATACCGGTATGAAATCCACACCGGAAACTCAGGTTGATGCACCCGACGCGATCTCTTGGAAGCTGACCGTCAGGCCTTGCCGAAGATGATTTCCCGCCAGATCCTGCCGCGTCGTTGAAAACTCTTGACAGACAGCGGGCATGCAACTAAGGTTGTAATTGAGTGCTCAATCAACATTACTGAGCTTGTATCTCTACCTTGCTGCACGAGAAAGCCCGTGAAAATGGAGACGATGATAAAAACCAGGCAGCAATTACCCCAGCGCGGTGAACGCTCGCAAGAAACCCGCAGACGGATTGTCGAAGCAGCAATGCGACTTTTTGCACAGCATGGTTTCGACAGAACAAACACAGCAACAATAGCAAAGGAAGCCGGAGTGTCTCAGGGTATCATCTTCCACTACTTCGAGACCAAAAAGAAGTTGTTTTGGGCCGTGGTTTTTGAGGGTGTAGCGGAAGCTAAGAGCCAGGCGAAGGTCTTAGAGAAAATCGCTAAGCAGGCGAATCCTTTAGATAAGCTGAGGCTGTTTGGAAGGTACATGGCCAAGAGAGCCGTGGATAATCCGGAACTGAACGAAATCCTTACGAGGCACATTCCGGCAATGAACATAGACAGTGAAGTGGAAGCACAGTGGCTATCGGAAAAGCCGATCTTTCTGGAAGGTCTTTTCGAAGAAGGGAAGGCGCAAAAGGCCTTCAGGGAAGATTTAGACACACAGATCGCAGCAGTTTCGTTTATCGGAATTTTCAATGCAAACTATCTAAAATGGAAGATGCTCGGAAGTAAAGGCAGCCTCCAGGAAACCGTTGAGAGAGCCTTTGAAATGTTTTTCATGGGCATTGTGGCGGAGAAGAAGGTGACGTAAAGAAAGTTTTTTTTATATATTTATTGATTGAGTACTCAATCTACTAGCACCTGATGGTTCACGCTCTACAAGAGTTTTATAGAGAACAAAAAGACAGGCCACAAGACGCAGTATCTGCTCAAGAGCGTTCAATACCACACGCACTTTCCGGAGGATCTGTTCACGCAGCAGTCTCTTAAAGAGCAGGGAAATGAATAGCGGATGGAAGCTGCGAGTGGGGAGCGGGGACTGGTCCTCGCTGTTTCTGTAATCCCCGGATCGAGTCCGGGGCAGGCTCTGTCAAACCTGTTAATCTAATCCTATGCAAAAAAGCAGTGACCTGTGAGAGGAGTCGATCCAGATGAGAAGCGGCAGAGGTTTTCAGATCGGGGCAATTTCATTTTTGGGTGTCATTTTTTTGTTTTCTTCGCTCGTTACTTGCACTCCGGGATCAAACATTGCGTTTGCCACTACGGAAGAGGCAATCGGACCGGCAGTATCACCGGCCCAGGCGCGCCAGGTATGTGATCCCTATGAGAGGTTTAACAGAAAGGTTTTCAAGTTTAATGACGTCGTCTATCTTCGAGTGCTCAAGCCAATATCTAAAGCATATTCAACCGTTGTGCCGTGCAGGGTTCGCGAGTCAATCGATAATGGTTTCCATAACCTTGAGTTCCCCTCTCGCGTTATTAATTCTGCACTCCAAGGCAAATCGAAGAAAGCGGGGACCGAAATGGCCCGTTTCATCGTAAATTCGTCCATTGGCATTGGGGGCCTTTTCGATGTTGCCCAAACTAAATTTGGCCTCCCCGGCCACGCAGCGGACTTCGGGCAGACGCTTGGCGTTTGGGGCGCCGGACCCGGCCCCTTCTTGATGATCCCGATTCTCGGAGCTTCTGACGGGAGGGACCTTGTCGGCTTTGGGCCCGACAAGGCAATGGACCCCTTAATCTGGATTCCTGCTGACCAGTTGGTTCAATTTGCCGTTTCAATCGAGAAGGGCCTTAATGGCAGTCCGTCTGGTGTAGCTCATTATGAGAAATTAAAAGCTGCTTCGCTCGACCCCTATGTTGCCATGAGAGATGGTTACATGCAGCACAGAGCGCATCTAATCGAAAAGCAGTAAACGGGGGTGAGGGATGGACGGAATGTTTAAAATGGGTCTTTATATTTACCATCTAACTGCTTGCTCCTGCCATATCTGTCTGTGCAGCCGAAGATTTTTCCATTTCGGACAGGGTGACTCTGGACGACATCTATGCCTTCGATCCTCGCAGCATCAGGCAGGACCCAAGTGTGATCGCCATGGCGAAGATGGGTATTTTTGCCCGACCCTCCAAAAAGGCGGATTAAGAATATAACAGCATAATTTCAGCAAGATGCGGAAGCATTCCCTGGCCGGTTATTCCCATGAACGGGCTCACACTGGCTCCTGCTGTCAGCATTACCTGGGCGGACGACAACTATATGCAAACTTTTTTCGGAGTTACATCACAACAGTCGGCTCGGTCCGGCCTCTCCCAGTCTTCAACGCTGGGACTGAAGTCAAGGATGTTACGGCGGGCCTGAACGCCACCTACTTGCTCGATAGGCACTGGTTTCTTATGACGAATGCAGGTGTGAAGCTGTTGCTTGGCGATGCAGAGAAAAGTTCCATAACCAATGCGAGTTCCAGCCTGGTGTTCGGTACGATTGTCGGGTATCACTTCCAAAACTTTAGGGAGCGGAAATCGCATTTCGGCATCCAGCCGGTACACTCCACACAAGCGCCTCGGCAGGTATTCAAGGAGTTGTTATGAATAAGGAACAATTGGTTCAGAGCCTACAAGGTGAAATCTCCCGGCCCAAGTGGCTTGGCATCAGTTACCACTTTCAGTTTCGGGCCCTTCTAAAAACATTCTTTGGGGTATCATGCTGGACCGCCGTCGTGTGGCTGGTTTGGAACCACGCATTGATGAACCTTCTCAATTTCGGCGGGATTGGTCCCGTCCTGTCTCTGGGGTTTGGCGCATTCCTGCACGCGACATCGAAGGTCCTGGGCGACTAGGAATTTCTGGCAGACCAGCCTCGCTGAACTGAGCAAGTCCACCGTAAACGTTCAGGGAAGAAGATGTGTTGGATTGGATTAATTCGCTACCCGTCGTCCTTGAAATGATCCCGGCGGCATCGCTTCCAAGGGAGCTTAAAACGCGCTTATAAAGGCATCACGGTCGGACCTGCTTGCGCCCGGATCGTACTTGCCAGCATTCCGAAGACCTCGGCAATTCCTACCCAGTCTTTCACTGTGTAGTTATTAGACAGGTACATCCAGGCGCAGAGGCGCATAGGGTCTGTTAGCATACCTCGACTGTGCGCGGAATCGGTGGAACACGAACGTGAGCGGAGGAGCATCGATTTCCCTGAACCTGACTCTCTCCGGGTACAACCATCAGAATTTCCGGTGTGGATTTCACCGCCGGAAACCTCCCACGTGGTTTCAATCATTGAGTATCCCTTGGGGAGGGTTTTGAAGAATGTCCGGTATGTTTTCGTCAGGATGGAGGTTCATGAAAATTGTGGCAAGGATCGGCGATCCATTCGAAGTCCCGAAACTGAAGACAGCTCTCCTTATGTTGCATAACGAATCGCCGATAGTATTCAGAGTATCGAGATCATATGTGCAGTTGAAGTGTGCAACTTCTTGCACGAATAAAAACAAAGATGCAACTAAACAGGGTGCAGGAAACAAAGATTACGACCGGGAACGTAACGAGAAGTGCCGGGCATGCTTTGTGGACTCATGGCGACGAGGATGACTTGATCCATCTATAACGTATCAAATAATTTTTCCAAAAGCGTATCATTTAATTTTTCACCTCACACGCGACTATCCCATTTGCCCGATCACCAGACTTTCTCTCGCCGCTTCGACAGCCTGGCACGTCACCTTGAGTAGTTCGTTGATCTCAACGATGCGCTCTGTCTGCGCCAGAAGCCGGCCAAGCAGCCGGAAGTTGCCGCCTGTGATGCGAACGATCGCTGCCATGGTCTCCTCATCCAGCGGTGGTAGATGAACGCCCGGCGGTGTCCATGCGCCCGTCAGAAGGCGACGCACCTCCGCTGTGCTGAGCGGGCGAAATTCATGGACAAATCCAATACGAGAATAGAATTGCGGGTAACGGGCCAGGCGCTTCTCTATGCCCGGCATGCCGATCAGGATCAGCCCGATTTGGCTGCGATCAAAAACATCGCGTACTGCTTCTAAACTGGCCATCTTGAGCCGATCCGCTTCATCGATCAGTACCAGGCTTGTCGGGTCGACAATGCTTTTCTCCCGCTCAGCGAACTTGCGGGCCAGCTCGTCATAAGCCGGCGGATCCGGGGGCGGCTTATGTTCGCCAAACAGGTTCATCCATTCCCCGCTTGCACAATACTCCGTCCTTTCCTTCTCATATTGATCCCGCTGTTGCTCCATCGTTGCCTTATGCTCGCGATAGAGCGGCTCTCGGGCAATCCGGTACAACAGATCACGCGCCTTTGAAATGTCCCCCTCGACACTCTTGTGCGTACTGATAACCGATGCCGTGCAAAGGACGGCATCCGGCTTGCCCGCCGAGTGTATAGCCAGCAATTCTTCTTCGGGGATGGTATAGACGTTCACATCATGAATCGTGTCCCAGCGGGCGTAATGCCGTGCGGAAAGCGTCTTGCCCACGCCCGGCGGCCCATAACACAGGCCAACGTAGCGATAACGGCGGCAGGCTTCACAGAACTCGGCGAAGCGCCGGTATTCCAACGTCTCGACGAACTGCGCCGGCTCACTCATTAATATAACGCCGAAGAACGGGCTCCCCACGCTCTTCTCTTTTCGGAGGCTGGTTGGCCGGTTCTTCCGGTGGTGTACCCTGGCTGTTGCCTTGCTTGAGTTCCAGCAAAGCATCGACGGCCTTCTTGCGATCATGCAGCACATTGCGCAGTTCGCGCCGTCGGCGGTTTCTCGCCCGTAACACCTCGCGCAGGGGAATCGTCTCGCCGGCAAGGTCGGGGCAGATGGCCCGGCAAAGGAAACGTCCCTCGTGGAAAATGCGAATCTCGGCTACGTCGCGCGGATCATAGCGCAGTACCACCGACTCGCCGATGTAAGCCGCCAGTGTCGTATCGACATAGCGCAAGCCCTGGAAATGGATGCCATCAGGGTGCACCTTGCGGGCCTTGGTTACTGTCAGCAATAGAAGATCCAGCTCCTCCAGCGAATCGGGCATGCGCGGCAGGAAGCCTCCTTGTTCCCAGCGCACTTGGGGTGCCGTCTTCGTCTCACTGTGCTCACGCAGATGATAGACACCCAGGATGAACTCTCGTAGCATCGTGTCCAGTTCGGGCAAGGTCAGTGTCGGCTTGCCGCAGATTCCGCCGCTCTCCGGAGTGTGCCCCGGAAGACCAGAAAGAAGCATCGAAGTGACTGTCGAGAAGAAGCGCTCGATGCGTCCTCTTCCTCGAGGCTTGCCGGGTGTGGAGAAGATGAGCTGCATCTTGATGTCCGCAGCGACCTGCTCCTGATGGCGCGAGGTGAAGTCGCTGCCGTTGTCGGTGTAGAGCACGTCAGGGATGCCGCAGACACGCCATCGGGGATACTCCTTGCGCCAGATCGCCTGATGCAGCGCGAGCGCGGTTTGTATCGCCGAGGGTGCTTCAAAGTAGAGGAAGTAGCCGGCGATGGCACGGCTGTAATCGTCGATGATGACCGTCAGCCAGGGCTTGGCGGTAGTGCCATCTTCGCGTACGATCAGGATGTCGAGCAGAGTGTGGTCGGCTTGCCAGATGGCGTTGGGGCGTTCAGCTTCCCGACGATGAACGAGCTCAAAGGCATCGGTGTAGGCCTTTGGGCCTTCGTGCGCCAGCATGACCAGATCGGCGGGGAGTTGGCGGACGATGTCGTAGATGACTGCGTAGCTGGGAGGATTATCGTTCTGCTTCTGAGCGATGCGGTAGACCTGGCGATACAGGGCGACGATGGGCAGCGGTGGTTTCTGGAGAGCCAATCCCTCCACAACGTTGTGCATTTCTGGCGAGAGGGAGCGTCTGGCGCCGCGGTCGGTACGCCCCTTTCGGGTCAGTGCTGCCAGCCCAAAGCGCTTATACAGAGCCACCCAGCGTTGAGCCGTCCGGTACGCGATGCCGGCCTCGCGGGCCACAGCGGTGAGTGCCCTTCCGCCTTCCAGGTGCGGTTGGAGCAAACGAAACCGTTCCAACGCTCTTTGCCGATCGGCTTCAGGCAGTGTTGACAGTTCGCTCATCAGTATAATGTCCTTGCAAGGTGCAGGACATTATACGCCAAATACCGGAGAAAATTCTACGCCAAATAATTCCGAAAGTGACAATGAGACCTGCTCCGGTCGGTTGGTTTTATGTGTGATAACGTCCTTTATCACACATTAAAGGGAGGGTCAAAAACGAAAAACCGAAGCCCGGTTGATCTTTGAAAAACGATCGGGCATTCTAGCCGGGTTCAGTCATTATGGGAGCGCTCTATGGTAAAAGTCGTCCTGGACCAGGAAAGCCATTGTCTGCGGGTTTCAATGACAGTTGAGGAAGAACGGCAGTTTAAGACGGACGCAGACAAACTTGGCGTGTCGGTGCAAAAAATGTTGCAAGCTTCTCTGGACGACCACGCAGCAAAGCTGTTTCCCAATATCGTTAAGCCGCGCACGGCACCGCTAAGATAAGTCGGCGACCGCAATGAGGCCGTTTTTCATAAAAGGCAGGATGGTTTCAGTCTTGTCATTCTGGCCAGTTTTGACCATAGATTTCCCCAACCACTGGTTGGAGTTTTGCGTGTCGCCCGTTTAATTGTGCTGATACAAGAAGCTTGCAGCAAATTGTCTGTTCTTTTTTTCTTTTCTCTTTTGACATTATACCGTTATGCCGTTATATTCCTAGGTGAACCCGCCTACAGCGTGCTGTGGGCTCAAGGGCCGCAGGGAGAAATCCTTGGCGGCCTTTGCTTTTTTCTGGTACTACCCAATCCTTATGCGAACAATCATCTATATTGATGGGTTTAACCTGTATTTCAGGCTGCTGGAAAAACGTCCCGCGCTGAAATGGCTCAACATCAAAGCGCTTGCCGAGAAGCTTCTGAAGCCTGAGAACGAGGTTATAGGTGTCAGGTATTATACCGCGCGCGTGTCTGGCCGCATTGACCCGACCGCGCCGGCGCGACAACAGATTTATCTCGATGCGTTGCGCACTCTACCGGAAATTACCCTGCACATGGGCTCTTTTCTATTGTCGGAGAAGTTTGCGGGTTTGGTGAAGCCCCCTGAGTTTCGTCCGCGCATCACGCTTGAGGAACCTTGGCCGGATGTCGTTAAAATCATCAAGGTTGAGGAAAAAGGGAGCGACGTTAACCTTGCTTCTCAGTTGCTGCTTGATGCCTTTCAAGGAAATTTCGACGTGGCGGCGGTTCTTTCAAACGACAGCGACCTTGTGGAACCCATACGCATTGTCACGCAGGTTATGGGTAAGCCGGTTGGCCTGCTTTCGCCAGTGTCGAATCCGAATCCCGAATTGAGCCGTGTTTCGAGCTTCATTCGTCGCATCAGCGTGAGCGATCTTGCGGCCTCGCAGTTTTCTAGCCCTCTATTGCGGGCTGATGGCTCACAATTGAATAAGCCCACTTCGTGGGTTTAGCAGGAGTCAGCTGCCCTGTTATCTTACTCAAGATATTTTGCGTCTCGGTATTCTGCTGGGATGACACGCGCGAGTTCGCCATCTATATCAATGCCGAATTTCACGGCAAGGTACGCGACGTGTATCAGCACGGCAGTATTTCAGAACTTCTTCGTGAACGCAGCGCTCCATCAATGCCGACCTAAGACGCCCGGCACGCGTACGAGCGCCAGCGAGCGTCGTTTCTTTATCGCTTCGGCAGACTTTCCCATCTTCTCTTATATAAAATCCGGAGAACGAGAGAACGACGTTCAACTCATCGCGCCGCCATTCAAAGGCAATTTTATCGCGCGCATAGCTCACCGGATTCATGGCGCGATTTATAAACATGATCAGATGATTGCCGACCCCGTGTTTGCTTTGAGCTTCGGCTAAAGCATTGAATAGTCGTTTCCATTTGGTCAGCTGAGGCGAAGTATCGGAAACGTTGATTTCTTGCAGCAAACGCTCGATTTGCGTTCCTTTTAGCCCTCGCTCGGTGTGGGCTAAAACCCTGCAAGCCGCTTCAAGGTTCTGACTGTCGAAAGGGTTTATTCGGTCCATAATGTGTGATCACTTTTCAAGCAGCGAAAGCGCTAGAGGCTGTCCATCTATTCCAGCCTTGCAGCTTCGGCGGCGACATGGCCGGCAAGCGACGTGACAAAGGTCTTGAGGTCGGTCATGGACGACATTGCGGAAACCTCACCCGTTTGAGCTGCGCTTCTGGGAGAGGCGAGAATTGCGGCCGTCGTGTAAAGGCGCTCCTGAACAAGCTTCTGGCACAAAAGATCGTAGCGCTTGAGGTACGACGCGCCCACGAATTCCTCGAAAACAGGGAAATGCGGTGAGTCAACCTTGATAGGCGCTCGAGACTCCGGGGCATCTTCAACCAGCATTAGCCAACCGACAAAGGGGCGCGGTTGTTTCCCAAAGGCCTCTTCCCGGTAGGCGGTCCAAAAGCAATGCGCCGTACCGATGGCCTCTTCGGTGCGGTTGTTGAAATTGTTCCCGAAGGACGGACCGACCTGGCTTTTCATTTCAATGGCGGCGATCAACTCGCCTTTGTGGATTACGAGGAGGTCCCAGAGCTTTGTCGGCCGGAAATAGCCCGGTAGTGTCAGAACGGCGCGTTGCCGGTGAATATCGGCATTAGAAAGCCCGTTTGCGCGCACAATATCGAGCACCAAGGCAATGAAGCCGTCCATATTTTTGCCCGCCGTGACGCCGGCGCGCTCGCCCTGGTCGGCTTTGCCGGATTCTGTTTGCTTCTTCTGGGCGGCCTCCCGGTTTCCCCAAAAGGCCTGCACGGCCTCGCGGGCCTTGCGTTCATAATCGACGAGACCAAGAGCCATTTATTCCCCATTGTCTCCGAGCGCTGCGCGTTCTTCGCGGCTAAGTCCGTACAGCTTAAACGTGGCTTGGTTGCAGGCTTGCAAATCCCGCTTCTTGGCCGCTTCTTTCAATTCCGTCCGCAGACCTTCGGGCACGTTATGCCAATAAGGAAGGCGGATGCGCCTCAGATATTGCGCTTGAAAGCGCAAAAATCCCCCATGCATTTTGGTCGAATACGTCGCCACAAAAAGCCTGGTTACGCCTGAAAGAAGCACAGCTTGCAAAGAGTGAAGGTCCCATGCTCCGGATGTGACGTAGTACAGGTTATGGTGCGGGTATAGCTCGCCGGGCTCGAAAACGATATGCGCTTTGCCCTTGATATCAGGGATGAGAAGCTTTTGTTTCTTTGCGATTGACGGGGTGATGCGGTCAATGGTGCGGTACCAGTTTGACGGGGCTTTTTGCGCACAGTGACGCCCTGCTATTATCTCCTTACGTGCCTCGAGATATCGTCGCAGGCGCGGGTAGTTTCGAAGGTCCACGAGAGGGCCGTCATCCGTGAAGGGGTTGATAACGCCCTTCCCCCGCCACCTTACCTCACCCGACAGGATGTCGCGGGTTGTCACCAAAGGCAATTTGCGACCCGGTTCCACATCGAGCGCTTCGAAATCCCCGATGAAAGCCTTGTCGGACCCGGTCGCAACGCCAATGCCGACCTTACACGCTGCCTGCTCAAGGGTCGGATACTGTTGTTCGAGGCGACGGATAAGAGCCATCTGATCCGGCGATTCAAGCAACCATGGTTCCGCCCCGTTCGTGACGTGTGACATCTCGCGCACCGCCCTGCTCTCTTTTTGCAGTTTGTTGGCTCTCAGTTCTTCGGCAAGCCTTGCGAGTGTTGCGCGGTCAATCGGAGGACGATGTGCGATACGCGTAGCGCCCGGTTTTTCCCGGCTGATGATGGTGATGGCCGGATAGGCAATCACCTCTCTGTGGAAGGCCGGTGTATCCACCATATCGACATATGTTTTGAAATGGAACTTCTTCGCCACAAGGCTCCGCAGCGGTCCCCCGTAGCGGTTTTTCATCCAGCGGTCAGCACAGATAAAGCCTAGATTTCCGCCCTCTGCGAGCATCAATAACGAGCGCTCGATAAACGGAATATAGAGGTCGGCCCGGTCGTACATGGTCGGATATCGGTGCCGGTACTCGGCCAGCAGTGGGGCGGGGATCAGTTCCTGACGTACATAAGGCGGATTGCCTATAACAAAATCGAATTGCCCTTCCGGATGCTCGAGAAGGAAATCACCTTGCATAAGCCAGCGATCAGCAAGAGCGTTTGCGGCGCTGGCGGCAACGCCGCCGTGCTTAATCCGTTCGATAACCGCCTGACGTGTTGCGGCGAAAGTTTCCCGGTGCAGCTCCACGGCCCGGAGAGCGCCACCCAGTGCATCAATGATTGATGCGTTGTTCTCAGAGATTCGCCATGTGGCAAGCAGCCGATCCACGACCGGAAGCAGGAAATCCCCCGCCCCGCAAGACGGTTCTAAAAGTCGCTTATGGTAAAGAGGCTGATCCTCTGTGTAGCCAACAAGATCAAGGATGAAATCGACAACTTCGGCGCGCGTGAAGATCGCACCGCGCGCTTCGATGCCGCCTTGTGATGCCAAAACCTCGACAGCGGCAGACACGATTGCGGAGTTAGGCCTATAGGCTTCAAAAAGTTTGAGTTGCTCGGGTGCCAATATCCGACCTCCTTAGGATTTCAGATCACTACCATACTATTGCTCTAAAATACCTTATCGGATTATCGATTTTTTCCAAGCCGGTATAAAAAATAACTCGTGATCCCCCTGCGGAAGTCCTTGCCCGTCATAACGTAGCGATTGGGGCAATGTCTGTCCTCTTGATTCCAGCATCCTTTCAGCCAAATCTACTTAAAGTTATTGATGCGCTTTTCCAGCGCTGCAAGACCATTTATGATCGTATCAAAGATTCGCCCATGAACATTTCGCTCATGGCGGATAATCCTTTTTCAGGGTTTGAAGCAACGCGCCTTTGGGGACGAAGCGCAAGCTGCCGATTTTGGCCGTTTCATAAGAGGGCTTAGCATCCCTGAAAAATAGGCTCTTGTTGCTTACGACCTGTTCCAGCAAAGCAACATCGCCCAGCGCCTTTGCTGTTATGCCTTTCTGGTCCATCCTGTCGGTATCGTAATAACGGCGCGACACGCGATCACGCATTCTTGCGCCATGGTAAAGGGCGTGGAGGATGGTTGCTTTTTCCCAGAAGCTCCGCTCTGCCGACAGGGTCGGAACGGCGCAGGTTTTTTCGGTGAACAGGGACGGAAAGGCTTCGACGACATAGGGGCTGATGGTTTCCGTGTTGCTGGGTTCCGTTTCAATCAGGTGATGCGCTTTGGAGAGGGACGTGCCGCCTTTGAATGTGATGTGCGGGGCTAAATCGGGATTTTCAAAAAACCTTTTTAGCGTCCAGCAAACCCAAAAATCTTTTTCCATGATAATTGTGGAGATGCCGCGACGGTTGGCGGCTTCCTGTAGAATGTCAATCTCATGAAGCCA
>CAWGZP010000132.1:0-7269 GCA_963826655.1 uncultured delta proteobacterium
GGTAGAGGCGCCCTGTTTCGGACTGCATCTTGTCCAGGATAAAATCCGCGGCCCCGACAGCAGCCCGCGCGTAGGACATGTCTCCAAGCACCTGCGAGCCTTTGGCGAACGCCGCGATCATCAGGCCGTTCCAGGCGACGAGAATTTTATCGTCTCTTAACGGATGCACCCGCTTTTCGCGGACCTCAAAGAGCCTTTTACGTCCATCCTCAAGTACCCCTTCCAGTTCCGGAAGCCCCATTCCCAAAACCGCCGCGAGCAGTCTCAAAAGACTTCGGGATGTGCGGGATGCTCATCCCCTCTTCGAAATTTCCCTCGGGGGTGATGCCGTACGCCAGGCAAAAGATATCTCCGGCATCTTTGCCGAGGACGTCGACAACCTGTTGCTGCGTCCAGGCGAAGAAGATCCCTTCTTTCCCTTCGCTGTCCGCGTCCTGCGCGCAATAGAAGGCTCCTTCGGGACCCTGCATCTCGCGGAGTGCGTATTCGAAAATCTCCCTTACGACCCTTGCATATCTCTCGTCGCCCGTTGCGAGAAACGCTTCACTATAGGCGAGTGAAATCATGGCCTGATCGTAGAGCATTTTTTCGAAATGTGGCACAAGCCACTTTTCGTCTACGGAGTACCTGTGAAAACCGAACCCTACCTGGTCGAAGATCCCTCCGGAGCGCATGGAAAGAAGCGTTTTTTTAACCATTTCAAAAGCCTTGGCCCCCGGGCGCCGGTTGTGCCATCGCGTAAGAAAAATTAGATCGTGGGGATTGGGAAATTTTGGCGCGCTACCGAACCCGCCCCAGACAGGGTCAAAAGACCTGGCTAACTTGCGCCGGGTGCTGTCGGTCAACTCGGGGCCGGGAAACTCTTGTTCGCCATCGGGCCCCTCCGGTTCGATGGCGATGACGCGCGTAATCTCCTCGCCTATCCTCCCCAGTTGCTCCCTTTCCCCGTTCCAGAGTTCGGCAATCTTGCCGGCGATTTCAATGAGACCGGGCATACCCATCCGGCCAGTTTTGGGGATATATGTCCCGGCGTAAAACGGTTTTTTGTCCGGGCCCATGAATATCGAGAGCGGCCACCCTCCACTGCCGGTAGTCGCCTGGCACACCTTCATATAAACCTGATCGATGTCGGGCCGCTCCTCACGGTCCACCTTTATGGACACGAAACTCCGGTTGAGCACCGCGGCGACATCTTCCTGTTCGAATGACTCATGCTCCATCACGTGGCACCAGTGACAGGTGGAATATCCGATCGAAAGAAATATGGGCTTGTTTTCGCGGCTTGACTTTAGGAAAGCCTCTTCTCCCCAAGGATACCACTCAACCGGGTTTTCGGCATGCTGCAAAAGATAGGGCTTTTTTCCCCCGCAAGGCGATTGGGCATCGAGGCTCCTTCTTAATGGGACAATTTCCAAGTGCTACCTGGATATAAGATATGGACTCTTATCTGATAAGCATTTGCGAAAGCAATTTCGACGGGGGGAAGTAGAAAGAGTTTTTAGTTTTGAGTTCAAATCGAGCGTCCCGAACCTGCAAGCGTGCACTTGGTGAAATCGATTTTCTGATGGCAGTTTGGGCAGGAACGCTCCTTGTCGAACTCGTCCGAAAAGATCTCCACTGCCTTACCGCACTGCGGGCAATTACATTCGAAGGAAGAGAGATTTTTGAATTTTTCCCATCCAGGGCAAGCTTTTGGAGTGTTCATTTTTGCCTCCTTCATAAAAACAATGATGATACATCTCACGAATATTGGGAGACACGCCGCCGCCGTGTTTCCTTCCCGTCAGTGCCCTTCCTCTTTTCGGTCATTTAGTTTGTCGAGTTCGGCCATCAGGATTTCCATCTTCGGCCTCTCGTTTATGTCGTGAACGTCAATGTACCTGATTATGCCCTGCCGATCGATTACGAAAAGCGCGCGCTCGGAAACGCCATTTGAACGAAGCACTCCGTACTTGCGGGCTACTTCGCCATGGGGCCAGAAATCGGAGAGCACTGGAAACCAGACTTTTCCCATTTCCGTGGTCCAGGCAAAAAGAGTCGGGATATTGTCCACCGTAATCCCCAGCATCACAGCGTTTTTAGCCTCGAACATGTCGTGCAGCAAATTGTAGCCTGGCCACTGGTCGGAGCACACGGGGGTCCATGCGGCAGGGACAAAGGATATCACGACATTTTTCTTTCCGGCGAACTCGCCAAGCGAAACCGGTGCACCGGTAATGGATGGCAGAGTGAAATCCGGCGCCCTATCCCCGGCTTTCAGTTGGCACGAACTGTCTATGGGCTTGAGCTGACCGGGCTGATAGATGTATTTTTCCGAGACGGCAAAGGCTGCTGCGTGTGCAAACAGGGCGATAAAGACAACTGATAAAAATACGCTTATCCTGCTCATGAGAACTGCTCCTCCCGGTATGCAGACATTATTTCCCGAGGCTTATGCCGGTCCTGGCGCATACCAGTTCAAGAAAATCCTTGGGATCCCCTATGCTGCCCACCCTGGAATATACGACCTGCAGGCCCGAGGGCTTTCTTAGAAGCACAAAGAAATAGGGGGTTCGAACCTTGCCAAGCATTTTGTGGACGGTGAAATCCGGGTCGGGAATGAGCGGAAATCCTATCCTGAAAAGATCTCTAAAGGCGTTTACCTCGAACAGGGAATTCCCGGCGCCGATTCCGATGATTTTAACGCGCGATTTTGTCTTGGGGCAGGTCGAAATCGCCTGGTACAGGCCATTAACGTTCGGAGCATCCTTCTGGCAATAAGGACAGTACATGCTGAAAATCTCGACGATCAGCACTTCCGAATCGACCTGAGAGAGAGAAAACGGTCCATGATCGATATTGAGATATTCCCTCTCCTCCATCTTTTGAGGAACGCAAAGCTTGAGTTCCGGAAACATTTCGCCTTCGTCGGGAGTGGTTTGTGCAAATAAGGCTTGAAGCGGGCAATTTGCCAGGCAAAGCAAAAAGACCAGCACCATTGTGGGTATTTTTAACAATTTCATTCGATAAACCTCGTGGGCATGGAAACAGACGAACAACTGGAATATTCCCGTCTCCGTTATCCGATCTCCTATATCAGTTGCTTTTCTTCGCCAAGGTTGAAGCCGTTGAAATCGGGATAGTCCTGGTCCAGGGCCACTATGATCGGCACCTGCCTGCTGGTCGGGCCCCAGTACTGGATGGCCCCCGGACTGCTAAAGAGGTCTTCGGCAGCCCATTTATCCCGATTTTGTGCAAAAAACCTGAAGGATGGGGAATCCAGTCCGACAAGAGACTTCTCGATCACGAATTCCTCTTTCCCACTTCTCATCTCAACGGTAATCAGTCCCGGCAGCGGCAGAGCCAGGACCCGGCCGCCATTGTGAAAGTCTGTCACAGCGGCCATGTAGCCTGTTTTTCCGGCCAGCACGAGAGAACCTGCGGTCAAACCGAGCAGAAAAGTAAAGGCCGCGTCGAACCTGGTAGGCTTTGAACTCCTGCCCTCATACCCCAGAAAATGAGACAGGGTCGATAGAGATGCTTTTTTGAGGTCCTGCACCTGCTCGGCAGTGGCCTCGATCTTACCTCCGCCTTTACCGAAGAATTCCTCCGGACGCCGTTTCAACTCCGCAAGACGAGAATGGATCTTTGCGATGAGAAGTTTTTCGGTCTCGATTTGTGAAACCTTGACATTCCCATGATCGTCGCGGTCCAGGATCAGCATGTCCTGGATATCAGGCGGAAGCGAAGCCATCAACTGCGCCGATTCCGGCGACAAACGCCGCAAAAGCAACTCCCGCTTGTGCTCGACATTTGGCAGGTCCTCGATATCTTTTGCACAATGCGCAAGCGCTTTATTCAATTCGCCGATCAATCTTCCCATCTCCGGGATGAATTCCACCAACCCTTCCGGGACGAGAACAACGCCATGGTTCAGACCTCTGAAGCGGCGCTGGACGATGATTCGAACCACATAGTCGACGATGCTGTTAAGGGACATGTTTTTCTCGGCAATTTCCTCGGAAATAAGCGTAATCGCCGGCTTCGGTCTGCAGGGCCACCTCGAGTGTGATCTTGCTGGCCGTGCGTCCCATCAGTTTTACGAAATGGTAGTATTTCAGGGCGGATGCGGCGTCCTGGTTGAGATTTCCCACCAACTCGGAAAATATCTTTGCGGCCGTATCGAAGCCAAACGAGATGGGGAGATAGCTACCCGCCGCCAAATCACCGTCGATTGTCTTTGGGACGCCGATGACGCTGCAGGCGATTTCCTCTTTTTCCAGATACTCCGCTATAAACGCCGCATTGGTGTTGGAATCGTCCCCCCCGACGATGACAAGACCGTCCAGCCTGTTCCCGACAACCGTCTCTCTGACACTTTTAAATTGCTCGGGGCTCTTGATCTTTGTCCTGTCCGACCCCAGGAAATCGAAACCGCCGATATTGATGATAGGTGCGATGTTTTCCTTTTTTATTTCGAAGAGGTCTCCTTTGATCAGGCCTTTCGGCCCCCTCCTTATCCCAAAAAGAGTATTGCCGTTTCCGAGCGCCTCATAAAGGCCGGCAAGCACATTATGTCCTCCCGAAGCAGGGCCGCCTGAAAACAGCACTGCTACTCTTTTGCCTTTGACGGGCGCTGTTTCATCGGTCGCAATGGCTTCCAGTATGACGTTGCCGCTCTTTGCGACCACCCCGGGGAAGACTTCCGCGATTCTGTCGCCACTCTTCCCCGTGAGGGTAATGTCAGTTTCTCTGAATACCGCAGGCCTTATTTTGCCGTCTTTTCCAAGGAAAACGGAGTTGACGGGGATAGAGAGCTTTCGTATTTCATCTTCCAGCGGGGAGTGCTTCCCTGCCGTCCGGCTCACTTTGGAAACCAAGTCCATGATCTTTCCCCTTTTTTTCTAATTGCCAGGTCCGACGTCACGTGCCAGTATGTCAGTATACAGATATATAAAATTACTAAACATTTCTCAAAATAATAATTACATATCGGCTCAAGACAACCCGTACCGGGTGGTCTAAAAACCGCGCCGCCGTGGGAGACGGCGCTACCGGCGGGATATGCGTTGGATTGACGCGCCCTTACCCATCCTTGAAGGAGGACAAATTTACCCTGAAATCCGGATGTCTTTTCTTGCGAACCGAATAACAGTCTGCTATTGCTCAAGCCGGCAGAAAATCCGCGCAGTTTCTTTGGAGGAATAATCATGTTCGAGAACGAAAGTATTGGATTCATAGGCGGGGGCAACATGGGGGAAGCATTGATCCGAGGTCTGACAGCCGCCTCCCTGTTCAGCCGCGAAAAAATCTCGGTTTATGACCTCAACCCCTCACGGATCGAATACCTCGAGAAGGAATTCGGTATAAAGGGGGGCCGAAGCATTGGCGAGGTTGCGGATTCGAGCGGCATCATCGTGATTGCCGTAAAGCCCCAGGTGATCTCCCGGGTGCTGGATACGATCGGCTCTCATCTCTCTCACAAGCCGCTCGTGATATCCATTGCCGCTGGAATAACCCTTTCGATGCTCGAGGAACGATTGCCGGACGGAACCGCTGTCATCCGGGTAATGCCGAACGCCCCGGCGCTTGTGCAAAAAGGCGCCTCAGCCCTATCCAGGGGAAAAACGGTTTCAACCGGGCAGATGGAAATGGGCATGGTCCTTTTCGGCGCCGTCGGAAAAACCGTCGAAGTCGAAGAGAAACATATGGACACCGTAACCGGTCTCAGTGGGAGCGCGCCTGCATACATACTGCTTGTTATCGAGGCCCTTATCGACGCGGGGGTCCTCATGGGACTGCCCAGGCAGACAGCGCGGGACTTGGTGCTCCAGACCGTTACCGGGACATCCTCGATGCTCGAAATCAGTGGAAAGCACCCCGGAGAACTCAAGGACATGATTACGTCCCCCGGGGGAACAACGATCTACGGCCTCCAGGTACTGGAATCGTACTCGGTAAGAGGCGCCCTTATGGAGTGTGTCGAGGCCGCCTCACTGCGGTCGGCCGAACTCGGTAAAAGCTAAACTGCAAGATTTGCCGGGGCGCTTCATGATCGAGAGTCACTAAAAGAGGCATGCCAGCTTTTCGGTGTCTCGACATAATGGCGAAGACCGGTTACGACCCCGGGCAAACTGTTTTTAACTATCCATGTCTTCACAAAGTGCGGCACGGGACCCGGATCGACCAGCGCATCGAACACCAGGAGCTGATCCCGGGGGCTGATGGTGATGATCCGGTAGTACCCCTCGTTGACCTTCGCAGGCCCGCGCACCTGTTTCCAGCTTTGAAAGCTGGGGGCCTCCATGGTGGTCTCATTCACCAGTTCTGTATCTGCATTAAAAAATAGAACTTGGAAACTTAGCTTCAGTTCTTCCCATTCCTGGTTCGGCAACAGGGGATGATCGGGCTTTACCAGCCCGCACGACTTTACGTGCGGCATGAACTCGGGCGTTTGTCCGCAGCCATGGATGGCGTTCCACAGCTCATCGAGACTGCCGTGGACAATACCCAACGAGGCCATATGCACCCCTGTTTTCCCGGCGGGCACCGGCCGCTGCTCGGTGAGAACATCACCGTCGACAAGCCGCGCGTATTGCTCCTGATGTATGCCTTCAGCCTTCAACGAAGCCTCCGTGTCATTAGGGAGGCTGCCCCAACGCGGCGCCTGTGGTTGCGTTGCCGCCAAAACGGCGGTCAAAAACAAAATGGCTATCATCATGCTCTCCTATTATCTGCCGGCAGGATACCCGAACGGGAAACCGGCGTCTTATGTCAACTCTGAGGTTGGCCTCGTATATGCCCGGGCCGGCCTGGATCGACGAGCGCGTGCAAACCTGACTAAATTAATAATCACGATTGAGGAGCAGTGAAGAGTGAAAAGAAGCCCCTCTTTTTTGGAGTGGCCCGATTGGGTTGATGTCATCATCAGAGGTTTGAACACTTATTTTACCGGGGGCGTGATAATTCGAAGGGACCACTCTTCACTGCTTTTAATGCGGATGAGTACTGGATAGAAGGAAGGCGTGTGTATATCTTCTTTTTGTAAGTTGGATTGTGACGTAACAAAGGAGGGTTGGCGATGCTCCCAATAGAGTTGGATCACAAGGTTCACGATACGCTCCCAGTCCCCACGGACAAATCGGGCAACAAAGTCTTGGAGACCCTGCAAACCATAATGAGCCAGAATATCACGCCATATTTCAGAAATGATAAAGGCGTGAGCCTTGTGCAGCTTGCCGACCTTCGCCAGTCTATTTTCTTCCGTCGCCTGGAGGACACTGGCAATAG
>CAWGZP010000133.1:0-57650 GCA_963826655.1 uncultured delta proteobacterium
TAAAAATCGGGATGTCTCGTCCATTTTATTGAAAGGCGCGAGAAACGCTCGAGCGTGGTGGTATCCAAGAATGCCCCCGGGGCTCGTGAGTGCAGGTTATCGTTCACCGCACTCGACTTTGCCGAAGGCCGCACCCTGGTCAGGATAAAGCTCGATACGGGCCGCAGGCATCAGATCCGCGTCCAGTTCGCCCACATCGGCAACCCTGTCACGGGGGACCTGCGCTATGGCGCACCGTCGCCCCTTCCGCAAAAACAAGTAGCGCTTCTCGCCAGGGAGCTTGTTGTCGATCATCCCGTACTGGGCCACAGAATCCGGTTTGAATCACCCATTCCACACGGCTGGCCCTGGCCGGCATTAGAGGAACAATCCGCTCTCCCCTGGGACTGGAGAGAACTGGAGAAAGACCTGCCCGCTTTTGCGCCGGACGTGTAGAACAGGTGGTTTTTCTACTTCTCGACCATCACATGTGTCCTGACCGCATTGGTCATGCACACCTTCCCTTTTGCCGTTGAAAAATACTCGACCTGGCCTTCGAGCATGTTGTAGTCGCAATCGAGCTCTGTTGGCCGAATCTTTACAGTCAGCCTGCCGGGGACTTCGGTGTTAATGTCGGAGGCCTCGTAGCAAAAGGTATTGGAACTGGGGTTTTTCGTGGAGGTCCAGTTAGGGCACGGGCTGCCGGTGTCACCCATACCGTTGGTATCGTTTGTAGGAAGGCAGTAGACGGCGGGCCCATTGGTGGAAATCGACTCGGACAACCACCGGAAGCAGACCCTCCTGATCTCTGGCGACCCCTCGGTCTCGATTGACAGGACCACATTGTACGGCAGGTCCGGGCGCACATATTCCGGCATCTGGATATCCGTCAGCCTCGCCTCGCCCTCGTTGAGTTGCCTCAGGGAGATCTGCGGGCCGGAAGCACAGGAAGCAAGCAGAAGTATCACGGCCACGATCACGAAGCGAATTGGTGCCTTTTTCATCGCACGCCCTTTCAAAAAAATGGATACAGGATATAAAAGTTGAAAATGAGACGCCGGTCCAGCACTGAAATCGGTATTGGAGGCCAAAATTTCAATAGCAAGTTACGCCGGTCGAAGCCCGGATCGGATAGCGGTGTAAAAGCCCCTTTTCGACCGTTTCAAACATAGAGATCGCGGGAATAGAAGTCAAATATCGAACATATTGTTTTTGATTAAATTTTACGCCGGGAAATCTATTATTTTGAACATTGCTACCTTAATTCTCAGGCATAATCATAATTGCTCTCGATACCGCCTGCTCTGTTCAAAACCGCGATTTTCGTTTATAAATACAGACGTTGTAAGTATTTCCAAATTCGAGGACATATGGAAATAGATCGACACACTGTTGAAGCGGTGCTGCCGAACAAAAGCGGGAGCGCAAACCAGTCGGAAGAGGAAAACCGGGCCGTCGCGGGAAAAACCGGGGCAAACAGGAAAAAACGCTTCGAGGTAGATATCTTTAGGGACTGGTGCAAATGCTGCGGCATCTGTGCGGCTTTTTGTCCGTCTGAGTGCATTCGGCTCGATGAGGATGGCGCCCCGACCAGCATAGATTCTGATCGGTGTACCGGGTGCGGATGGTGTGAACTCCACTGTCCCGATTTTGCCATAAGCGTCCATGAAGAAAGCGCCCCGGACAAAACGCGGGCGTCGGGTGGCGCCCGTTGCCCCGGGGAAGACCCCCACGGACGCTGAATCCCTTCAAGATATGCATTTCGATCGATGGAAGGGGGACCGGCTTGACAGCGAAAAGACCTCCGGGACGCGAGCTTCTTCTCCAGGGCAACGAGGCAATAGTCGAGGGTGCACTTGCCGCAGGGTGCCGCTTTTTTGCCGGATACCCCATAACGCCCGCTACTGAAATCAGCGAAGTTATGTCCTACAGGCTGCCGGCGCTCAATGGCGTTTTCATTCAGATGGAGGACGAAATCGCAAGCCTGGGCGCGGTCATCGGGGCATCTCTTGCCGGAATGAAATCGATGACGGCAACGAGCGGTCCCGGCTTTTCTCTTATGCAGGAAAACCTTGGCTTTGCCTGCACCGCCGAGGTCCCGTGTGTGGTAGTCGACGTCATGCGGGGGGGCCCGAGCACGGGGCTGCCCACCCACGTCAGCCAGGGAGACGTAATGCAGGCCAGGTGGGGAACTCATGGAGATCACCCGATAATCGTCCTGGCCGCCTCCACGACCATCGAGTGCTTCAGTGTCACTTTGCGCGCATTCAACCTATCGGAAAAATACCGTACCCCGGTTATCGTTCTGGTCGATGAGGCTGTGGCGCACACGCGGGAAAAAATCTCGCTGCCCCATCCCGAGGAAGTCGAAGTGATCGACCGCATAAGGCCTAACATGCCCCCCGACTGGTATATACCCTACGAAGACAACAGCAGCGGCGTGCCTCCGATGAGTGTTTTCGGCGACGGATACCGGTACCATGTAACCGGGCTCATTCATGACTTGCGAGGATTTCCCACCGAGCGCCAGGATGAGATTTCCGCGTTTTTGGGCCGCATCTTCAGGAAGATCAATCAGCACTTTCCCGACATCATGCAAGTAGAGGAAGAGATGACCGAGGACGCAGAGGTGCTGGTGATCGCCTATGGTTCCGTTTCGCGTTCGGCCCGCCGTGCGGTTAGGGAGGCCCGTGAGCGGGGGATGAAGGCCGGGCTTATGCAACTCGTCACACTGTGGCCCTTTCCCAGGCAGATAGTCGAACCTGCTCTGCGGCGGGTAAAGGCGGCGCTCGTCCCGGAACTCAACATGGGGCAGATGTCCCGAGAGGTCAAAAGAGTAAACCAGGGGGCGACTCGGATCGAGACCCTGAACCGCACGGACGGCAACCTGATAACCCCGGATGAAATATTGACCAGATTGATGAAAGAGTTTTAAGTTAGTTTCCAGTGAAGACTGGAGTTTGCGTAGTTCTGATAAAAGGGTTTTTAGTTTCCGGTAAAGCTCGTTGCAGGCTTACAAAAATCGCGCAAGCCGAAACTGAAAACTAAGAACTAGAAATTAAAAACTGAGTTTAAAATGTCTGAAGGTACTCGGCTGATTCATAAATATCTGCGCCACGACAAGAAATTCCCTCACGTCTGGTGCCGAGGGTGCGGGAACGGCATTCTGCTCGGATCGCTTATCCGGGCGATCGACAGCATAGGGCTGGACAAAAATGAAATAGTGATAGTTTCCGGCATAGGGTGTTCGGGCAGAATATCTGTTTACGTAGACTTCAACACGCTGCACACCACCCACGGGCGCGCTCTTACCTTTGCAACGGGCATAAAGCTGGCCAACCCGGGGCTTAAAGTAATCGTCATTATGGGCGACGGAGACGCCGCCGCTATCGGGGGCAATCATTTCATTCATGCGGCTCGGCGCAATCTCGACCTTACCGCCATCGTCGTAAACAACAATATTTACGGAATGACCGGCGGACAGTATTCCCCGACGACTCCCTACGGGGCGTTTGCCACCACTTCTCTTTACGGCAACATCGAACATGCCTTCTCGATTGCCGAACTGGCCGTTACGGCTGGGGCGAGCATGGTTTCCAGGGCAACGGTCTATCATGCCTCCATGCTTGACGGACTGATCGCAAAGGCGATTTTGAAGCGAGGCTTTTCAGTTGTCGAGGTGATCAGCCACTGCCACACCCAGTACGGGAGAAGAAACCGCATGGACGGCCCCGTCGAGATGCTGCGTCAGCAGAAGGAGTCCGCTGTTCGGGTGGAAAAAGCCAGGGAGATGACGGAGGAGCAACTCAAGGGCAAACTCACTATCGGCATTCTGGCCGACCGGGACCTGCCCGTCTACACCGAAGAATACGAGAAGGTGCGGAGGGTGGCCCGGACCATGGCGCTGGAGAAGGGAAAACCCGTTGGCGAGATATGAGATAAGACTGAGCGGTTCAGGAGGACAGGGCCTGATCCTTGCCGGAATTATCATAGCCGAGGCGGCAGGAATACATGACGGGAAATATGTCTGCCAGACCCAGAGCTACGGCCCGGAAGCCCGTGGCGGAGCGAGCAAGGCCGAGGTCGTGATAAGCGACAGGGAAATCGACTATCCCAGGGCCATAAAGCCCGACCTGCTGTTGGCCATGAGCCAAAAGTCGTGCGACACCTATTTTTTTGACCTCAAACCGGCGGGAATGCTTATAGTCGATTCGACTTTCGTCAAGCAACTACCGACGACGCGGGCGATCTCGATTCCGTTTACCCAGATTGCCCGCGAAAAGCTGGGCAAAGAAACAGGCGCCAATATCATAGCCCTTGGCGCCCTTGCCACCCTCAGCGGGGCTGTGTCCCCCGGCGGCCTCGAGGCGGCTGTCATGAGCAGGGTTCTTCGAGAGACCCGGGATTTCAACAGGAAGGCCCTGGAGCTTGGCATAGATGCCGCCAGGAATATATTGAAAACGAAGGCGGGGACCGAGAGTTATGAAGATTCTTCTGACTAATGATGACGGAGTTTTTGCAAAAGGGATAGAGTCGCTCTACATAGCGTTGTCGGTTGAGCACGAAGTGAGCGTCGTAGCCCCGGAAACAGAACAGAGCGCCGTGGGGCACGCGATTACATGGCTCGATCCCCTGCGCCTCAATATGGTAAGCCGTAACGGCCATTATTTTGGGTACGCCCTGAAGGGTACCCCCGCCGACTGTGTAAAAATCGCTATCGCCGAGCTAATGAACCCGCCTCCGGAGATCGTCGTCTCGGGCATTAACCTCGGGGCGAACGTAGGGGTCAACGTAATCTATTCGGGTACGGTTTCGGCGGCAACCGAAGCAGCCGTACTGGGTATCCCCGCGATAGCCGTATCAATCGATTCCTTCAAACCGACCAATTACAGCACCGCGACGGGGTTCATCGAAAAACTGGTCGCTACGGTCGGAAAAGAGGGATTGCCGCCTGGCATTTGCCTGAATGTGAACGTCCCGGACCTGCCTGCCGACAAAATTCGGGGGGTGCGGGTCACCCGGCAAGGCAACCTCAAGACCCTCGAAAGATACGACCGCCGGATGGACCCCCGAAATCACGTGTATTACTGGCTCACGAACACATCGATACAGCAGGACGAAAATCCCGATTCGGACTCCAATGCCCTGGCACAGGGTTACATCTCGGTAACCCCTATTCACCACGATCTTACCGATTATCCGATGCTTGAAAAATTAAGGCGGTGGGGTTTCTAATTGCAGTTTGTTTTAGTATAACGGGAAAGTCCCTTGTGGGCGCGCCATGGTTCGAAAAGGCCGCCCACAAGGGGCTGGACTACCGTAAAGATCACATCGCTTTCAATCAGTACCGGAATATAGCGGCCGCCCCGCCCGCACCTGGTATTTTTCCAGGATCGAGCGCGTAAACGTTTGCTCCATTCAGATACGCCTGGGCGAAGGCCAGATCGAGCAGGTCTTCATCTTCGTCTTGTTGTCGAGGGTGAACGTCGACCAGGCCCGAAGGGGAATCGTATTTTCCCCATTTCCGCACGCTGGTATCGACGAAAAGCGTGTCTATCCTTCCCGCAACCGCGCCCGACACTATTTCTTCGAGCCCCGCGGAGGTAAGCGGCCCATTCAAAAGGTCCAGATAACGCTCGATCGCCCGGTCCTGCTCCCTGTGGAAATAAGGCGATACGATCTGGAGACCCCGCTTGAGAAGCTCCTGGGGGTCCTGCGCGTCGGGGTTTCCCTCGATTGTCTCGACCAGGGTGTTCTGATATACATCCACCAGCCTGAACATCGGAAAAAGATAATCTACGCCGGCAAAAACAAGGGGAATCTTTTCATTTCGAAAGTACGGGTGAAGGCTGTCCTTCAATATCTGAAAGTAGTGCCAGAGGTGCTCTTTTGCCGATTCAAAGCCGCCGCCGTGTCCGTGGAACATGGGTACGCCCCGGGGACCGGAAGCCTGGGGGACCGTCCGGAAAAGAAGACTTGATTCTTCATCGTGGCCGAGCGCTTCGCGCATGCCCTGGGGGACGCCTTTGAGTTCGACTTCGTTCACGCCGAACTCGGTGCACTCCAGGAGGCGAACCGACTTTCGGCTGACTCCCAGGATATAGAACCTCTTGCAGCAGTTTAGCACGGGTAAGAGCGGTTTGAGATGGAATTGCTTTCCCACGAAGACCTGTTCGTCGAAATGCACCGGCAGCCTGAAGTATCTGAACAGGTTTTTGGAGATGAAAATACTTAGCCCGTCAGCCAGACGGCGGGCGAAAAAGCTGTCTTTCATAAGATCGAACGCGGGTCCAAGAAGGTCCCTGGCCCCGGCAGAGCGCATTCCCCCGGCCACCAGTTCCTTTTCGGCACTGCGTAGAAGGTTGTCCAGCCGGATAGGGTCCTGTTCGGTCTCCCGCCCGGCCCGATGCGTCGGCAGATACACCGAAACAAAGTGGTCATCTTTTTTTTGCATGAGTTCCCTGATTTCATCCTGAAGAACAAAATCCATATGCGGCCTCCTTCCCTGCCAGACCGGGATATATTCAATTTTGATTAAAATCGAACACTTACCTATAAAGATAAGCATCCGCAGGCAGGTGAGGCGCATCGGAAAGGTCAGGATGAGCTAAAGGGTCCCAGCGCAGTTTTTTCCATTTACAGTGCAAATTTCCGGGTCATATTCCAGTTCATGCTTGAGGTCCCGGTCCATAAGTTCACTGACGACGAGCAGCGGATCTTTTCCCTCGTAGAGCACGCGATAGACCTGCTCGCTGATCGGCATCTCCACGCCCATTTTTTCGGCAAGAAAATACATTGATTTGGCAGTAATTACGCCCTCGGCAACCTGGCGCGTTCCGCCGAGGATTTCATCGAGCTTTTTGCCCTGCCCGAGTTGCATTCCGACCGTGCGGTTCCGGCTCAGGTCCCCTGTGCATGTGAGCAGCAGGTCTCCTATCCCGGCCAGGCCGGAGAAAGTGAGCGGATGAGCGCCCATTTTAACGCCAAGCCTCGATATCTCGGCCAAGCCGCGCGTAATGAGGGCCGCACGGGTATTATACCCGAAAGAGAGACCGTCGCAGGCCCCGGCGGCAAGAGCTATGACGTTTTTGGAGGCCCCGGCGATTTCGACTCCCGTAACATCGAGACTGGTATAAATGCGGAACCTGCCGGTCGAGAGTATCCTCTGGACTTCCCTGGTAGTTTCCAGGTCTTGACCTGCAAGCGTAACGGCCGTCGGAACGCCCCGCAGCACTTCCTTGGCGAAGGTGGGACCTGAGAGGCAGAGTTCCTTTACACGGCTTTCAGCCGGCAGGAGCTGTTTCCATATGCCGGACATGGTCAAAAGGGTGTCATTCTCTATGCCTTTTGTGGCGTTTACAATTAATAGCGTCCTCGCGCAAATGGGGGAGCATCCGCGTTACGACCCCACGATAGACGTGGGACGGAACGACCATGATGAGCAGACGGCTTGCCTTGACCACGTCCTCAAGTGAATTTTGGGCGTGCACGCCTTCATGGAGGCGGTTTCCAGGCAGATAGTAGCTATTTTCACCCGTGCTGCGGATAATCTCGCACAACTTTTCTTCGAAGACCCAGAGGTTGACCTGCAAACCTTTACCCGCAAGAACATGTGCGAGGGTGGTCCCCCAGTTTCCGGCCCCTATTACACCGACCGTTCCGATATCTTTAAGCAATTCTATTCTTCCTCTCTTATCTCTTCACCGGTGTCTTCACTTGCGTCTTCGGCGTCCAGCACGGTCAGGTCGACAACTTTTTCGCCTTCCGGAAGGTCGATCAGTTTGACTCCCTGGGTTACCCTGCCTATTTTGCTTATCTGGGAAACAGGCATCCTTATGAGGCGGCCCCTGTCCGTGATCAGAATGATTCCGTTGTCTTCTCCAACCTGGCGGAAACCGACCACATGTCCATTGCGTTCGGTTACCTTGATATTAAGCACTCCCTGCCCCCCCCGGCCCTGGCAGCGGTAGTTTTCCTCGGAGGTGCGCTTTCCAAATCCCTTTTCCGTTACCACGAGCATGCACTTGAGAGGATCGATAACGTCCATACCGACCAACTCGGTCCCTTTGACGTTCATCCCCCGGATGCCGCGGCTGACGCGCCCAAGCGTACGGAATTCATCTTCCTTTACCCGGATGCACTTGCCCTCACGGCTCATGAGGAAAAGATCTCGCTGGCCGTCCGTAATCACCACGGAGATAAGCTCGTCATCGTCGTCCAGATTGATCGCCCGGATGCCGCTTGCGCGAGGGTTTGCATAAGCGGAAAGTTCACTTTTCTTGATGACGCCGTTTTTTGTGGCCATCACCGCGAAGTGACCGGGTGAAAACTCGCCGACGGGCAGAATGGTTGCTATCTTTTCGCCCGGCTGGAGGGGAAGAAGATTCACCACGGCTTTTCCCAGCGCCGACGGCCCGACTTCGGGTATTTCATAGACTTTGAGCCAAAACACCTGCCCAAGGTTTGTGAATATGAGCAGGTAATTGTGCGCCATGGCCGTGAACAGGCAGGTCACGACATCCTCTTCGCGGGTGCTCATCCCGGTTCGCCCTTTGCCGCCGCGATTCTGGTAGCGGTAGATCGAAAGCGGGGTCCTCTTTACGTAGCCGGCCCTCGAAATGGTCACCACCATTTCTTCGTTGGGAATGAGATCCTCGAGGCAGATGGTCCCCTCATCGGGAATAATTTGTGTCCTGCGCAGGTCGCCGAATTCATTCTTCAGGTCTTGTATTTCTTCGCGGATAACCTGGTCAACCGCTGCGGCGGAGGAAAGTATCGCCTTCAGGCGGTCGATTTCCTTCAGGATCTCCTGATAGTCCTGAATGATCTTTTCGCGCTCGAGACTCGTCAGGCGATGGAGTCTCATGTTCAGAATTTCCTGCGCCTGGATATCGCTGAGACCGAACTGCTCGATCAGGCCACGCTTGGCTTCAGGCGGATTTGCCGCAGAGCGGATGAGGGCAATCACGGCATCCAGGTTATCGAGCGCTATTTTGAGCCCTTCCAGGATATGGGCGCGTTTTTCGGCCTGTCTCAGTTCGAATTGGGTGCGCTTTACGACCACTTCACGGCGAAAATCGATAAAGTGCTGGAGGATTCCCTTGAGGTTGAGGACCTCGGGCCTGTTATCCACCACGGAGAGCATGATGATGCCGAAAGTACTCTCGAGCGCCGTGTGCTTGTAGAGCTGATTTTCGACCACTTTGGGCTCATCGCCCTGGCGCAGGGTAAGGACGACCCGCATCCCAAGGCGGTCGGATTCGTCGCGAATGTCCTGGATTCCCTCAATTCTCTTCAGCTTTACCAGTTCGGCAATGCGTTCGAGAAGTCTTGCCTTGTTTACCTGGTAAGGAAGCTCGGAGATGATGATGTGCTGTTTTTTGCCCGATTCCTCGACTTCCACCCGGCCGCGCATCTTGACCATGCCTCTGCCGGTCTCGTAGGCTTCCATTATCCCCTCGCACCCGTGAATAAATCCGGCGGTCGGAAAGTCCGGGCCCGGGATGAGGCGCACGAGGTCCTTCACTGTTGTCTCCGAGTTGTCAAGGAGCGCAAGAAGTCCGGAGCATAGTTCGCGCAGGTTGTGTGGAGGGATGTTTGTCGCCATTCCGACAGCTATGCCCGACGAGCCGTTCAGGAGCAGGTTCGGTACGCGGGTGGGAAGGACCGTCGGCTCCAGGAGCGTATTGTCGTAGTTTGGCGAAAACGGGACCGTTTCCTTCTCGATGTCCCGCATGAACTCCATGCCCAGCTTCGACATTCGGATTTCGGTGTACCTCATGGCAGCCGGGGGGTCCCCGTCCACCGAGCCGAAGTTGCCCTGGCCGTCTATGAGCATGTGCCGCATGGAAAAATCCTGGGCCATGCGAGCGGTTGCATCGTAGATGGCCATATCTCCATGCGGGTGATACTTACCCATGACATCGCCGACAATGCGCGCCGATTTCTTGTAGGGCTTGTTGTAGTCGTTGCTTACCTCGTGCATGGAAAAGAGGATGCGCCGGTGGACCGGCTTAAGACCGTCCCGTACGTCGGGTATGGCTCGCCCGATTATGACGCTCATCGCGTAGTCGAGATACGAGAGCTTTATTTCGTCGGCAATGTTTATGGTTTTGACGTCCATGATTTTTCCTTAAATATCCAGCTCACGGAAATCGAGCGCATTGGCCTGTATGAAGTCGCGCCTCGGTTCCACCGGGTCCCCCATGAGGGTGGCAAAAAGATCATCAGCGAGCACCTGGTCTTCCACCCTCACCTGGAGAAGCGTTCTTTTTTCCGGGTTCATCGTTGTTTCCCAGAGCTGCTCAGGGTTCATTTCACCGAGACCTTTGTATCTCTGGATCGTCGTGCCTTTGCGCGCCTCGTCCATGAGGTACTTGAAAAAGGCCCTCGGCTCGTCAAACTTCTCCTCGCCCTGGTTGTCTTTCACGACGTATGGGACTTCGTGGAGAAGGGCCAGTTGCCTGTAGAGCGAGACCAGTTTGCGGAATTCGACCGATGCCAGGAAATCGTGGCCGATACGCTCCCTCCCCTTGAGGCCGTCGGTTTGTTTTTTCAACACATCCAGGTCGCAGCCGTGATGTTCCTCTTCAGCATCGACGGAGGCCTCCTCAGCTCCGGACTCTTCCGGTTTTACGCATTCTCAACCTCGATGGGAACCACCTCGTATCCGGATTCTTCCAGCTTTGCCTTGAGAGTAGAGCCCCACTCTTGCTGGTCCGTGTCTTCCATCCCGTTTTCATCGTAGATGCGAATAACCCGCTCGATCAATTTCTTGGACATCCCTTTCAGGGACAGGCGATCGAGCCATTCTTCATAGCGGGAGAAAATCTTGAGAAGGCCTGTGAGTTGCTCCGGGGTCAGCGATTCGGTGCGGCCCGGCAGAAATACCTGTTTTTTCTCCGACGCGCGTTTGAGAAGAAGGGCGTTGAGGCCGTCGTCGTCTTTGAGGTAGTGCTCGGATTTGCCCACCGCCAACCGATAGAGGGGAGGCTGTGCTATATAGAGGTATCCGTCCCTGATGAGCTCAGGCATCTGGCGGAAGAAAAACGTCAGCAGGAGGGTGCGGATGTGTGCGCCGTCGACGTCGGCATCCGTCATGATGACGATGTAGTGATAGCGCACCTTTTCGGGAGTGTATTCGTCCTTGCCGATGCCTGTGCCCAGGGCGGAAATCATGTTCCGGATTTCCTGGTTCTCAAGCATCTTATCGAAGCGAGCCTTCTCGACGTTCAATATCTTGCCACGCAACGGCAGTATGGCCTGGAAAGCCCTGTTTCTGCCCTGTTTTGCGGAACCTCCTGCCGAATCTCCCTCAACTATGTAAATTTCGCTCTTCGCGGGGTCACGCTCCTGGCAGTCGGCCAGTTTTCCGGGAAGAGAATGATCTCCGAGCACGCCCTTTCTTCGGGTAAGCTCTTTAGCGCGCCGGGCGGCCTCGCGCGCTCTTGCCGCCTCCATGACCTTGTCGAGGATGGCGCGGATAATTTTTGGATTTTCCTCGAAATAGGTGGAAAGCTTCTCGTAGACAAGATTTTCGACCAGGCCCTTCACTTCACTGTTTCCAAGCTTGGTTTTCGTCTGGCCTTCAAACTGGGGCTGAGGAATCTTGATGCTGACCACGGCCGTCAGACCTTCGCGCACATCATCGCCGGTCAGCCGATCCAAATCGGGTTGTTTGAGCGCCTTATTCTGGGTGGCATACTGCTTGATCGACCTCGTCAGGCCGGCCTTGAAGCCCACCAGGTGAGCCCCGCCCTCCTTGGTGTTGATGTTATTGGCAAAGGTGAAAATCTTTTCGTTATAGGTGCTGTTATACTGAATGGCGACCCCGGCGACTATCCCCTGCTTTTCACCGGTAATGTAAATGACCTCGGGGAAGATCGGCTCCCTGCTCTTGTTCAGGTATTCCACAAACGATACAAGGCCGCCCTCATAATAGAACTGCTTCTCTTTCGGAATGCTCTCGTCCACAAGCTCGATTCGCACTCCACTGTTGAGAAAAGCAAGCTCTCTCATGCGTTCCGCAACGATATCGAAGCTGATCTCCGTATGTTCAAAAATGAGCGGGTCGGGCTTGAACGTTATCCGAGTTCCCCGCTTCTGGGTATCGCCCTTTGAGATAAGCTCCGTTTTAGGCTCGCCGCGTTCGTAGCGCTGATGGTAAATTTTGCCGTCGCGCCGGATTTCGACCTCCAGGTACTCGCTCAGGGCGTTTACGACCGATACACCGACCCCGTGGAGACCGCCGGAAACTTTGTAGGTCGAATTGTCGAATTTTCCGCCCGCATGGAGCACTGTCATTACGACCGTTACAGCCGGGAGGTTTTCCTTTTCCATCAAGTCCACCGGAATGCCGCGGCCGTTGTCGTCCACCGTGACCGATCCGTCCAGGTTAATCTGCACACTGATGTGGTTGCAGTAACCCGCGAGCGCTTCGTCGATGCTATTGTCGACAACCTCGTAGACCAGGTGATGTAGACCTTCGGTGGACACATTCCCAATGTACATGGACGGACGCACGCGCACCGCGCTCAGCCCTTCCAGGACCGTTATCTGTTGCGCGTTGTACTCGGCGGCGACTGCAGGATTCCCGGCCGATGCGTCAAGGGCCGGCTGGGAGGGACCCTCTGTGCCGGCAGTCCCGGCATTTTCTTCCAGGGGAAAATTGGGCGCCATGTCGATATCTTGCTGCATAAACGAATGTCCTATGTTTGCTTTAACGGCCAAGCGGTGCCTTTACGGGCATAAATGTGGGCAACACAAATAAGTTATTGAAAGCATTTATTAAAACGTTACATCATACCACTTTAGAGGGCTTTTTTCAATGCAAATCGAGTCCAGCCTCCAAGGTGAATCTGCTAAAACGAAATGAATGTGTGGTCATCTGTCCGTCCGATTATCACCCCCACGCAGCCGTGGGAGGCAATCTCATGCCCGTTCGACTATCACGCCTGCGCCGCCGCGGGAGACGGCGCTACCGATAAGTGTCTTTGGGGTTCAGCCAGACACAAACTCCTCTATTCCCAACTCTTTTGCCCGCTTCTTGACGCTTCTTACCACTTCGGGGGCCATTTCGATGTCGTCGGGCCAGGGACGGGTATGGCCGTCCTCCACGCCTTTCCTGGTTGCGTCAACCGCCAGCCGGCCGCCCTGCTTCAAAATGTCCCTTTTCGGATCCACATTGTTAAATGCCTTCCAAAGCACCAGCGAATAATCCCGCAGGTCTATCCCGGAGTCGAACAGCACCAGTATCGAAAAAGCTTCGAGCGCCGGGTGGCGCAGCAACGCCTCGGATACGGCCCTGCCCGGGGTGCGGCCGTCTTTGGCGAAATTTAGAAGCAGCAACCGGTTGCGCACATCAAGTGGAGGACAATGGAAAGCCGTCAGAAGATTGGAGGTATCGCTCAGACACTTTTCGATAATCCCGTCGACCGGAATCCGGCCGGCCGAGGATTTTGCCCTCGGCCTTTCATCCGGACGCCTTCGTGTGGCGTCGATCCCTATCTTGGCCCCGAAAAGCGGTTCGGGAGCGCTGTGGTCAAGGACGTCCAGAATGCCTTCCGTGATATAGATATCGCTCTCAAGGTCCACTTCATTCAAAATAACCTCTAAAACCCCACGGGGTTTTTTGAGGTCGACTCCGCCGTCCACAAGCACGACGGCCTTGGAAAAGCTCATCTGCCCCTGCCCCCAGACGGCGCTCATGACACTGCGGGCGTGCCCCGGATATTCCTTATCGATTGCCATTACCACGATGTTGTGGAACACCCCTTCCCAGGGCATCCAAAAATCGCGCACTTCGGGATGAATCGCGCCCAGCAGCGGGAGAAATATTCGCTCGGTGGCCTTGGCAAGCCAGCAGTCCTCCATCGGGGGGCGGCCCACAACGGTCGCGGCGTAGACGGGATTCCTGCGATGAGTAAGCGCGGTAAGATGAAAGACCGGATACTCTCCGACCAGGGAATAGTACCCGGTGTGGTCGCCGAACGGTCCCTCCAGCCGGAGTTCTTCGGGATCCACGTAACCTTCGAGCACGAATTCGGCCTCGGCCGGGACCTCCAGATCGACAGAGACGCATCTCGCCATCCGAACGGGCTTTCTGCGGATGAAACCGGCCAGGACCATCTCGTCTATTCCCCTTGGAAGCGGGGCGGTGGCAGCGTAGGTCACAGCCGGGTCGGTCCCGATAGCAACGGCTACCGGCATACGTCTGCGAGCCTTGCGGTACTCCTGGAAGTAATGTGATCCGTCCTTGTGGATGTGCCAGTGCATGCCGGTGGTTTTTCGGTCAAAAACCTGCAAGCGGTACATGCCCGCGTTTCGACTGCCCGTCTCCAGGCTTCGCGTAATTACAACCGGAAGTGTAACGAAAGGGCCGCCGTCCCCCGGCCAGCACTTGAGGACCGGCAGCATCGAAAGGTCGATCTCTTCTCCCCTGTACACTACCTCCTGACATGGCGCCCTCGAGGTCTTCGCGGGCAAAAACCTCATGAAGTCCAGCCCCATCGGCAGGAGTTGCGCAAACTGCCTGAACGATTTAGGCGGCTTTACCCGCACAAAGCGCTCGAGCCTCAGGGCCAGGCTGTCCAGGGAGTTGGCGCCAAGGGCCATGCATATCCGGCGTTCGCTCCCGAAAGCGTTGGTCAGAACGGGAAAGCGCGAGCCCCGGACATTTTCGAAAAGAAGAGCTTTGCCTCCCGCGTGGGCTTTGGACATCAGGTCGGTAATGCAGGTGATTTCCAGATCGCTGGAAACGCAGGCGCCGACGCGGAGCAATTCACCGGCTTTTTTCAACTCCGCTATGAATTCCCCGAGGTTTTGGTAGTGAGTTTTCAGTTTTGAGTTTCCAGTTTTGAGTTGTGAGTTCAGGGTAAAATGCGCTTTTCAACATAAACCGGATAAACCGGTTTTTTCATATGAACCAGGTACCGGCCAGGACCCCGAAGAAGAGCAAAAGGGATACCGCGCTATTCATGTGGAAAAAGGCGACATTCACTTTATCCAGGCAATCCGGCCGGACAAGCCAGTGCTCGACGAAGATCAATACGCTTATGAGCAGGAGAAAGAGCAGGTAAATGCTTGCCAGATCAAAGGCAAAGTAGACCAGCAGCAAAAAAACAAGCGTCAGGGCGTGCGACCCGGCGGAGAAAAACAAAGCCCTCTGGGCGCCCCAGCAGGCGGGCATTGAAAACAGCTGCTGGTCCCGGTCGAATTCAATGTCCTGGCATGCGTACAGGATATCGAAGCCGGCGATGTAGGTCATGAGCGCACAGGAGAGCAGCAGTATTCTCCAATCCAGCCGGCCGCTGACGGCGACCCATGCGCCGGCGGGGGCCAGCCCGATGCCGAACCCCAGGATCAGGTGGCACCATGAGGTAAAGCGTTTTGAAAATGAGTACAAAAACAGGATCGCCAACACCGGCACGGACAAAACGAGGCAGAGGCGTCCGAGCAAAGCGGCCGACAAAATAAAAACCGCAGCCGAAGAGAAAACGAAGACGAGCGCTGAAGACAGCCCCACCTGCCCCGTCACGTGGGGGCGATTGGAGGTGCGCGGGTTAGCCCGGTCGTAGTGATAGTCGGCTACGCGGTTGAAGCCCATGGCAGCCGACCTGGCCGAAGCCATTGCGATCATAATGAGCGCAAAAGTCCCGAAACCGACAGGATAGTACCTGTTTGCAAGCAGCACGGCCGCAAGTGCGAACGGCAGGGCAAAAATCGTATGGGTGAACTTTATAAGCCTGCCATACATATGGATTTTATTTAGCCACATCAAAATACTCACCGTAGAGAAAACAAAGGCCTGGTCCCGTGTACCTGCCAAAATCTCAACAAACCGCACCTGTTCATGCCAGGCACACCCGAGAGGCACTATACTATTTCCAAAAACTTTTTCCACAATGTACGGACTCAGTGGCGTATGACATGAAATGATCCAGTTTGGTCCGGTTTCCGGATTTTTCCAGGTAAAAGCATTCACCGCAGAGGCGTTGAGAACGCAGAGAAAAACGTTCACCACGAAGAACACAGCGCAGCAACCCAAACGAAAATCAAAAAACTATCCACAGATTACGCAGATGAAGGCATGAGTTACAAAAAACATCGACAAAATGTCAGGAAACCCAATGTCAGCGATCACCCTTTTGGGAACCGCCGCCCTGTAAATACAGGCCGGATTCAGGTGACATGGATTCAAACCTCCTTTAAACTTGGGAGCCGGGAGCGGTAAGAAAACCACTTCAACCCTTCAATCCCCCAATTGCTTAATACACTAATGGGTTTGAGTTTGGCAAACGGCAATAGGAGTGGCAATAGAAGTGGCAATACAAACGGCAATAGAAGCGACAAAACACAGGAGACATGTCTAGGGATTGGAGCGTGGAGAATTTCCTCAATATGAATCTTTAAATCTTTTAAAGAGAGGACGGATCGATCTTCGATGGAATAGAGTCACTATGTCATGATGTTCGGCAAAATTCGGTAGAAAAACTAGAGTTACAAAGCGATGAACAGCGAGCACAAGGTATTCGGCATGACGAAGAGAGAAATAGCTATAGAGAGCATTCAAGAACTTAAGAAAGATATTACCCGGGAAGACATCCAGAGAAGTTTAACTTCACAGCGGGTGTGCTTAAAGGGCTTTGCGAACTCAATGAAGGCAGGGGGCAGTTCGGGGAATGGCTTGCAAGCTGAACTGGTCTTCCTTGGCGAGGTTCGATTTTAGAGACATTTCCGGCGCGGCGAAGGTCTGCTGCCGCCATAGCCGATATCAACTGCTTTCGACATTATGGCATGGTTAAAGTACGAGCTATGGTGAGAGCCCAAATTGATTGAAAACAAGGGGGGCTGTGCCTTGGGCGTAAAAGACATTTCAAAATCCAAACGTGAAGATATGCTGTCGAATAAGTCTGCAACTGTTAATCCCGTTTATACCGTCAAAATATTTACACCATGAAGAAAAAAGTAGGTGGCCGGAACTGTAAATGTTAGAAGGGAACACCAATGGCGTCCGGCTTTGCGCCAGGTTCTCCCAGTTGCTGCCATTCGGCACATCTCTTGCTCGGCCAACCCCTGATAGAAAGTCGAAGTCCCTTTTAAGAGCGCTCGGAAGCGGTGGTATGAGAGAACGCCCGAGCAAAGAAACCGATACGATGTCAGAGACTATATTCCAAAAAACCGACCTGAGAAATTGGGTGATCTCGAACCCATATTCTGACAGCCTACCAGTTTTCATGGAGCTCAAATGAGTATGCAGAGTCATCCCATAAGGGTTCTTCTCGTTGATGACGATGAGGACTACTTCATCGTCGTTCGGGACCTGCTCTCCAATTTTTCCTCGACCGGATGCACACTCAAGTGGGTGTCGGATTACAAGGCTGCCCTGGATGTATTCCTTTCCGATGAGTTCGATATCTGCCTGCTTGACTATCGACTCAAAGAGCGAAATGGGCTGGAACTCATGCAGGAGGCCGTAAGCCACGGTGTCATGACTCCGATTGTTTTCCTCACCGGCATGGAATACTACGATCTGGCCCTTGAGGCCGTTAGTAATGGGGCAGCGGACTGCCTTAATAAAGGCGAGCTTAGTGCACCCCTCCTTGAGCGCTCCATCCGCTATGCGATGGACCGGCAGCGGAAAAGAGATGAGCTGATTAAGGCCAATAGGGTGATCCAGGCACTGAGTGAATGTAATCATGCAGTGATCCACATCAAAAATGAGATGGAGTTGCTGGACGCGATCTGCCGCATAGTGGTGGACGTGGGTGGTTACAGGATGGCATGGGTGGGATATGCCGAAGAGGATCAAGACCAAACTGTAACACCTGTAGCCAAGTACGGCTACGAGAAAGACTATCTTGAGACGGTTAATTCACTTGGCAAGATACCGAAAGGGGAAAGGGCCCTACAGGCACTTGCATCCGCACGGGCATTCCCAGCATCATTCGTTCTGTTGGCAATCAAGCGGAATATGCACCCTGGAAAGTAGAGGCTTCAAAGCGTGGCTATACTTCGGCAGCAGGTCTCCCTCTTTTTCTCGATGGACGAAGGCTGGGAGCACTTAACATCTATTCCTCGGAAACGAATGCTTTCGATACGGAAGAAATAGAATTTCTCGTTAAGCTATCCAGCAATCTATCTTATGGCATACGGGCGCTAAGGCTCGGTAAAGCTCAAATGCAGGCCGAAAAATTGCTGCAGGAAGCCAATCTTGATCTTAAAAGGCAGATAGGGGAACGCAGGCAGGCGGAAGAGGCATTAAAAGAAGCCAGGCAACAACTCGCAAATATCATCGACTTTCTTCCCGATGCGACCTTTGTGACCAATAACGAAGGGGAAGTCATCGCGTGGAACAAAGCCATAGAGGATATGACAGGGGTTAAGGCCTCGGATATTTGTGGAAAGGGCAATTACGAGTATGCTCTGCCCTTTTACGGGGAGCGAAGACCAGTTCTCATAGACCTCGTCATCAAACAACAAGAAGAGACATTGTCGCAATATTCCAACAGGGTAACGAGGGCCACCGGAATTGTTGGCGAGGCATATATGCCCGCACTCGGGGGCGGCAAGAGGTATCTTTGCGGGACGGCAAGCGTCTTGCGCGATTCAATCGGAAATACCGTTGGCGCCGTCGAATCAATTCGTGACATCACCGAGCGTAAGAATGCCGAAGAGGAAATAGGTCGTCTGAACAAGCTCTACGACCTGCTCAGCCAGGCAAACCAGTGTGTCGTGCGCGTCCAGACCCGGGAGGAACTTCTTCCGGAGGTATGCCGCCTAATAGTGCAGCGAGGGGCCATCGACCTTGCCTGGATCGGCTGGCTCGATCCACCCACCTCCCACATAGACCCGGTGGCCCATTTTGGAACACACCATCAGATATTGAGCCATACTGACTTCTATACAGACCGCAGGCGTGAAGGGCACGGCAACCCAGGCAGGGCCATCCGGGAGGGTCAAGCCTCCTTTTGCAATAGATGTGGCGACGACGCCTGCCTTTACCCGTCAGAGAAAGCGCTCGGCAAATTCGGGTTCCAGTCTTGCGGTTCGTTCCCGCTCCGGTTCCAGGGCCAGGTCTGCGGTGTCCTGACTGTTTGTGTGTCGGAAGGTGACTTTTTTGGTAAACGAGAAATCGAGTTGCTGGAAGAAGTGGCGATGGCCGTGTCATTCGCACTGGACACAATTGAGAGTAACAGGCAGAAGGAATTGGCCGAGCAGGCATTGTCCGAAAGTGAGGAACGCTTTCGCCTGGCGATGGACGCCACCAGCGACGGCCTCTGGGATTGGGATCTGGTCAGTGGAAACTGCTATTACAGTCCCGGCTACTTCCGGATGCTCGGCTATAAACCTGGAGAGCTTCCAGCCAGGGCCGATACCTGGTTGGAGCTGGTTCATCCGGAGGACCGCGAGAAGGCTCTTGACCGCAAATGAAGCCTGCATCCGCGGCGATGTTCCAGTTTTTAGCATCGTGTTCCGCATGCGTTCAACCGATGGGACCTGGCGTTGGATTCTGGGACGCGGCAAAGCCACGCGGCGGGATGCGGCCGGACGTGCGCTCCGGATGATAGGCACCCATATCGATGTCACCGACAAGAAAAAGGCTGAGGAAGTGCTCCGGGAAAACCAGTCCCGGCTCAAGCTTGCGTTGCGATCCGCCGGTATGGGAGTGTGGCTCCTGGATTTAATCGAAAACAAGCGCCACTTTGACGATCAGGCCTGCCATCTTCTTGGTATAGCCCCGGCTGAATTCACAGGGACCGCGGAGGAGTTCTACAACGCGGTACATCCCGAAGACCGTGAGATTCTAAAGGCGGCATTGGCCCGTACCATTGAACAAAATGTGCCGTATGAAACCGAGTATCGAGCGGTTTGGCCTGATGGAAGCGTTCATTACATCGTCGCCCGTGCAAAACTCTTCCGCGGTGAAACGGGTAAGTCAGTGAGGGTGAACGGCCTTTTATGGGACATCACCGGGTACAAGCTGGCAGAAGAGGAGGCAAACCTCCAGCATGAAACACTTACCAGAATATTTGAAAGCGCTCCCTATATCATGATGCTCTTGAATAAAGATGGCCGCGTGATGGACATCAACCGTAAGGGCGTAACTTTTGGAGGCAAACCAAAGGAGGAACTGCTGGGCCTTCTTGGGGGAGAAGTGTTTAGTTGTTTAAATTCTTTCGAAGGTCTTGGGTGTGGAAGGAACCTGGAATGCACTGACTGTCCTGTCCGAACCAGGGTTATGCACACTTTCAAGACCGGTCAGGACATCTATAATGCCGAAGGCCGCCTGACAAGTCGTAGAGACGAGACGGACGTTGCCGTCGATATGCTCATAAGCACTGCACTGATCAAGGATAGAGATGCCGACAAGGTTCTCGTTACGATTACCGACATCACAGATCAAAAACAAGTTCAGGGGGAGCGAGAAAAGTTGCGGGAGCGACTCCTCCGGGTCCAGAAGATTGAGGCCGTGGGGCAGCTGGCCGGCGGCGTGGCGCACGATTTCAACAACATGCTGGCAGTAATACTTGGGCATTCGGAGATGGCATTGGAGCAGACCAATCCAGAGGATAAGCGCTACTTCGACCTTCAAGAAATCATCAAAGCCGCCAGTCGCTCCGCCGACATAACTCGTCAACTATTGGCGTTTGCCCGCAAGCAGACGGTAAACCCCAAGGTATTGGACCTGAACGATACCATTTCGAACATGCTCAAGATGCTCCAGAGACTCATTGGAGAGGACATCGATCTGGCCTGGATGCCGGGGCATCACCTCTGGAGCGTTGAAATCGATCCCTCCCAGGTCGACCAGATGCTCGCCAATCTTGCGGTCAATGCACGCGATGCCATTGAGGGAATTGGCAAAGTCACCATCGAAACAGCCAACGTAGTATTTGATGGCGCAACCTGTACCGACCGAGAGGAATTCGCTCCCGGAGAGTATGTACTGCTGGCTGTGACCGACACCGGCGCCGGAATGAACGAGGAGGTCATGGATCATATCTTCGAACCGTTCTTCACGACTAAAGAAGTGGGCAAGGGGACCGGCCTGGGGTTGGCGACCCTATATGGCATAGTCAAGCAGAACCAAGGTTTCGTGCATGTCTACAGTGAGCCGGGCCAAGGTACCACATTCAAAATTTATCTTCCCGGGGTCAGGAGAGAGAGTATCGGCCAAGAGACCGCAATCTCGGCGGATAAGCCTCCAGTAGGCAGGGAGACCGTGCTCATCGTCGAGGATGAGGAGGCTATTATGAATCTTGGCAAGGCGATCCTAGATCGACTGGGATACACGGTACTGACCGCCGGGACACCGGAGAAGGCGGTTCGTTTGGCCGAGGAGTATGCTGGAGACATTGAATTGCTGATTACCGACGTGGTGATGCCGGAGATGAATGGAAAGGAGCTGGCAGAGCGGCTTATTTCTATGATACCGGGTCTAAAATGCTTGTTCATGTCAGGCTATACTTCAGATATCATTGCCCGCCGCGGTATCCTCGACGAAGCGGTCTACTTCATCCCAAAACCATTTTCCATGAAAGAGATGGCCGAAAAGGTCCGCCAGGTTTTGGAGAGTTGAGGTGCGGCGCCTCGGACAAGAAACTCCTCGCCCACTTGCTTTGGATTCATGCTCGTTTGCACAGGCAGTTGCTCCTGTAAATGCCAAACCCCACCTCGTTGCCGGCAAGTATTTTTCCCGGCCCTTTTTACGACATCCTGTTCCGCCGATACTCTTGAACGTATTTTTGTCACCCTTGGGCTCTCCCTGCTCGCAGACAGACGTACCACGGATAAAATAATTTTCTTGTTTTTTCAGTTTACTGTCGGCAACTCGCACCGTACCTCTTCCGCGGAACCTGCTCCTGCAAGTGGGCGAAAACACATCTTTGTGCCGCCGCAAATGGGGCACCTCCAAGACTCCGAAAGGTCTACAAACCGGACGCCTTTGCCTATTTTCCCTTTCCTGTCTCCCCTTTCAGGATCGTATAAATATCCGCAGTTACTTGTTTGGCATTGCCAAATTTCTTCAGGAACAGACATAATCTCGCTCTCCGGCATGTGCGCCTTTTGGGCCTTTTATATTGAAATTGAAAAAATGATGAAACCCGCGCTGGATTTTATCCTGGATCCCTCTGCGTTCGCTTCCCCTAAGTTAATTCCAGCGCGGTAGTGGTCAGAATAATTATCCTCGATTAATCAGTCAATGCTTTGAGCGCTGCCCTAAAAATATGACGACATGTAATAATCTCATTTACCACATATACTTTCATGCCTGCCGATTCGAAGCTCGGATCGGCGACCGAAACGAAACAGGGGCCTCGAACTTCACCGAATTTTAGTGAACTTTGCTCACTGTTTTGTAAACATTCTTTCATCATCATGTCTCCCGCCGAAAACCACGATTTAACTATAGAGCAAAAAACCACAAAGTGCTCAGCAGCAACGATTTAAGAATGATGGATCAGGTGGCGTGAGATCCCTGCCAAGTTAGTCTGATTTGAATCTTCATCGTCTTACAAGGACACGATAATGCTTAAAAATATTCGTTTGAGCTACAAGATTTCCCTGGGTTTTGCGGCAATTCTTATCCTCTCCATCGCTTTGGGAATGGCCGCCATTTGGAACATGAAGGGGGTCGAGCATCTTTCCGCCAGGCTGGACCACGAGTATATGCCCGAGGTAGCCGTCGCCAACAACCTGGTGCGCTATTCACTTGAAACCATGTTCGAAATGCGGGGCTACGGCTTAACTCAGGAGAAGGCATACCTCGATGCCGGGAATAAAAACCTTAAAGAAGTGAAAAAGTACCTGGAAGAAGCCGAGCAGCTATCCATAAAATATCCCGATCTGGTCAAGCTCAAAGAAGGGGTGGGGCTGGCCGAAACGAAAGTAAACGAGTACGAACAGATAGTAGGCCAGACCGTTGCTAAAAATGAAGAAATTGCAAACCTTCGCAAAGCTATGGATGAAGCTGCCTCAAAATTTATAAAGAGTGCCGGTGCATACGAAGGCGGCCAGAAAAGCCAGATGCAACAGGAGATCGGGAACTCGGCAGAACAGGAAAAGCTTTTGTCGCGTTTGTACAAACTCGAGTCGATAAACGACGTAATTAACTCCGGGAACTCTATCCGCATTGCCAACTTCAAGTTTCAAGCGCTGGGTGATACCAAATTCGTCGATGAAGCAATGAAGACTTTTTCAGGAATTGACGCAAAGATCGAAGAGCTTAAATCCAGCACTGTCCTGGAACAGAACAAAAAGGACCTCAGCGAAATCGGGGCGGCCGCGGGTGAGTATAAGAAGGCGATGCAAAATCTTTCTTCGACTTGGCAATCATTGCGAGAGATAAACAAAAAAAGAGCTGAAACCGGTAATCAAGTCGTGCAAACGGCTAAGGAGACAGCCCTTGCCGGTGTGGAGCAAGCCGGTGAGTCTACCACAACTGCTGCCACCTCGCTTTCATCCGCATCATTTATTCTGATCGCCGGGCTTATCGCAGTACTTTTGCTTGGTATCGGCATGGCTTTTATTATCGTAAGTAGCATCACCAAGCCGATCCACCTGGTGGTGAGCAGTCTTTCCGATAGTACCGACCAGGTTGCATCTGCATCCGTTCAGGTATCAGGCGCGAGTCAGCAGCTTGCGGAAGGAGCATCCGAGCAGGCGGCTGAGATCGAAGAAACTTCCGCATCTCTCGAGGAAATGTCTTCGATGACAAAGCAGAACGCGGAGAACGCCGGCCAGGCCAATAAGCTCATGGCCCAGAGCACCGATGTCCTGGTCAAGGCTAACCGGTCTATGAATAGACTAACCTCTTCTATGCTCGAAATTTCCAAAGCCAGCGAGGAAACCTCAAAAATCGTTAAAACAATCGACGGAATCGCTTTCCAAACTAACCTTCTTGCCTTAAACGCGGCAGTTGAAGCGGCCCGCGCCGGAGAGGCCGGAGCAGGGTTTGCGGTAGTTGCGGATGAGGTAAGAAATCTCGCGATGCGGGCAGCCGAAGCTGCAAAGAATACCTCGGAACTCATAGAAGGAACTGTGAAAAAGATAAGAGAGGGATCGGAGCTGGTTAAGGAAACGAGTTCCGAATTTTCGCTGGCCACCTCAAGCGCCGAAAAAATGAACAATCTTATCAATGAAATTACGGCTGCTTCCGCCGAACAGGCACAGGGTATAGACCAGGTCAACAAGGCGGTGAGTGAAATGGACAAGGTTGTCCAGCAAAATGCTGCGAATGCCGAAGAATCTGCCTCGGCATCCGAAGAATTGAACGCCCAGGCCAAGCGCATGAAAAATATGGTGATGGAACTGGTTACGATGGTCCATGGCGTAAATGGTGACAGGAACGAAACTGGCGGTCCATTGGTAAAGGGTAAGAGGACAGTTCCAAAAGATACATTCTCGAGCCTCGTGGCCCGTGATAAGAAAAACAATGGCCAGGTCCAAAGGGGCAAGGGAAAAGATCAGGCTAACTTTGGCAAACGGGACCCCAGCCCCGATCAGGTCATCCCATTCGACGATGCGGACATCTCACAATTTTAGACCGACTTATTAATTTGAGGGGGTGAGCGTATGTCGCCGGGTATCTGGGGTCTCTTGCCGGCAGCTCCAAAACCAGCACCAGCTTCGCGGGTTCCTGTGTTAACGCCCTGGTTTCCACGAGCACGGTGGTTGGCGAGTGGAACGTGACAGGCAGCACAAACATGTCGAACGCGCCAACCGCAGTCACCTTTTACTCAGACGGAACGGGTACTGCCGAGGTCGCCGGTCAGCCGCAGTCATTAACCTGGGTCCTCACGGGAAGCAAGCTCACCCTGAGTTTCCCCTCTACCACCAACATAGCGACCGGCACATTAAAGTGGACAGATCTCGATGATATTACGTACAGCTATACTGACACGAAATCAGGCAAGACTGTATTAAAGAGCTTGACGTTGGCGCGTCAAGTGCCGTGAGGTCCAGGATACCTGGTGTTCTCACATGGACCCGGCCCGGCATCGATTAGTAAACATCTGCCCCCGGAGAGGCCGGCTTTGAATTAACCCCTGCAAGGGGATGAAATTATTAGTCCCTCGGAGGGGACGAGAATACTCTATTGCCATTGCTGCACAAACCCGCAAGGCTCTTGCTTTTGGGCTGCCGGTATTGACAGTACAAACCACGCTTGGGATAACCTTCGAAATCGGCTCATCTGCTACTCCTGGCTCAAAGTTGTGGGGACAACTCGGCCCGTTTGTGGCAGATGGGTCGTTCAGATCACGTCCGGGCCTGTTGGAACCACAGTACCCTACCATGCCGAAAAGTGGCACGTCCATGTTGCGTCGGCTTTTTCCTTTACCCCACTTCGCGGGACGTGGGATTTGCCCCTGAGGCCCTTCCAATATGGTGGGGATGGAAAACGAGGACATCAACTGTGCGGCTGATGGTGCGTCCTGAAATTGCAAAAAAGCAGTCTCATTGACCTGTCACTTGAATGTTCCACTGGGGAATCTTATGTTTTTGCGGGCTTTTGGGCTCTTTAACGAGTTTGTTCGTGCAGAATAGGATTCCAAAATGCGGTTTGGTTGCATATCGCATAATTTGATGATTATTCCGGCTGAAAGGAAGAGGCTATGAGCAAATACACGCAGATCGACATTAGGCTTCTCCCGGTTTACGGGGAGGGAGGCTTGAAGAAAGCATTCCCCGATCTTTTCAACTTGTTGAGTGTCAGCGGCTACGATCTGGTCATCGAGAAGGAGCCGTCGCTATATGAAATGGTCGATGTGATGGTTAGAATCAAAAATGATCCACACGTTCGCGAGGATTCCAAAAAACCAATAATCCGGAAACTTGACGAGTTGATAAAAGTGCGCGACCAGGCGCGTGAATCGCTTCTGGCCCTGCAACTCAATGAGTTGGATCGGTTTTTATACAGATTGGAGGATCTATTCGGAGATCTCTAGAAGAAAAACTAGTCTGAAGCGCTGTTCATCGAGAGTGGGTCTCAAAGATTCCCATCTCGTTTTTCTTTTCGTCGATGTAATCAGCCGCTGCCAGGGTGGCTATGCAAACCTCCGCCGAAGCCACCACTATCTGTTTGGCAAGTTTTGTTTTCAGATCTCCGGCTATGAATCCAGGCAAAACCGTTTTCAGGCGCCTGCTTCAGTTTCTCCCCCGGCATGACGACGTGATCACCGCATTTTCCTGGGTCATAATCGTGAAATAACCGAATGCTTTCCCAGTCATGTTTCAACTCGACACTGTCTCGAAAAGATTCAAGCGAGGTGCAAAATCCCCCCGGCCCCCCTTTCGAAAAGGGGGGTGATTGCCACGTCTTTTCATGGTTTCAGGGTTTCCCGAGGGGACGTGAGATACTGTTACGAAAAGACGCGGTGGCAGCGCTCCGCAGTGAAGACCCGCTTTCGTGGCGCCGGAAACGCCGCCATGGGAGACGGCGCTACCATCTAGCCCACCGTACGGATCTTTTCATGGTTTCACGGTGCCTGGGGGGGACGTGAATTACTGTGCAGGAAATTTTCACAATTCAGCCGGGCAGACAAAACTGCCGGCAGAACTCTACCTTCATATTACTGTGTCAATGGTCGCAAAATACACTCCGAACCTGATTTTCAAGAAGGGGAATTCTCCTATCTTGAGACCATAAGATTTTTCCCACTTTTTAGGCTTTCGCAGCTCAATCGTTTGAGGCGAAATTGAAAGATGCTACAAGACAGGTTGCACAGGAGAAGGCGGCCCGCGAACAGGTGAGCGCGCAACTCGCCAAGGTCCTTCAGGCCGCCGGGAAACTCGAAGGGCAGGCCAAGTGGCTGGCATCCGGGCAACAAACCCTTGAGGCCTCTTTAACCAAAGTTAACCAGGACCTGGACAGTTGCAGAAATCACAATGCCAGGCTGTGCCTCATTGCTGACGAAATATTGAAAAAGCGGCAAGCCATGGGCACAGCGGGCGGCGCACTTCAAGGTTTGGAACTGCCGCAGATACGGGAAGCCGAGCTGGAAAAATTCAGGCAAGAGTACAGGGGCAAAATCGAACAGGAAAAGCTGCAGAAGAAATGATGTTCCCACCATGAAGAACACAAGAATTTTTAAGGCATAGATCAGGTTGCGTTAGAATCATCCGCATTCTTGCCGACCATCAGAAGCAGGCCCCCCACGATAGATCTCATTTTTTCCGCCTGAGAGTTCATCTCTCCGGCCGCACCAGCCGCTTCCTCCGCGCTGCCGACATTCTTTTGGACTATTGTATCCATTTCCGAGACACTCCGGTTAATCTGCTCGATTCCCTGGGACTGCTCCCTGGATGCCGCAGCAATCTCCTCGATGAGTTCGCCCACTTTCTCCGTCCCCTGGATAACCCTGCTAAACGCGGCGTTTGCCTTGGAAACAACCCCGGCTCCCAAATGTACCTTAGTCACCGTACCTTCGATGAGGCCGGTCGTGCTCCGGGCTGCCTCGGCCGCCCGCATCGCCAGATTCCGAACCTCGTCGGCCACGACGGCGAAGCCGGCTCCAGCTTCTCCCGCACGCGCCGCCTCGACGGCTGCGTTCAGGGCTAGAAGATTTGTCTGAAAGGCAATTTCATCGATCGTTTTAATGATCTTATGAGTCTCTTCACTTGCGGAGGATATTTCCTGCATCGACCCGGTCAATTCGCTCATCGAACCTGCGGCTTCACCGGCCACCTGCAGCGTTTCAGCCATGAGTTTTTTCACCTGGCCCGCATTATCGGCGTTCTGCCTTGTCACAGACTCCATCTCCTCGAGAGAGGTACCCGTCGCCTCAAAGGCTGAAGCCTGCTGGCTCGACACCTCGGAGATCGACCGGCTGACCGAAGACGCATGCATCGACGCCAGCCTGGTTTTTTCCATGTACTCAGAAAGTTGCTGCAGCGCCTTCACAAGAGCGCGGTTAACGCCCCCGGTCAAAAACCCGCTCAGGAGCGCGGCCAGAAACATCGACGCCAAAGCTCCGCCGAACATAAAGATACGCATCCGGGTGAGATGATGTAGAAACTCGGCTCGCGCTTCGCCGAGCACGCTATCCACTCCAGAGTAGTAACTTCCCGACCCGATAAACCATTCGGTTCCGGGAATAACTTCCAGATAGGCGAACTTTTTCTCGTTCTCGTTAGTCTGCGGGTTCTTGTAGTAATAGTCGACAAAGCCTTCGCCCTTAGCCTTGACCAGATTTACGAAATTTTGCAGGAGATAAGCCCCGGTTGAATCCTGGAGGTCCCAGCGGCTCTTGCCTTGAAGTGATGGGTCGGGTGGAAGAGCGATCGTGTTGCCCTGCATATCGTAGACGAAAAAGTATCCCGTTTTGCTGTACCAGACTTTACAGGTGTGTTCGGCGACAAGGCTCTTGAGTGCTTCAGCGGAGAGGGTTTCCTTGTTTTTGCGACAGAGTTCGGAAAGGCTCAGAGCCATAGTGTGAACCAGGTTTTGCACCTTGGCCTGCTCGATTTTGGTGACTATCGAAAGTTGTTTCCCGGAAAGGTCGCGCAGGTGGTAGTCGAGTGAGAAAATCATAGCGGCAATAATTGCCAGGAAGATTAAAACAGTTCCCAAGATCATTTTCGAACCGATGGTATTCCAAACAGGCAGTCTCATAAGTGTCCCTCGTGATTATCATCGTGTTAACGTTCTACGGAACTGTAGAGATCAGAAGAATGGATCTTTAATGAAATGGGCTCTTGGCACCCTTCCATGATTTTATCGGAAGATAATGCGAAGAACTTGACGGGAAAAATAAAGAATCGCTCACAATAATAACAACTTGAGCGAACTTCGTGCTTTCACGTTTATACGTGCCGGAGCAGTCGCAGACGAAGCAGGTCTGACCGTATTACCGGATGAATTTATGAAGATGGGATCAGACATAAAGATGCATCAGACAAACTAATGGAGGAAGACAATGCTGATTGCCCTCATCGCAACCTTCGTAATCATCGCGGCTATAACGTTCGCCTCCGACCTCAACCCCGAGGCGGCGAAGGACGCGGAACCGGCCACGCTGCACGCGAACGCCGCCGTGCTGGAGGAACTCGACACGAGCAACCGGGAAGATTTTGAAGAAGCCCAACGCGGCCTGATTGCCGCACCGGCAGACGCAGTCATCAAGGACGACAGCGGTAAGGAGGTGTGGAACCTCCAGGCTTACGACTTCCTGAGGCGAGAGGAGGCGCCCGGAACAGTCAACCCGAGCCTGTGGCGCCTGGCGCGGCTCAACATGAATGCCGGCCTGTTCAAGGTCGTGGAACGCATCTACCAGGTGCGGGGTTTGGACCTGTCGAACATGACCATCGTCGAAAGCGATAATGGCGTGATTCTCATTGACCCCCTGATTTCGAAAGAGACCGCGCGGGCCGCGCTTGACCTTTATTACCGGCACAGAGGCGAACGGCCGGTAGTTGCGGTGATCTATACTCACAGCCATGTCGACCACTTCGGTGGCGTGAAAGGCGTGGTGGACGAGGCAGATGTAAAAGCCGGCAAGGTTCGGGTCCTCGCCCCGGAGCGCTTCATGGAGGCAGCGGTCAGCGAGAATGTAACAGCCGGCATCGCCATGTTCCGGCGCTCGGAGTACTGGTACGGCCCACTGCTGCCCAAGGGCGAAAGAGGCCAGGTAGACGCGGGACTCGGCAAGACTGTTTCGAGCGGCAGCTTGACCCTGATTGCGCCCACGGACACTATCGCCACGACGGGCGAGAAGCGGGTGGCCGACGGCGTCGAGATGGTCTTCCAAATGGCGCCCGACACCGAAGCGCCTGCCGAGATGACGATCTGGTTCCCGCAGTTCAAGGTTTTCGACTCCGCCGAACTGGCATGCCACACGCTGCACAACGTTCTGACACTGCGCGGGGCACAGGTGCGCGACGCCTCCAAATGGTCGCATTACTTGAATGAAGCCATTACGATGTACGGGAATCAGGTCCAGGTATTGATTGCACAGCACCACTGGCCGCGCTGGGGCCAGGACCGGGCGATCAAGTTTCTAAAGGACCAGCGCGACATGTACAAGTACACCCACGACCAAACCCTGCGACTGGCAAACGAGGGCTACACTATGGCCGAGATCGGCCCGATGCTTCGATTACCGCCAGGCCTCGCCCGGCAGTGGTACGCCCGCGGCTATTATGGGACGATCAATCATGACGCGAAGGCCGTTTATCAGAAGTACCTCGGTTGGTACGACATGAACCCGGCTAATCTCAATCCGTTGCCGCCCGTCGAATCGGCCGAGAAATACGTCGAGTACATGGGCGGCGCCAAGATGGTGATAGCCAGGGCCCGCGAGGACTTCAAAAAGGGCGAGTACCGCTGGGTAGCGCAGGCGATGAACCACGTCGTCTTCGCGGACCCGGGCAACCAGGAGGCGCGCAACCTCCAGGCCGACGCACTGGAGCAACTCGGCTATCAGGCCGAAGCGGCCACCTGGCGCAACAATTACCTCACGGCGGCTTACGAACTGCGCAACGGGGTTCACTCCATTGACGCCGCCCCCAGCCGGGATACCATCACGGCGATGACGATCCCGATGTTTTTCGACTTTCTGGGCGTACGCCTCAACGGTCCCAAGGCGGACGGCAAAGTCATCGTCCTCAATTGGGATTTCCCGGATGTCGGCGAGCGGTATGTTTTGAACCTCGAAAACTCGGCCCTGACCTATGTGTCCAACTCGCAGGCTCCCAATGCCGATGCGACTTTCAGGCTCACCCGCGCGACGTTCGATGAAATCAACCTGGGCAAGACAACGTTCGAAAAGGAGGTTGCGGCCGGCCGTATCTCCATTCAGGGAAATGGGAGGAGACTCGGTGAACTGTTTAGCCTTCTCGATACCTTTACCGGGGGCTTTAACATAGTCACTCCCTGAGAGCACTACGGACCGGGCGTGCAAAGCGAGAGGGGGTGACCTGAAGTGCGACAAAATACGGCAAGAAAAAGCTCTAATCAGGCAGATTGAACCGCACTGGTCCGATTTCGCAGGAGATCACTTACTATTCGCGGTTTCTTCACGCAAATACCATGGAGTATCGATCACCACGGTCCGCTGGTCACGTTCCTGAAAGAGCAAGGTCCTGATACCGGAATTTATTTTTGAGGCCGGGAGAGATCGCTTCGGTCCGGCAAAGGACGCCGCCATGGGAGGAGGAGGCGCCATTTGTAGCATCCGCGTTTGCATCCGCCCGGGGCGGCGGGATTTGCTGTGGGATTGCGCCCCACCTTACGTGGCTCCCGTAAGGTGGGGCTTGCGTCGAGAACGCCGCTGTGGAAGGCGGCGCTACCATTGATTGCAAGGTAGGGGGTGATTGTCACATCTAGGCCAGGGTCACGAAATTTTTGCCGTTCTTTTTCGCCTTGTACATGGCTTTGTCCACGCGATTGAAAATCTGTTCATGAGATGAATCGCCCTCCTGGCTTTCGGTCACGCCGACGCTCACCGTGAGGCTGATTTCCTGTTTGTGGTAAACGAACCGGGTATTCTGTATCATTTTGCGGATCCTTTCCGCCACTGCAGCCGCGCTTTCCTTGTCGGTACCCGGAAAAATCAACACGAATTCGTCTCCCCCCCAGCGCGCAGTGAAATCCGTCTCGCGCAGGATGGGCCGAATGCGTTTTATGATTTCCTTGAGGCATTTGTCTCCAGCCCAATGCCCGTAATTATCGTTTACCGCCTTGAAACAGTCTATGTCGAACAGGAGCATCGAGAAAAAATGACCATAACGCTGGAAGCGGTGCAATTCGCTTTTTATGCGTTCCCTCAAGGCGCGCCGATTAGCCACACCGGTCAAATGATCGACAAGGACCTCCTTTTCAAGCGCCTTGCGCTTCTCATGCACCTGGTCCACTTCTTTTTTCATCTTTTGAAGGTTTTGATTCAGAAATTCCATTTCCTCATTGAGTCTCTCCTGACGCTGCGCTTCAGAACGGCGTTTTTCCTCCAGGGCCGCCCGTATGGAGGCTAGCCTTGTCATGACGAGGCCCCGGAACTCGGCTAGCGTGGTGCTGAGTTGCGCGGATTTGTTCATGTCCTCCACGTGATTTTCGATGAGGCTGTTGAATTTTATGTTTTCGCTCTGTCCGCGGCCGGTCTGATTGATGGAATCGAGATACTGCCGCTCAACTTCCAGGAGGCCGGTCCCGATCTCCATGATGAACTCGGTGACCATGAGCCGTTCTTCATTTATGATCCGGTTGTAGCCCTGGACGAGAGCAATGATTTCATCCTTGAGCTTTATGAGGTCCTCGATCTGCGAACTCTTGTCGATCTCCTCCCGGAGCCTTGCCAGACGCACGGAGTACTCTTCCCCCAGGTCGTGGTCGAATTCGGTGATCAAACCGAGAAAAATCGACTGGAGTTCCTTGCGAAGACCTGCCCCATTTCCCGAAACCGGCTCTCTTGGCTCGCTGGAGGCGCCGTTTCTCTTTGGCTCAGGTCTGCCGCAGGGCTGCTCGCTGAAACATCGTTCGCTCTTTGCTATAGTCTCCCTGAGGGCGCGGAGGCTTTTCTCCATCTCTTCGATGGCGCTCGCTTTCTGCACCGAGTTCTTGAAATCGGCAAGCTTCTCAAACACATCCGTGCTCTCATCTTTTGCAAGAGCGGAAAGCGCCATAACACTACGCTTAAGGAGATCGTGCATCCGAATCGCCTTTTCCTGGTCCTCGACAGCTTTTTTGAGATTGTTCTGGTGACCGGCAATTTTTGCCTCACCCACAGGGACATCTTTTCCGGGTTGGGTCAGTTCTTTTTCTTGCGACCACTCGCCACTGGGATCCCTCATGATCTAAACCTTTCCCTGTTTCATTGCGTCACTTTCGGCCCTTGATTTGTGGCCCCTCTCCCTCACCCCTGGGCTTGAAAAGCTGGCATCGGATGCCCGAGGAAGTGTAAACGGCGATATCCGGATGCTGACAGGATTTAATACCCCATGCCGAGCACCCGTAAGGCGTTCCGGTAACCCAGGTTATAAAGAAGTTGATACAACGGGTGCAGTTAATTTTTTGCACGCAGTCCCCCCCATTGAGAAAACTTTCAAGTGCCCTTATCTTCCGGTCGTATTACGGTATAACAATTTTCATGCCAGGCAAAGGAGCCCGAGCTGTCGCGGACACCGGAAAAAAACGCCTCGAAAATAATTGAATTGGGACTGCTTCGGAAATGTTTTTATGTTAAGAATCAATTGCCATATGCCGATATATTGGCTGGAGGAGTTGCGTGATGGTAATTACCGACTATCGGGTTCAAAGCGTGCTGCGAACCTACACCCGAGAGTTACAGCGGTCGAAGCTTTCGGCAAATGCCAGCAGTGACGCCGTCAGTGCGGGTTCCAGTGTGGAGCAGGTGACGATTTCCAGCGAGGGTAAACGCGTCTTCATGATGGACCGCATGAGCAGTCAGGTTTTGGAAAAAATGTATCCCAAACAAGGGTAATGATGTTGGATCGGCATGCGACCAGTCTCGCGTTGGCGCCGGACCGGCAACGGAAGGAAACAAATGAACATAAGGACAATTCCGCCATATTTGACTGAAGCTGTGCAGAATTCCACGGCAGCAGGGCAAACCGGCGCGGAAGGAAAAGCCGCTGTTGGGAATGGCGTTTCTACCGACCGGGTGCAGCTCTCGAAGGATTACCAGGACATGGCTCAGGCACAAGCATCTATTGCAGGATCCGGTGGAATCCGCACCGATAAGGTGCAGGAGATCAAAAACCAGTTGGCAAGCGGCACCTACAAGGTACAACCAGATGCAGTCGCCGGTAAAATGCTGGATGAGGTAATCTGAAAATCGACATTTAATTGACACAGCCCACATCGGCCCGGCAAGGAAATTTTGACACTTGCCAGGGCCGTTTTTTATTGGGGACGACCGATGATGAAGAAGCCATTATAATCGAAGGTTTTTTGAGATGGTCGATCCCGGGGCAGCACCATTATAATTGAAGGGGAAGAGGGTATATGTTAATTGGTGCGTGAGGACCCTCACTATTATTTTATTAGGCTTGCCTAATTAGAATAATTTTGCGATTATAAGCTTTAAATCACAATTAAACATGAACGGAGCATATCTTGACTTTTCCACAGCTAAAAATTGGCGATCTGGTCGCCAAGATTCCCATAATCCAGGGCGGTATGGGCATTGGAGTGTCCCTCTCGGGTCTCGCGTCGGCTGTAGCCGGCCAGGGAGGAATCGGTGTAATAGCCACTGCCGGAATGGGCGTTCTGGATCCGAACGACGAAACGGGTTACATCGAATCCAGCATCAGCATCCTGCGCGAAGAGATCAGGAAAGCCAAAGAGGCGACTAAGGGCATTCTCGGTGTAAACATCATGGTCGCCCTGACCAACTTCGCCGATATGGTGGAGACCTCGATCGCCGAGGGCGTCGATCTCATCCTTTCCGGCGCCGGACTTCCGCTTGACCTTCCCAAATATTTGAAGGAAGGGGTCAAGACTCAACTGGTCCCCATAATATCTTCGGCCAAGGCTGCGCGCATCATTTGCAAAAGATGGCTCTCACGATATGACAAGCTCCCCGACGCCTTTGTCGTGGAAGGCCCGATGGCCGGAGGCCACCTCGGTTTCAGTTCGGACCAGTTGGAAGACCCGGGGTACGCTCTCCAAAAAATCATTCCTGAAGTCGTCGAAATTGTCAGCGCTTTTGAGCGGGAAAAAGGGGTTAAAATTCCGGTGATTGCCGCAGGTGGTATTTACAGCGGCGCGGACATTCTGGAGATCATGAAACTCGGCGCCGCAGGGGTCCAGATGGGTACGCGATTCGTGGCGACCCACGAGTGCGATGCCGACATCGAGTTCAAAAACGCCTATATCGCAGCCAAAAAAGAAGACCTGATAATTATCAAAAGCCCCGTAGGACTTCCCGGCAGGGCCATAAGAAACGAATTCATAGATGATATTTGCAAGGGGGTTAAAAAGCCGTTCCGCTGCCCCTATCACTGCATCACCTCGTGCAATTGCACGGACAGTCCCTACTGCATAGCCATGGCCCTGGCAAACGCCAGGAAAGGAAAGCTCAAGGGCGGGTTCGCTTTTGCCGGCGAAAACGCTTACCGGGTCAACCGGATCCTTTCGGTCAAGGAACTGCTCGATTCGCTGGAAGAGGAATTCGACATGGCCTCAAATCAGCCGGACTGAGCGTAAATCATCTCACGTAGAGGCGCGGAGACGCAAGGGAAGCAACAGCTCAGCCTCGATTACCCGCCAAGATTGCGCGCGCTTGCTTTGAGCCGGGGATGGACCCCACGGAGACGGCCGATAGCTCCCAGAATCCCGTGATTGTTCGGGGGGGTATGGCCGATTTTAAGAGCGCGCGCAGGGCATAAGCCTTGCGAGGCAGGACTTAAATCTATAAGTCCTGAGCCTCTGTTCCGGGAAGAACGCCCACAAGGGCCAAGCCACTCAAGGACGATGGGTCGCGGTTAGCTCTCCACCATCCTACGAACTACGGATCTTTTCGTGTTTTCAGGATATCCCGAAAGGGACACGAGTTACTGTTCCGAAAAGACTCTCGCAACTTCAAAATCCCCCTGCCCCCCTTTAAAAAAAGGGGGGCGCTTGCCACGTCTTTTCATGGTTTCAGGGTGCCCCGAGGGGACGTGAAGAGCTGTTACGAAAAGACGCGGTGGCTGCGCTCCGCAATGAAGACCCGCTTTCGTGATGCCAGAAACACCGCAGTGGGAGACGGCGCTACCATCTAGCCCGCCGTACGGATCTTTTCATGGTCTCTGAGTGTCCCGAAGGGACATGCAGGTACTGTTACGAAAAGATTTGATGGGTTGCGCTCCGCTCCACCCATCCTACGAATCTACGGATCTTTTCATGGTTTCAGGGTGTCCCGAAGGGACATGAAGGTACTGTTACGAAAGGATGTTCTTGATGGGTTGCGTTGCGCGCCCGCGCTACGAGCTTAGTGGTTCGGAGAGTCCCGAAAAAGCCGCCTGCTACCGTAAGGATCAAATGGAAGCTCCCCGGGCCGCGTTTTAGTAATAGTAGCTCCCCCTCTTTTTCCGATGCCGCCTTCCAGTGGCCCATCCCATAAACCAGCCCAAAAACAGGACGAGCGCTCCGGCCACAAACCATCGGACACGCTGGGAGAGTTTGAGGTTTTCGTTTTCCTGGAGTGTAACCTGAATATTTTCCTGGGCGCTTGCCAGACTGGCCTTTGCGGAATCGTACTCAGACTTTAGCTTCAGGTAATTTACGGACCCGCCCTTGAGTTCCTCGTACGCCGCGTTAAGGCGGGTGAGCTTGTCAGTGAGGTCTTTTTCTCTTTGTGAGAGCCCCTCTTTCTCCTTATCAAGCTCGTCCAAGCGCACCTTCTGGGTCTCATTTTCAGCTTTGAGTTCCCTGGCTAAAGACGAATCGGGCGGCTGCGCGCTCAAAAACCTGGAGGCAACCCAGCCTTCGCGCACCTCACCGCCGGGTTTCGCGAAGCGAACTTTGGTATAAGCGTGCTCGTTCACCAGTTCGACAGGCGATGCCGGTGGAATCATGAGAAGGGTTTTGCTGCCGCCCGATGGAGCGTTGCGCAGCGGGAGTTCCTGCGTGTCTGTGGTGTATACTTTCGCGGCCAGTGCGGCACACGCCGGGACCAGGACCGCCAGAACAGTTGCCAACGCCAGGGCGGATCGAAATCTATTCATACTATTTCGCCTCGCAATTTATATTATACTTTTGGGAACAAACGAGTAGCATTATAGTTTCCCAGCCTGCGCCCGGCAAGGAAAAAGCCGACGGGGCACTTTATGCTTGTGAAAGAAAGTCATAGAAAATGCAAAAACTTACCGAATTAATCGACACACATGCCCACCTTGATTTCCCGGAATTTGTCGATTCAATCCCGGCCACCATCGAACGGGCGCTGCAGGCCGGTGTCACCACGATCGTGACGATAGGCATCGATCTCGAGACCAGCCGGAAAGCGGCCCAAATAGCGGGCTCCTGCGACCGCATTTATGCGTCGGCCGGGATTCACCCGCAGACCTCTTTCAGTTTGCAGCCAGGAGACATCGAGGAACTGAAGAAGCTTGCGGCCAACCCGCGGGTTGTTGCAATCGGCGAAATCGGACTGGACTATTCCCGGGGTGGACAACCGCGCCAGATCCAGGCAGAGTGCCTGAGGCATCAGATCCAGGCGGCCGTGGATACGGCGAAACCGGCCATTTTTCATATTCGGGACGCCTGGGAGGATTTTTTTCAAATCATACCCGAATTCGCTCCATTCCAGAGGCCTTCCGTCATACACTGTTTTTCGGGAGACTGGAGCGTCGCGCGCCGATGCCTCGATATGGGATTTTATCTGTCGATCCCGGGGGTAGTCACATTCGCCAACGCCAGGTCACTCCATGATGTGGTAAGACGCACCCCGTTAGACCGGCTGCTCGTGGAGACCGACTCTCCCTATCTTGCCCCGGTCCCGCACAGGGGTAAGACCAACGAACCTGCTTTCGTACTCCACACGGCCAGAAAGGTTGCCGAATGCAGGGAAGAAACGTTCGAAAAAGTGGCTGAGCAAACCACCATGAATGCGCGGACGGTTTTTGGAATATAACCGGTAACTATCCACGGATGAGCGCAGATGAAAGGCAAAAAAGAAAGGCAACCACAAGGCTCCCTGCAGGAAGGCCTTTTATCCGTGCCAGCCGTGGTCAGAAAGCTTATGGGTGAAGCATGAGGGGTCGAAAAAAGATCTTTTTTATTCTATTCACAATAATTCTTTGCATTGTGAGCGACCAGCTTACAAAAGAGATAATTAAGTCGCACCTTCCACGAACAAGGCCATTGACGCTGGCGAGCGGGATGATTCGCCTTGACTATGTCGAGAATAAGGGCGGAGTTTTCGCCATGGAGTGACTTCTGCCTGAAACGTGGCGCGGGAAAGACGCCACTATTGGAGCAGCTGTGTTTCTGGGCCTTATTACTCTTTTCCTGATGCTCGCCCATAAACTTCGATTTCTAACAGTACTTGGTCTATCCATTTTTTGCGGCGGAAGCCTCTCTAATTTGATTGATAGAATCACACTCGGAGGAGTGATCGATTTTCTCAACTTCGGATTGGCCGGCCTCAGCCCCTACACTTTCAACCTGGCCGATCTCGCAATTGGAGCAGGGATATTTATAGCTGTCTCAAGCAATTTCCTAAACCTCGCAAGAGTCGTCTCTTCTAAGTTCATTTTGCGCTCACAATAACTCTGTAGACCGGATTATTTTTTTATTTCATGTCAGCCGGGGGCGTAGTGGTCTTACACTGGGTTTAGATCATCTAAATCCATGTTATCTGTATTGCATCGAGCGAAATTGTCTTTATAGTAATTAATGTACAGTGATGCTCGAGTTTAGTGACGTTCATTAAACCCGATCCTTCAGTTCTCACGATTAAAAGGACTCCACCTATGGCAAGAAAAATTATCGAAATCGCATCGGAGATCGTGCAGACTCAAGTTTCTTTGGCTCCGATGTCTGCTGCGGAAATCACGACGTCGCTCCGCCAGATCTTTATGACCCTCATTGAACTGCAGAAGGCGGAATTGGGCGAAATCGAACTCCCTCAGACACAGGAGTCAACTGCTACTCAGGAAAAGGCCCCGGCGCAAATCACGCCGGAAAATTCAATCCAGAACGATAAGGTCATCTGTCTCGAATGCGGCGCCGAGATGAAGCAGTTGACGCAGAAGCATCTGAAATCCCATGACATCAGTCCCAAAGAGTACAAGAGAAAATATGGCTTCCCATTGCGAACCCCTTTGGCGGCAAAGACATTGACCAAAGCGCGGAGCAAGGCCGCAAAAAAGAGAGGGTTGCCCGCCAACCTGGTAAGAGCGATTGAGGCAAGAAGGCAGAGAAAGGCAGAAGCGGCCGAACCGGGTTCGCTGATCAAGAGGCAACCCGTTGCGAGAAGGTCCCGCAACCAGGAAGGCGAATAAAATAGAGGAAGCGGAAAGAGCAGGTGGCGGGGAAAGAATAAACAGGTCTGTTGTGCTCATATCATGGACCGGTTTGCCGGCGTCCTGCGGGCGTGCCGGCATGAGAGGACGAACCCGGTCAACGAATCGGCAAGAAATCCGAGGTAGGTACCGGCCACTATGTCGCTGAAGAAGTGGTACTGGGTCGCAATCAGAGCCGCCGCAAGGAGGAGTAGCGATCCGGCGCATGGCGTGCGGAGCCGCGGAAAGTAACGGCCGATTCCGAGCATAAGGGCCATAACGACAGCCATATGGCCCGAGGGAAAACTCGCAAAGTCTCCTCCACCCTGGAACCAGTGAAAGCCGAAAAGATCGGGACGCAAAAGCCAAACGCGAGCATTCGTCTCCCCGAACAGATCTTTCAAGGGGGATTTGAGGATAAAGGCTAAAGGAACGGCCCAGCCGATAAGTTCCAGGCAGTCCGGGCCCCGGCCCTTTATGGACATGAGCGCGAGGCAGAATCGCCCGAGCCAGCTGACGGCGACCACAATGCACACCAGCAGAAAGAGAAGGTCCGGCATGCCGGATACGGGTCCCGAGAAGAGGAATTCGGGACCGACCTTTGCCGTCACAAATTCGGCGAGCCTGATATCAAGGTAAAGGTGGCCAAGAACGACCAGGGCGGCACAAAGCCCAAAACCGCCGAAAATGTTTCTCCAATTCATGTCGAGATCCATGGGACAGTGAGCAGTGCAGAACGAGGAGTGAAAAATTTTCAATGCTCACTTGTTCTTCAGTATTCATCCAGCCTAGCGTGATCTTTCTCACGTTGTCAATGCGCTTCTCGACCGCTGCTTCGAAAAGGACGCCCGCGAAGGGGCTGCATCACCTCTTGGCCCGTCCTACGGATCGGCTCTCCACTGTTCACCCTTCACTGTTATTTGCCCTCTAAAACCAATCTTGCCGGAACGACCACCCGTACGGGATCCTTTATGCCCGGCTTCCCGGAGAAGTTCTTAATCCGCTCGCGCAGGGTCCGATTGACCTCAAAGCCCGTGGCCACGAGCATCCGTCCATCCATGAGGCGCATATCCTGGGCAAGGATCATTCCGTCAACGAGGTCCTCCGCCTTTACAACCCTTTCCTCATCGCCCGAATCGGCGGCCAATACTTCATTGAGAGCCGCAAACACCTGGGGATCGTAGCGAGCGGTTTCTTTTGCCAATTTCCTCAAGGCCTCGCCATTGGATGCCCCTCTTGCTTTTTGGGTATCGAAATCGAGGACGGCTTTCAGGACCCTGGCCCCGACCGGGATGGCGTCACCCTCTTTTGGGGGGTCCCCCGAAGCATCAAAGCTCTTTTCCTGGTTTGCGATTATCCTGGCTATGGTCTGCATTCTGGGGATGCGAGACAGAAGGTCCGAACCGATACAGGGGTGCATCGCGAAAAGTTGGGACTCCTCCCCCGAGAGACTGTGCCCTGCATAGAGCTTCTTGAGGACTTCCTCCGGCAAAATAACACAACCTATTTGAGAAAGCGCCGCCGCGGTTTCGATCTGCCACACATCGGAGACCCCCATCGCGGTCGCGACATCTCTAGCATACCTGGTTATCCGTGAGGCCCGCCCAAACGCTTCGGGATTGATCAGATGGAGGATTTCAGAAAGGACCTTGAGGCTGCCGCGCAGTGTCTTTTCCAGAAGTTCACGTTCGGCGGTTATCAATTGATACTGCCGGACCCCGTCTGAGAGGGCGTTGATCAGGGTTTGCTGTTCACAAGGTTTGGTGAGGAACCTGAAGATGTTTCCTTCGTTAACGGCGCCGATTGCCGTGGGCAGATCCGCATTGCCGGTGAGCATGATTCGGACAGAGTTCGGAGCGATCTGGCGCACCCTGGAGAGGAATTGAATGCCGTCCATTCCAGGCATGCGCAGGTCGGAGACGACGACCGAGAAAGTGTCGCCTCCCGACAACATCATCAGCCCCGGCTCGGCGCCCTGCGCGGTGTAAACCAGGAAATATTTCCTCAGTTGCCGTTGGAACGCGGCCAGTATGTTGGGGTCATCGTCAACGAATAGAATCTTTGCGGGCATCGCCTTCTCCCTGTCTTTCTGCGCAAAGCGTACGCCATGTTGAGACCCGATCTGTTATTCCCAGCGAGTCCAGGTACTGGATATCCAGTTGAGGGAGCGATTTCACCTCCAGGCTGGAGGGTCTTTCACAATCGAAGAAATCGGCCAGATGAACGGCGGCAAGGACAGAGGGAAATGGAGAAGGGCAACTGGAGGGAGTGTGGTGCCAGGCCACCGCTTTGATAATTTCCCCGGACAGACCCCAGATGCCCAGGAGGTAGGCCCCGACCTGAGCGTGGGTTGTTCCGAATATATCCAGTTCAGCCTCGTATAAATGGGTTTCGTCATTGATTCTTTTTACCACTTCGAGGCATTTCGCAGGGAACTTGTCCACAAGGATGAGCTTGCCGACATCATGGAGCAGGCCAGCGGTGAAAACCTCTTCTATCACTTCCTGTCCCCAGTTTTCCATTTTTGCTATCGCCTTGGCGCAAAGTCCGGTCCCGAGGCTGTGACGCCACAGTTCGTCTACCGAATAATGGGCGAAATCCGAGTGCGAAGACGTTGAAAAGACTTTGGCAGAGAGAATGAGGGCTTTGACAGTATCGAGTCCGAGGAACTGGACGGCTTTAATCGAACTGGTCACCTGCCTGGGAAGTCCGAAGAACGCCGAATTAACCAGTTGCAAAATTTTCGCGCACATGCCGGAATCTTTCGATATGATTTCTCCGATCCTGTTAAGCGACCCATCGGCCGAATTCACTTCGGAGACGACTTCTGTGTAGAGCTGTGGCAGGCTGGGAAGAGATTCCATGCCGGAGACCACCTTTATGAGGGCTTCGTCCTCCAGAAGGGTGCGCATCGAACATACGCGAACGACAGTAGCCCTTAGCGTCTCCGCGTCGCAGGGTTTGGAGAGAAACTGGTGTGCCGGTCCGACGGACTTAAGGACCATCTCCTTGTCGGATTGACCGGAAAGGACGATGCGGACTACCCTTGGATGAAGATCCTTGACGTGATTCAGCAACTGGCAGCCGTCCATACCCGGCATACGCATGTCGGTAATTATGACGTCGAATTGCCTGCCGGCCAGGACTTCCATGGCATCGTGTCCGCTTGCCACGAACTCCATCTCCCATTCGTTTCGCATTCCCCGCAACATTCTGCGAAGACCGTCGAGCACCATCGACTCATCGTCTACGAAAAGTATTCTTTTCATCAATTCTCCGAACTATCCCGGTTGAGTGGCAGCCTTACGATAAAGGTAGTGCCCCTGCCGATTTCGGAATCGAAAGTAATCGTTCCCCCGTGTTTGTCCACTACAACCGAGCGAGAAATTGCCAGGCCCTGGCCTGTGCCTTTTCCAACTTCCTTGGTGGTAAAGAAGGGATCGAAAATTTTGGACCTGATGTTTTCCGGAATGCCGGTCCCGGTATCGCTGATGCGGATTTCCGCCTGTTCGCCCAGAGCGCGTGTCGTTACCGTTATGGTTCCCTTTTCCTCAGATCCTTTTTCCTTCATAGCGTCTGTGACCGAGTGAGCGGCATTGATTATGACGTTCAAAATAACCTGGTTGATCTCCGCTGGAAGGCAGGGAACAAACGGCAGGGCGGGATCGAAATCGGTTACCATCTCCGCGACGTATTTCCATTCGTTTCGGGCGACCGTGATCGTGCTCTCGATTGCCTTATTCAGGTCTATGTCGGTTTTCGAATCCGTTCCGGGATGCGAGAAATCCTTCATTGCCCGGACAATTCTGCTGATGCGTTCGATTCCCTCAAGAGACTGCCTGACGGCCTTTGGGACCTCTTGCCGGATGTAGCCAAGATCGACCTCTTCGACCACCTCTTCAATCTTGTGGACCAGGGATTCGGTCGGGTTTCCGGCCCCGAGGTCGACCAGAAGCCGATCATAGAGTTCATGAACGCGTTCCAGGTCCCCATAAGCTTCCAGGAGGAAACGGGCATTGTCTCCCACATATTGGGCGGGTGTGTTTATCTCATGAGCGATTCCCGCCGCAAGTTGCCCTATTGACTCAAGTTTTTGCGCCTGAACCAACTGGCTCTCAAGGATCTTTTGTTGCGTGGTGTCGTTGCCCAAAAGGAGTATGCCCGGCGGCTTCTGTTGGGCGCCCTCGATTGCGCTCACCGTAATACCGAGGAAGCCCTCCTTGCCGTCCGGCCGCTGAAAGCGCATGTCGCCAAGCCTTGTCGCCACATTATTTATTTGGCACAGGTGAATGGTTTCGGAAATTTTCGGCCTGTCCCACTGGATCCCGCACTCATCGATCTGCTTGCCCAAAACTTCTTCACGGCTTATCCCGAATATCCTCTCCGCCGCGCGATTCCATCTTGCTATCCGGCCTTCCGGGGTCAAACCGATCAGAAAGGATGGAATGGAAGCAACCATTTGCGCCATCTCGACATTTGTCCGTTGCAACTCCTCCTGGGCTTTTCTAATCTCGGAAAAATCACGCATGGATTCAATAGCGCCCAGTATACTTCCATCCGAACCGCGCAAAACGCTTGCCGTCAGGTCAAAAAACCGGGACACTCCGTCTTTCGTGAGCCCCGGTGTGTATGTTTGACCAGTGAGAGTGTTCCCGGCCCTTTCCACATCCAGATATTTCGCTTCTATTTCTTCATCGGGTTTAAGAGCGAGATCTATGAGCATGGGCCTCTTTTCTCCATGGAAGGCGAGCGCGTATTCATAGCCGCCCTTGCCCAGCATATCCGATGCCTTTATCCCCGTCAGTTCCTCTATGGCTTTATTCCAGGCAATGACTTTCCCTTCGCTGTTGATGACGAAGGTCGCGTCGGGCAGGAAGTCGATAATATTTTCAAGTTCCTGCCGGGATTCCCTGAGTGCGGCCTCAGCGTGCAGGCGAACGGCTATCTCCTGGTTCAAGTGCTCGGAAGAAGCCTGGAGGGACTCGTTGGTTTGCGCAAGCTTGTCCTCGGCGCATTTTCTCTCCGTAATGTCGTGGACGATTGAAAAAAGCACCATCCGGCCCCCCATCTCGATAGGAGACGAATCAACCTCGACCGTCCGGACTTCACCACTGCGGATCGTGTGGGGGAAAACGTAACTATTCGTCTTTCGTTCCCGGATACTCCGGCAGGCCTCGGCAATTTCGTCCCCGGGCAACTGATTGATCTGCGCTATGTTCATCGCGCACAGCTCAGTTTTGGAGAAGCCGTAGAATTGCGCCGCTGCCTCATTGACGTCCAGGATTGCCCCGGAAACCGGATCGACCAGGAGCATGGCGGCGCGGTGGCCTTCAAAGAGAGAGCGGAAACGCTCTTCGCTTTCACGGAGGGCCCGTTCAACCTTTTTGCGCGTTTCTATTTCCGAGCGCAAGTGGTCATTGGCTTCCGAAAGCTCAGCTGTGCGCCTGGCGACTACGCCTTCCAGCCCGTCATAGGCCTGTTGAAGTTCGGCTTCGGTCCTCCTGCGTTCCGTAATGTTTTTGATCAGGCAAATAATCACCGGACCCTCGGCCGTATTTAGCAAAGTGGCGTTGATCTCAACTGGTGTAATCCGGCCGGCCCTGTTCGTATAATCGATTTCCAGGTTTCTCGTCAGCCCGTCGGCAATGCACCTGTTCAATGCTTCCGCATTTCTTTCCAGATCATGTGACGCCGTCCATTCGAGTACGCTTCGCCCCAGTATTTCCTGAACGGAGCCGCAGCCGGCCAGTCCCGCATACTCCAGGTTCGCATCCAGAACTTTGCCCTGCCTGTCTATAATCAGGTAGCCCGTACCGGTAGTTTCAACCAGGTTGCGATATTTCGATTCGCTCTCCCGCACAGCCTCTTCCGCGTTCGTGCTCTCAAGGGTGCACGTCTCCAGCATCGAAGCCATATCGTCAAAGGATTTCGCAAGCCGCCCCAGATCGTCGGATGTGTGCGGGAGGCTCGTTCGTACAGCCAAATCGCCTCCTCCGAGACGCTGCGCGGCGGCACTGAGTCTTGCAATGGGCCTTCCAAAAAACCATGAAAGCAAAAATGATATGGCAGCCGCAATCCCGAGGAGCGACAAGTTCACGACCATGGTCGAATTAGCTTTTTGTACGATAGTATCGCTCGGCACTCCAATGAGCATATACATGTACGGAACCGCCCCGTCCCGGAGGCGCAACTGCTTGAAAGCATATATTCGGCTTATGCCGTCTTCCGCAGTTGTTTCGAAAGTTCCATAGTCGAGACCGGACGATACTTTTTTAAATGCTTCATGGGGAATCGGTTTCCCGGGAAGGGCTAAGGCATGCTCGGGTATCCGATACAGACGGACTCCCGCGTGGTCAAGGATTGCGAACGAGTAACCTTCGGGCAGTTTCACCTTCTCAATAAGGCCGGAAAAAGCGTCGAGATTAAACCCTATGGTAACGAAAGCAACCGGGGCTTCAGCGGAAGAATTGAACACGGGAAGAGTATAATTCAGCGACCGGAGATTGCTAATTTTACCAACTATGTATTCTCCCGGCGAGAAATCGAGTGTTGCCGCCGCATCTCGAAAGTGTTTTCTATCTGCGAGATTGACATTATCAAAAGGGGCGGAAGCCGCAAACATAACCCCATCACCTGTTACTGCATTTATATTAGTGTACGCGGGATTCACATCATGTAATTGTCGGAAAAGCTCGTTACAGGCATCGGCATCTAAATTTTTCACTCCAGGCAAAAGCGACAGGGTGCCAAGTGTCTGTCTTATCCCTATAGCGACTTGCTCCTGTTGCGCCGCCAGGCTGAGAACCAATATGGTAGCGTTGTTGCGGGCGGTTTCAATTTCTTCGTTACATTTGATGATGCCCGAAATGATTACGACAAATGATGCAGTCGCAAATACGAACATCAGGATCAACCATAATCTCTTTCTAATCGACATGAGCATTTGTATCGTCCGGAAGTGCAGTTTTTAGTTTAAGGTTTTTTAATGTTGTGCCCCACCAGTCTTGATTCGAGGCGTTCCTTCTCCCATGTTTCCAGGTGGGCGCCACACTAACAATACATCGTTAAAAACGCAGATTTTCTTGACGGAAAAAGGGGCGGCGCGAGAAGCGGAGAGGCAAAGTATGCGAAATATCCTGCGCAAAATGGCAGAAAACGTCCCCATCATTTGAGCTCACCGGGGAAGCCGACCATGGAGTTCTTGCTCGTCGGACACCGCTGCCCGGTTAAGAATAAATAAATAGGCCACACGATCTCGCTTTTTTTCTTGACAACTAGTGCAGCGCTGGAATACACGTCGCCAGTATTAGTATAGGGGCAAGTTATAAACTTTTTAGAGAAAAAGAAAGGAGGTGGCTTAGAGTCGGCATAATTTGGTGTGGGGCTATTTAGGAGAGAGCGTTTTATAGTATCGGCTTTTGGGGAGGAGAGAGTATGAAGGGGCGACTACTCGGCTTTTTCGCGGCGCTGGTGGTGTGGACTTTTGCCCTGCCTGCGTTCGCGGATGCCGGATTCCTCAGTGGCGGCCAGTTCCGTTTCCGGATCGGCTCGGGAAAAGACGGGATGGTCGACTCCGCCGCGATTTATTATCTCCTCCGTGGATCCTTAAATTCATCAGCACAAAGTTGTTTTCCAGGATTCAGAACACACTAGGGGGAAATGAGATGAATTGTTTTTTTAAGATGGGGCGAAAAGTAATCTTCAAAGCGTTGACCGTGACGATGATTATTGGCGTCGCCATGGTCTTCGCGGGCGGTTTGGCCTACGCTCAGGAAAAGAGCGTGACGGAAAAATTGCTCGACATCATGTTGAAAAGCCACCAGATCAACCAGGCGCAATACGATGACCTGCTGAGACAAGCTCAGGCCGAAAAAATAGCGGAGGCCCAAAAAATCATAGACGCGCAGCGAGTCGCGGATGAACAAGTGGCGGCGGCACAAGCTGCTGAGGCAAAGGTAGCGGCCGAAGTGGCGACTGCGCCCGCGGCGAGGAAACCTACCGATTTCGAAGCCTATTGGAAGAACGGCCTCAGGTTTACGACGGACGATAAAGCTTTCGATATACACATCGGCGGCAGGACCCAGGTGGATATCGGGGATGCCGAACCGGACAACCTTTTGACCACGTCGGCGAATAAGGGGCTGCTGGGGACGAACACACCCTCCAAGGCGGCTAAAACCGACGGGTACGGCGACCAACTGCGCAGGGTGAGATTGGATATTGACGGGACTATCTGGAGCAATATCGAGTTTATCACTCAAATCGAATTTGCCCCGTCCTATTCGACCACTAATGTAGTTACCAGGTCGTTTACTGCCGCAGGGGCCGCGTCGACAAGCACCGCGTTTCTCTCTACCGGCTACGGGATCTCTTTCGCGGACGTATGGCTCGGCGTCAAGGATATTCCCTATGTCGGGCGCATCAGAGTGGGCCAGATGTATGAGCCTATCTCCCTCGAACAGCAGACCAGCGACAACTGGAATACTTTCATGGAGAAGTCGCTCCCTGTTAATGCACTCGTTCCCAATCGTAACACGGGTATCGAGGTGCTAAACACGACCTGTGATGACCGCATAGGCTGGCAGGTGGGTTATTTTTTCCAACAACAGGTAGCATCGTCCACCAACGGCGTACCCCTGGATGCGACTGGAGATCTTTTCTCGCCACATCTGGATGCAACCAATGTAGCGGCGAGATTTACGGCCCTTCCCTGGTATCAGAACAACGGAGAACAACTGGTCCACGTTGGCATAGGCTACGAGCATAAGTTCCGTGACGATACGGCATTTGCCAATAACGGCACCAACGGTAACCCGGGCCTCATCGACTACAAGTCCTCACCCGAAGCTAATTTATTCAGCCCACTGGTAGACACCGGCAATTTCCTGGCTAAGGGAGTGGACACCATAGACCCGGAATTTGCATTCGTATGTGGTCCCTTTTCCGTGCAGGCTGAGTACATGTACGCCATGGCGAACGATATCGCCACCAATCCGAATACGTTTCAGGCAACCAATAATAATGCCTATTTTCACGGCTGGTATGCATACGCCAGCTACTTCATAACCGGCGAGCATCGCCCGTACAATAAGACCCCTTCGCCTTCGGATTACCAGGCGACCTTTGGCAGGGTCATCCCGAATTGTAACTTCAATCCCAGGAATGGAGGCTACGGGGCTTGGGAAGTGGCTTTCCGGGTTTCCCAACTGGATGTCGACGGAAGTAACGCAGGGATCAACGGCGGCTTCGAAACCGACTACACAGCAGGCATAAACTGGTATCTGAATCCAAACGTCATGGTCAAATTGAATTTTGTACATGCGGAAGTCCAACAAAATACAGGGATAAACTCCTCAAGCAGCAGTACCTCGCCAAACTTCGAGACGTTTTTCCCAACGAACGGCACGGACAACATTTTCGAAACGCGCTTCCAGATTGCCTTCTGATGAGTTAGATATCAGACGGCTTTAAGCTGAACGAGACCCGGATGGACGAACTCCATCCGGGTTTTTTTATCAGGCACCTGTAATGGTGAAAAAAAAGTGTGAGTTATCTCTTTGCGAGTAGAGCGTCATTGGATCATTCATAGGGAAAGCGTCGCAAAAAGTGTATACTGACCTCGCATCGCCTACCATGGACCTCGGGTGACCAGCGGGGGGCTTCTTCTTTTGCGCTTTTCTTTCATGCGATCCTTGGTCCCGGGATCCTGGAACCGCAGATAGCTTTCGGTCGTTCAATAACGAGACCCGCTAATGCGTTTCGAGTTGCAAGTTATGGGTTTCGAGTTAAAACTTCAAAACTTGTTCGCCCTGTTGTGCTCTACTTGCAAAAGCGGATTGTTGCGCCGCGCCAACCCTTAACCGGCGATATTGGAGATATGGATGGCCAAGTTTCTCAAAGTCAAAACGGCCGACGAGGTCTTGTCGATGTTGGAAGTTATCCGGCCATTGCCGCCCGAGCGGGTTTCACTCGCGTCGGCCTGCGGCCGCAGGCTTGCCTCGGATATATCGGCTGCCGAACCGGTACCTCAGTTCGCACGCTCGACCATGGACGGGTACGCTGTGCGCGCCAGGGACACCTTCGGCGCGTCGGAGACCCTGCCCGCCCTTTTGGAAATATCAGGTGAAGTGGTTATGGGGAAGGCGCCAGAGGTCCAGGTAGCACCCGGAAGGGCCGTTGAAGTCCCGACTGGCGGCATGCTTCCCGAGGGGGCCGATGCGGTCGTGATGGTCGAATATACCTCGGCGCTCGACAGTGGGACGATCGAAGTGATGAAGCCGGTGGCGCCCGGCGAAAATGTGCTCAAAATTGGCGACGACATAGCGCACGGCGCCGCCCTGTTCAGGAAGGGCGCACGGCTTCGGCCCCAGGACGTCGGTGTCCTGGCGGCCCTCGGGGCCATAGAGGTGGAAGTTTTCGGGGTCCCGCGTGTTGCACTGATTTCGACGGGGGACGAAATTGTTCCAATCGAGACCCGACCCCTCCCGCCTGCAAAGATAAGGGACATAAACCGCTTCAGCCTTGCGGCGCAAATCGAATCCGCCGGCGCGCGGGTCGGGATGCTGGAGACAGTTTCGGACAGGCTCGAAGATCTCGTTTCGGCATGTATCGATGCCCTCGTAGACCATGACGTGATCGTTCTCTCAGGTGGAAGCTCGGTTGGCGTAAGAGATTACACCATACAGGTTCTGGCAAGTCTACCGGAGTCGGAACTCCTGGTGCACGGGGTCGCGATTCGGCCGGGCAAGCCGGTGATCTTCGGGCGAACAGGCAGGGTGCTTTTCTGGGGGCTCCCGGGCCAGCCCGTATCCGCGCTTATCACCTGCCGGACATTTCTGCTTCCCTGCCTGCAAAGGCTCCAGGGCTTAACCGAGACCGAACGGGGGCAGGCAATAAGAGCGATCCTAGGCCAGCAACTCCCGTCCGTGCACGGCAGAACCGACTATGTTCCGGTAACCCTGTCCAGGGGAAGCGGGGGCGACGACGAGGCGTCGCCGATATTCGGAAAATCCGGGGCAATCAGCATCCTGGCCCGCGCGGACGGTTTTGTTGTAATCCCCGAACACGTAGAGGGTCTTGACCAGGGCTCGGAGGTTATCGTTTTCCCCTTTTCCTGAGGCGCCTTCACGCGGGGGGAACCGCACGGCCGGCGTACGACTTTTGAAAGCTGTTACGAAAGTCAAGCGAGGTGCAAAATCCCCCTGCCCCCCTTTACAAAAAGGGGGGTGATTGCCACGTCTTTTCATGGTTTCAGGGTGTCCCAAAGGACATTAAAAGCTGTCTCGAAAAGATTTGATGGGTTGCGCTCGCTCCACCCATCCTACGGATTACGGATCTTTTCATGGTTTCAGGGTGTCCCGGGGGGACGTGAGATGCTGTTGCGAAAAGAAGTCCTCGATGGCTGGACTACGGCAAGGACGGTGCGCTGCGCTGCCACTTAGCCCACCCGGAGCCTTCTTTAGCCACAGAAGTTTTTGAGAATTACTTCAACCCCGTGTCAGCTATATATAAATGGCATCAAGATATCCGTCACCAGTTTATCCCCTCGCTTTTCAGTAAGTTCTTTGCGTCTTCGCTTCCATGTCCTGCCGCCCTTCGCAAGTCCTCGATCGCCTGTCCCCGGTTGCCAAGTTTGGCGTAGGCGATGCCCCTGTTGATATAGGCCATCGCATATTCGGGATTGATTTCGAGAGCCCTGTCGTAGTCTGAAACGGCCTGCTGAAAATTGCCAAGTTCGACATAGGCGACGCCGCGGTTGGTATAGGCCAACGCATATTCGGGATTGATTTCGATAGCCCTGCTGTAATCCGAAATCGCCTGTTGGAAATCGCCAAATTGGCCATAGGCGAAGCCCCTGTTGATATAGGCATCAGCATATTCGGAGTTGATTTCGATGGCCCTGTCGTAATCTGAAATTGCCTGCGGGAGATTGCCAAGTCTGCTATGGGCAACACCGCGATTCGAGTATGGGTCGGCATATTCAGGATTGATTTCGATGGCCCTGTCATAATCTGAAACCGCCTGCGGGAGATTGCCAAGCTGGGAATAGACAACACCGCGGTTATTTAGCATTGTGGCGTTACGGCTGGTGACTTTGAGGGCATGATCGTAGAGCGTAATACTATTTCTCCAGTACCCGGTCTGGATGCATGTAGCAACGAAAAGGCATGGAAGGATCAAAGCCGACGACACAACAAGCGCCTCTTTGTGGTGGCGCCACTTTTTCAGGAGTTCCGGAATTCCCCATGCCGCCATAATCAACAAGCCGATGAGGGGGATATAAGTATAGCGGTCGGCCATGGCCTGGTTTCCGACCTGCACAATCCCAATCACGGGCACAAGCGTACCTGCGTACCACAGCCATCCTACAGCCAGATACGGAAATCTCTTTGCCGTTCGAAAAACCATCGTGCTTACAGCGCCAAGGATAAGAACCGCCCCAAGAACCTGCCAGAATGACCGCATCCCGGGATGAGGATAATAAATGGCAAGATGAGTCGGCCAGAGCATCTTCCCGATGTAGATAGTATAGGAAACGAGGGCATTCGAAATGCGGACACCCAATGGAAGCACATCCACAGTTTTCACCGCTCCGCCTTTGAGCTGAGCGATGAATGTTACGATACTGGAAAGCGCCGCAAGTGCAAAAAACGGGATTTTTTCCTGGAGAAGAGGACGGAGGACGGAGCGTGGGAGAACGGGGGCGGAGGACGGAAGCGCGGCCTGTGTACTGTGCCTTTTAGCCGATTTTCCTTTTTTCCTTTTTTCGGATACAGGTTGATTTGGTGTAGATGTGGAAACCTGTGTCTTAAAATCCCCCCTTCCCCCCTTTGGTAAAGGGGGGTGATTGGCAAAATCCCCATTTGTCCGCTTTAGAAAAGGTAAGTGATCGGTTACAAAACCACCTATTCCCCCGACTCCCTTTGAGAACGGGAGGGAATTCAACCCGAAGCGCTGCAGAGGCCAGTAGTCCAGGAGGAGCAGGACAAAAGGAAGTGTTACAAGCATCGGTTTTGCCATCAAGCCCAGAACAAACAATATGAGGACGACCAGGTAATTCTTGAGTCGCGGATTCTCTACATAATGGATATACGCACCCGTAGTGAGCATCCAGAAGAAAGTGGAAAGCACATCCTTGCGTTCGGCCACCCAGGCTACGGATTCCACGTGGAGGGGATGAATGGCAAACAATGCCGCCACGAAAGCACTCTTCCAGGGCGCCCTGGTCATTCGGTGAAGAACGAAAAAGAGCAACAGTGTATTTGCAAGATGGAATAAAAGATTGGTCAGATGATGCCATCGCGGATCTAATCCAAAGAGTTGAACATCCAGCATGTGGGACAACCATGTCAGGGGATGCCAGTTTGAAGCATAACCGGTCGTGAAGGCCCACCGAATCGCTTCCACACTAATGCCATTGCGAATATGGACGTTTTCAGTTACGTATGTAGAATCGTCATAACTAATGAAATCGCAATGACTGACTTGCAAGAACGCCAGAAGGGAAGCAACCGTCAGAAGAAGATAAATCAGCAGGATTTGCTTTTTTAGAAATGCAGAATACACCCTATCACCACTTCTCGATGGTATCATGATATCCGTTACCAGTCCATCCCCTGGCCTTTCAATAAGTTCTTTGCGTCTTCGCTGCCAAGTCTTGCCGCCTTTTTCAAGTTCTCAATAGCCTCCTCCCGATTGCCAAGTTTGCCATAGGCAATGCCCCGGTTAATATAGGCCCCGGCATATTCGGGATTGATCTCGATGGCCTTGTCGTAATCTGAAATGGCCTGTTGGAGATTGCCAAGTTTGCCATAGACGACACCCCGGTTAATATAGGCCCCGGCATATTCGGCATTGATTTCGATAGCCTTGTTGTAATCTGAAATCGCCTCCTGAAGATCGCCAAGTTGGCCACAGGCAATACCGCGGTTATAATATGCGACCGCAAAGCCGGGATTAATTTGGATGGTCCTGTTGAAATCTGAAATCGCCTGCTGGAGATTGCCAAGTTGGCGATAGGCTGCACCACGGTCAGTATATGCCTCCGCATATTCGGGATCAATTTCGATGGCCCTGTCATAATCTGAAATCGCCTGCCGGTGGTCGCCAAGTTCATCATGGACAACTCCCCGGTTTTTAAAAGCCTCGGCATATTTAGGATTGATTTCAATCGCCCTGTCCAAATCTGAAATCGCCTGCCCCCGGTTGCCAAGTGCGCCCTGGGCTACGCCACGGTTATTACGGGCTTCAGCGTGTTCGGGATCAATGTCGATGGCCCTGTTGTAATCTGAAAGCGCCTGCCGGAGATCGCCAAGTTTACGATAGGCTACGCCCCGGCTATTATAGGCATTAGCATATTCGGGATTGATTTCGATAGCCCTGTTGTAATCTGAAACGGCCTGCTGAAAATTGCCAAGTTGGCCATAGGCGGCGCCGCGATTATAATATGCGACCGCGATGCCGGGATTAATTTGCATGGCCCTGTCAAAGTCTGCAATCGCCTGCTGGAAATTGCCAAGCTTGCTATAGGTAATACCGCGGTTAGTATAAATAATGGCGTTATGATCGGTAACTTTCAGGGTATGATCGTACAACGTAATACTATCGCGCCAATATCCGGCCTGTATCCACGCAGCGATGGACAGGGAGCAAACAATCAGTGTGGAAGACGCAGCGAGGGCCTCCCTGCGATAGCGCCAACCTTTCAACAATTCCGGCACACCCCATGCCACCATGATGAACAATCCGATCAGCGGTATATAGGTGAACCGGTCGGCCCTTCCAAAAGAGCCGATCTGGACTATTCCTATCACTGGCGCCAAGGTCCCTGCAAACCACAACCATCCAATGGCCAGGTACGGAAATCTCTTTGCCGCCAGAATAACGGCGGCAGTTACTGCGGCGAGGAGAAGAGCCGCACCCATTGCCTGCCAAAGCGGCAATAGCCCGGGGTGAGGATAAAAAACTGCAAGGCCGGTGGGCCAGACAGTCTTGCCGATATAAATGACATAGGAAACGAGGGCATTGCGGACCCGAACGTTCCATGGAAAATTTATCACCGCCTCCCCTTCGGCAATATAGGTCAACACACTGAAGAGGGGAACCAGCACAAATAACGGGATTTTTTCAATGAGCAGGCGCCGGGTTTCGGCCCATCCACATTTATGCTCCACAGGTCTTGCACTCTTGACGATGTTTTGCAAGGACGGCTTTTTCCCCGACTTAGCTTTCTTCTTATTGACAAATACAGATTTATCAGGCCCCGCTTTGACCTCCAGCGCAACCGTCTTTTGCCCAAAGCGCTGCAGAGGCCAATAGTCCAGGAGGAGCATCACGAAGGGGAGAGTGACAAGCATCGGCTTTGCCATCAAACCCATGATAAAAAATACTAAGACAGCGAGGTAGCTTTTAAGACGCGGATGCTCAACATAATGAACATACGCGATTAAGGTGAGCATCCAGAAAAAAGTTGAAAGGACGTCCTTGCGCTCGGCTATCCAGGCCACGGATTCCACGTGGAGGGGGTGAAGGGCAAACAATGCCGCCACGAAGGCGCTTTTCCATGGAGACTTTGTCATCCGGTTAAGAACGAAAAAGAGCAATAGCGTGTTTGCGACGTGGAACAAGAGATTAGTCAGATGATACCATCGAGGGGTTAATCCAAATAACTCGTTGTCGAGCATGAGAGACATCAATGTCAGTGGATGCCAGAAGTTTGCATAGGTGCTGGTGAAGGCCCACCGAACGGAATCTACTGTGAGACCGTTCATTATATGTGCATTTTCAGTAACATATAGCGGATCGTCATAACTGATGAAATCGCAATGACTGACTTGCCAAAATGTCAGGAGGGTAGCAATCGTCAGCAGAAGGTAAATCAGTACGATTTGCTTTTTCACAAATGCAGAATACATCCGATCATTACTCTGACTAAATTTTGATGGTATCATGATATCCGTTACCAGTTTATCTTTCTCAATTTCTTTAACTTGTTTTCAGGCATGATTTCAAAACCGCAAGTTTGTATCAACCACGAACCATTGCCAGCACCAAATCGGCAATTTCTTTATCCTCAAAGGCATACGCCCCGCCCCCGGGCCCTGTGCCCGCCCGGCCACAATCCGGCACTTTCCAGGCAAAAACATCCGATTCTTTCCATCTCCTTTGTACAAGAGCTACATTGTTGCCCGGCGGCCCCCAGACGCGCGGGTCTGTCGGCCCAAAAACGGCGATCACCGGTATCCCGACTGCTGCCGCCAGGTGGCTCACTCCCGAATCGCTTCCGATGTAGAGCGCGCACAATGAAAGCAGGGCCGAAAGCCTCACCGCAGTCAGTCCGGACAAAATCGCAACCCCAGCCTCGCGCATGGTCCGCGAGAATTCATTCATATACCCGTCAGCCGGCCCTATGGACAAGAGTGTTTTAAAGGGGGGCAATCGGCCCCGCATCCACTCGATCAGTCCGTACCAGTTCGAAAGCGGCCAAACTTTACGCCGGCCCCCGCTTCCAGGATGGACGAGAATCGGTGGTGAGAAAATGCCGAGATCGTGAAGCAGGTCTTCTGCGGCCTGTCTTTCATCGGCGGGCGGCGACAGACGAAGAGGTTTGCAGCCAATAGGCCATCCAAGCTCTTTTAATTGCCTGCGCAGGAAGTGGGAGACATGAGCACCGGCGTCGTTTTCGGCAGGGAAAGACTGAATCCAACTCACATTTGCCGGCAGGCGCCTTTCGAGCCTCTCGGCCATAACGCGGGACCCGGCCTGGCCGAAGATGAGCACAAGATCGGCCTTTAGCAGGAAATCGGGGAGAGCGGCAGTCCTCCAGAGGCTGTCATGAAGTAACAATGAGTCGAGAGCGCCGCCGGAAGGATGACATTCACCCACGTAACCCTTGCCGGTGAGCAGAGACACATGCTCAGGTTTTGACCAGAAGTCGACATGAGCACCGGCGCAGACCCCGGCAAGATCCTCAACGGCGGATGCCGCCACGAGGAAATCCCCGAGCGCTCCCTGGTGGAAAACGACGACCCTGATTTTTTTTGTCGAGTCCAGGGTGGTCACTGGGTCGTCAGGTGGCATCTTTTGGCTGGTTTTGCAGCGATTTCCAGCAAGTCGGAAATCCTGAAATCGGGGCTGTTCCTGATGAAGTAGTCTATTTCGATGTCAGCCAGGGCGCGGTAGGCTACCTCCCGCGAGTCGAGCAGCCCATGATAGCAACGGCACATGGCCTCTTCAACGCTTTCGCCGGGCTCCATACTGAAAAATCCCCTCCAAAGCACGGGCCTCGGATTCGATATGTACTCCCGCAGCACGGCTTCCCTGACTACGATGGGGAAAGTGAAGTTTATAACGGTAGTCAACAGGCTGAGCCTTTTGAGAAGCTTCTCCCCAATATAGATCACGCTCCCGGTGGTATCCACCACGACGTTTTCGTCCGGATGGGCGCAGGCGTTTTCATCGATCCAGTCGAGAACTTCGGCCATCAGTTGCTTTTCAGCGGAAAGATACATGTCTTCCCTTACCTGATAGCCGTCCTGAAAAGGAAACCCCATCCATTCGCCAAGGGGGACGATATCGTCGTCCCGCTTCAGTTCTGCGTGGAGCTTTTGAGCAATCAAATTATCGAGACAAAACCGTCTGAAACCGCGCCTGGAGAGCTTCTCGGCCCAGTACGACTTTCCCGACCCCGACATTCCAATCAGAGAGAGCAGCACTCCCAGCCTCCCGAACACCGCCTGTGGCAGCCAGAATTGATTCTACGATCACGGCAACACATTTTGAGATCACAGCAACACACGTTAAGATCACAGCGCCCCCATAGCATTTCAACCAGGCAAACGTATTCACAATATCAATAATCATACCGGTGAATTTCCACAATTGGAAAAAAATATTAAAGTCTGGAGGCGTTGCGAGATTTTATCTTTGACATTGGCGTGAAAACAGGGAAGAAAATCGGCGAAACTCCAAGAAAAAGGATGTCCGATGCAGCCAAAGAGTATACCGCTGGAAGAAAGAATCATTTTTGCGCTCGATGTTGATTGTGCCGACAGGGCCAAAAAACTCGTCGAGCTTTTGGAAAGCCATATCCGATCCTACAAGGTTGGACTCCAACTGTTTCTTGCAGGCGGCTTCCCGGTCGTGCAATGGATAGCCGAGCGCGGGCACCGGGTGATGCTCGACTTAAAGTTCTATGACATACCTCAGACCGTCAAACTGGCTGTCGCGCAGCTCCGAGACAAAGGCGTCACCTTTGCGACGGTGCATGGAAATGAACCTATAGTTTCGGCTGCCGTCCAGGCCGGGACCGGGGTCAAAATCCTTGCGGTGACCGTTCTTACCAGTTTCGACCAGGAAGATATGCGGAGTTTTTTCGGCGTCGACCGCAAAGTAGAGGAACTGGTTATCCAACGGGCACGGCAGGCAATCGGCTCGGGTGCGGATGGGATCGTTGCCTCAGGCGCCGAAGCCGGCCGCCTCAGGACAGCATTAGGGAACGATTGCCTGATAATAACCCCTGGAATTCGCCCAGCCAAAACGGGGGCCGAGCCGGACGATCAGAAGCGGATCGTGACCGCAGGCCGGGCAATCAGGGACGGTGCGGATTACGTTGTCGTCGGCCGGCCTATCCGGGACGCAGCCGACCCCATCTCTATGGTCGAAGCGATGCAAAAAGAAATTGCTAACTGCAGTTTTTAGTTTTCTTACTGGAAACTGGAAAACTC
>CAWGZP010000134.1:0-13846 GCA_963826655.1 uncultured delta proteobacterium
CGAGACCGATGGACCCGGAGACAAGGGAGGCTGCAAGGATCCCTATCTTTGCCTGTTCCAGGTTGGCTGGGGAGCTAAATGCCACATTGCTTATGAAGAGTGACATTGTGAATCCTATGCCTCCCAGGCAACCCACGCCGGCCATCTGCCGCCAGCTCACATTCCTCGGAAGTCTCCCTATTCCGCACTTTACGGCCAGCAGGCTGAAAGTCGTAATACCGATCGGCTTGCCCGGGAAAAGGCCCAGTACCACCCCCAAGGTTACGGGACCGATCGCCGAATTCCAGTGAAGCCCGGAAAAATCGATTCCCATATTGCAGAAAGCAAATACCGGCAGGACAATAAAGGTGACCCAGGGGCCCAAGGTATGCTCCAAATGCTGCAGGGTGACTGTACGGCCCGCGAGGCTTTCTCCAGGTTCTCCGCTACCGTGACCATCCGGGGGCAGCCGATCGCATACTCGCAGGCATATGGGTCAAATGCTTCTTCATGAAGTTCCTTTTGCAACTGCTCGATCCTTTTTGCAAACTCCGGGGGAGTGAATGCCGACCTGACCGGAATGGAAAAGGCGAGCAAAATCCCGGTGATCGTCGGATGCACCCCGGATCTTAGCAGCGCAAACCAAAGAATCAGTCCGATACACCAGTAAGGGACAGGATTTCGTATCCCCCCGCGATTCAGGATGAAAAGGACGCCCAGCAGCAGTGCGGCACTCAGCAGGGCCATACGGGATATCTCCCCCGCGTAGAAAAACGCGATCACGGCCACGGCTCCCAAATCATCTGCTATAGCCAGGGCGGTTAGAAAAATCACTAAACCCGGGGGAACTCTACGTCCCAGCAGGACCAGTATCCCGACGGCGAACGCAATATCGGTCGCCATTGGGACTCCCCATCCCCGGGACGTCGGCCCCGCCGGGTTGATGATCAAATAGATAAGGGCCGGGACCAGCATGCCGCCAAAAGCTGCAACGACGGGAAGGGCCGCGTCTCTTAGCGAGGACAACTCTCCTACCACAAACTCCCGCTTGAGTTCTAGACCGACCAGGAGGAAAAACAACGTCATCAAGCCGTCATTCACCCACTCCCCGAGCCTCAGTTCGAGATGCCAGTTCGAAATCCCGATGCTGACCGGCTGTTCTAAAATCGCGAAGATATACTTGCCTGCGCCGGAATTTGCCAGGATCAACGAAATGGCGACAGTTGCGACAAGAACAATCCCACCCGCCGTCGATCGTCTGAGGAACCGTTCGAATGGACTCAGGATCCGCCCGAAAAAACTCTCGAAGAAATAACCGTTTGAAGCCAGCTTCATCACACCAAGCCTTTCAAAGAAAAAAAAGGGGCCGCCACCACGGGTTTCCCGTGATAGCGGCCCGACTATCTCTTTGCTGCCCTCTGGAGATTATCTCTCCAGACCCGCCAAAATCCTAAGGCAGAACGTTCTCCGGGTCAAGGCTCATGGACGGGCAGCGCGAGGAGCCGGAAGATTTGCCGGAAATATCATCAAAGCAACGTCCAAAGCCGATCTGCCTGCCGCTATCTAGATTCCACTCACCAAAAATGATGATAATTCCGAATTCTAAACTGCGATGCTAATCATATGCAAGAGATCGTCTTTCGTGGATCATCCCATAGCAACCATTGTGAAAGGAGTGCCGGTGAGCATTTTAAGAAGAGTCTTTTTGAAGTGCTGCGTTGGTTGCGCAGCCGCCCTTGGACTGGAGTTATCGACTCTCGGAAGCCTGGAGAAGGTGCTTGCCGCCGGAGGAGGCCCCCCCACGCCATCGTATCCGATTGCCCCCGATATTTTCACAACCCTCCAGAGGGCGGTCATGCCTGACCCACCCGTGGGTTCGAAGAAGATTCTTCCCAATGAGGTTTCAAAATACAAGCAAAACGGTTATGGCTCCTGGCATTATGGACCGGGTATCGATTCCGTCAAGCGGCTCGACATCGTGTCCTCCGCTTATAACGGTGCGTCTACCGCTAATTCTGCAAGACTTTTGAATTTCTTCATTATAACCGACATCCACATCACCGACAAAGAATCTCCTGCTCAAGCGATCTATTTAGGCCTCAAAGACGGTATCTCCTCGGCATATTCTGCTGTTATGCTGTATACGACCCATGTTCTCGATGCCGCGGTCCAGACTATAAACGCTATTCATAAACAAAATCCGATTGATTTCGGTATTTCTCTTGGCGACACCTGCAACAATACTCAGTACAACGAACTAAGATGGTATGTCGATGTCCTCGACGGCAAGGTCATCGCCCCAAGCTCCGGCGCTCACGCCGGAGCCGCCACCATCGATTATCAGAAACCTTACCAGGCGGCAGGACTTGATAAGACGATCCCCTGGTACCAGGCTCTGGGCAACCACGATCATTTCTGGATGGGAACAAACCCTGTGAGCGATTACCTCCGGCAGGCGTATATCGGTGGGGATATCCTCAAAATGGGAGATATACTCACCGACCCTGAAGGCATAAACAAGCGTGATTTCTATATGGGTGTACTCGACTGCCGGACCCCCTGCGGTGACATTATAGGTGCGGGACCTGTCGGCAGCACGAAGGCTCCGAAGATTGCAGCCGATCCGAACCGTCGTTCACTTTCGAAAAAGGAGTGGATGAGTGAATTTTTCGTATCATCTTCAAATCCGGCCGGCCACGGTTTTAACCAGTCAAACCTGGACAACGATTTTGCCGGTTACAGCTTCGAGCCGAAGTTGAATATACCGGTCAAGGTTATCGTGCTCGACGATACTCAAAGGGAAGATGATCTCGATTTTCACGGCTATGGGCATGGCTCTCTTGACAATACGCGTTACGGCTGGCTCGTGAGTGAACTTGATAAGGGTCAGGCTGAAGGCAAGCTGATGATTATCGCTGCTCACGTACCGATAGGCGTCGAAAAGCCTGAATCTTTTGTCGGTTGGTGGTCCAAATCTTCTGTATCCGAGAAGGCGCTGTTTGACACACTCCATAAATATCCGAATCTCATCCTGTGGATCGCGGGACATCGTCACATGAACGCGGTTACGGCATTTAAGTCGCCTGATGACGCCCGTCCTGAACTCGGCTTCTGGCAGATCGAAACCGCTTCGTTGAGGGATTTCCCCCAGCAGTTCCGTATTTTCGATATCGTCCGCAACAGCGACAATACCGTTTCAATCTTTACCACGGACGTCGATCCGGCAGTCAAAGACGGGTCGCTTGCTGCGATATCGCGTTCTTATGGCATCGCGGCTCATCAGATATACTCGAAAACGCTCTCCTCCAGTCCGGCATTGCCTGGACTCTCTGCTGGTTCGTACAATGCGGAGCTTGTCATACAATTGAGCCCCGAAATGCAGGCCAGGATTCAGAATTACGGAACACCGATACGCGCGTAATTTACCGGGTGTTTTGGATGCATGGGTGCTTCACCGGACAGGGTCAGGCTTGGCGCCCGCCCTGTCCGGGCGGGCGAAACATTGCAGCCGGCGACCTGTGAAAGTATTTTGAGATGTCATTTTTCCCGATCATGGAATCACGGCCTCGATGTAGCCGGCCTCACCCGTCCGGTGATCGACGACCAGGAATGCAACCTCCTTGTTGGGAGACAGAGCTTCAACTGCTGCGCCTAATTCTTCCGAATTCCCGACAGCCTGTGAGCCTACCTGCAGGATTATGTCCCCGGGCTCCAGGCCGGCCTTGCCCATAGGTCCCGCGAGATTAACTTTTGCCACCCCCACGCCTTCCCCGTTCTCGAGACCGTATTTCTTGGTCTCCTGCGGAGTAACCGGCTGGATGACAATCCCCAATCTTTCCTGCGTAAAGTTTGAAAGCACCTTCTCTTCCTGCTCTTCGCTCCCCACTTTTACCGTTATTTGAACTTTTTTCCCTCCGCGCATGACGTTCATGGTAATTGTTTGTCCTACCGGGGCATTTCCCACGTCGTTCCTGAGGTTGGAAGCATCCTGAACTTCCTTACCTTCGTAATCGACGATCAGGTCGCCTTTTTTGAAGCCGGCGTCATAGGCCGGACTGTTCTTGATTACGTCTACAACGAGCGCTCCCTTGGTCGAGTTCAATCCCAGACTTTCGGCAAGTTCAGGCGTAAGGCTCTGCAGGCTCAGTCCAATATAGCCGCGCGTAACCTTCCCGTTTGCGATCAACTGTTTCGAGACATTTATAGCCATGTTGCTGGGAATAGCGAATCCGATCCCTTCGAATCCACCCGATTCACTCATTATGGCGGAATTGACCCCTATCACCTCTCCCTGCAAATTGATCAATGGTCCTCCGCTGTTACCGGGGTTGATCGGCGCATCGGTCTGCAAGAAGTCCTCGTAGCTCGACGGATCGGTAATCCCCACGCGATTCTTGGCGCTGATTATTCCCTGGGTTACACTCTGGAATAACCCCCTGGGCTGACCGATAGCCACCACCCACTGACCGATTTCAAGCTTGTCGGAATCTCCGAGAACGACGTGAGGATAAGACCCTTTTGTAGTGATCTGGATCACTGCCAGATCGGTCTTGGGATCCAGGCCGATTATTTTCAGGGATTTTTCGTCAAACCACCTGCCGTCCGAAAGCACCACCTGTATTTTTGTCGCCCCTGCAACCACGTGATTGTTGGTGAGAATATGCCCTTCGGCATCGATGATCATCCCGGAACCCAGCCCGACGATTTCCTCCTGAAATTTCTTCGGCATTGTTTTCGGGTTGCCGAAAAAATACTTGAATAAAGGATTGCCTTCGTATGGCAGGAGCGGGTTTGAAACATCCTGTCGCTCCGTTACCTCCACGTGAACCACCGCGGGGATGTTTTGCTTCGCTACCCGGGTTATGGCAGTGGTAACATCTTCCGAAGCGGCGCCCGCAAGGCATGGACCCGAAATTAGGGTGGACCATGCGCTTAAAATAAATCCCAAAAAGATGATTTTGGGGAGCAATGAAGATGATAAACCGATTCGATTCATGAAAAAGCCTCCATTTAGTTTTTGCCTCCGCTTGGTGATCGCGAAATAGCCCTGCGTCATTTCGGGTCGCCGGAAGGTTTCCTATTTTTGAAACTCTCTCAAGAAAAGTAAGGTCTATCCGTTTATAAAGTGACGGGGCGCCGCAAACATTTTGGGAGACCGTTCTCGGGCGAAGTGACGGGGCGCGCCTCCACTTGATATGATTTACAACGGGCGGGGAATGAGGCTAAATCGGCGTTCCCTCTGTGCCTCCGCGCCTCTGCGTGAGACGATTTTCGCCCTATGCCTGTTCTGTTTTGGGACTGACTCGCAGGTCTTCGGCAGTAATTTTCCGGTCGATCATCATGTAGCTCATGGCGCCCAGGGCGCAGAGAATTGCGCTGACGCTAAAAACGTGGTCGTAAGAACCCGTTGCTTTCAGTATGTAGCCTGTGCCTATGGGCGCAAGTGCGGCGCCGACGAAGTTTGCAAAGTTCTGAATGCCGCCAAAACTCCCAACGCTTCCGGCAGGAGCGATATCCCCCACCAACGCCCACAGGACGCCCACTCTCAGCGCCCCCGCAAAAAGGCTTATGGTCACTAACATCAATGCTATACCGGTCTGATGCACATAATTTAAAGGCGCTACGGCAACGGCAGCCAGCAGGCAGCCGCCAACCGTGGGCACGAGCCTGGCACGAATCGAGTTCATTCCTCTTCTGATAAAACAGTCGGACATATATCCGCCTATGGGCACAGCCGCCACACCGAAGATAAACGGAACCATCGCGGCCCAACCGGCCTGGGTTAAGGTCAGACCTCGCTGTGTCGTCAGATAGGTCGGCAGCCACGTAAAATAGAGCCAGAATACGTAGGAGGACCCGATATTGCCGAGACAGAACCATAAGGTCACGGGATGCTTGAGGATGGCAAGATAATCTGCTTTTGCCCCGATCTTTTCCCGCACGGAATTTTTATCTGCTTTGGGAAACGGTTTCGGTTCTTCGCAGTAGCATTTGGACCATACGAGCACGAGCAAAAAGCCCACCACGCCCAGAGAGATGAACATGCTTCTCCAGCCCAGACTTATGAGCATCAAGGTCAAAAGTGGAGGAGCGAAACCGTTGGCGATCTTGGGGCCCATATTAATGACGGAAGAAGCGGCGCCACGTTCGTTTTCCGCAAAATGCGTCTTGGTAAACTGGGCGGAGCATATAAAAAAAGGTGCTTCCGCAATCCCCAGTATCAGTCTCACTACATACAGGGAGACTAACCCTTGTGCAAAGCCTCCTGCTATGGTCGCCGCGGACCAGGCGACAGCGGACCAAAGAAAAATGCGTTTGATTCCGTATCTATCCAGCAGCCACCCTGCCGGCAGATTGGCGAAGGCATAAGACCACATGAAGGCGGACATGAGCAGTCCCATTTCCACCGGCCCCAGGCCAAACTCTTTAGCAATGGTCGTATTTGCAATGCTCAGGTTGACCCTGTCCAGGTAATTTAAAACGGAGCCAAAAAACATTATAGCGAGGATCATCCACCGGTAATCATAGTACCAGGCGCCTTTGCCCCGGCTGTTCGTTTCCTCCATCCCAAACGGACTCCTGCCAAACGAAAGAGGTTTCCAGGCGACCGGGGCCAAAAACCGGCCTCATCGCCACAGCGGCCGTGTTTGCGTGCAATGTTTGCCCCTGGATATGCCGGGTCCCTGGACACAGCATTGCACAAATACCGCACGGATGGAAGGCCGGAGGTCCGTGCCGGCATTTGGCATTAAGAGTCCGGGAACCATAAAAACGATGCATTTGAGCATTTGATCGCTCCGGTCCATATCCTTTACGTCCGTTAGATGATACAATAAAAGTTTTAGGGCGTGCGATGGTGATACCTCAATCCTCTTGCGGGTCTTTCTTTAGCGATCTATCACCAGCACCGAGTGGCATCAAGGATACTCTCGTAATCTGGACCGGCCCCCTGATCTTTTGACAGGGAAAAACTACACAAAATTTGGAGAATATAATGGCAAACGCAAGCGAGTTCACACTTTACAGCGGGGGTCTCCGTGGCGCCGAGGCCGAATTCGGCATGCAGGCTGAAAAGTGGGGTGTTAACGAAGTGACCTTTTCCTACGACGGGCATCAGCCTTCCAGGGAACGGGGGCTCGTCGTTCTGGGGCCTGAGGAGCTGAGGAGAGGCGACATAAGCATGGAAATCGTCTGCATGCGCATGAAGCGGACATATGCCAACGTCGAGTCCATCCAAAAAGTCATGCAAATGATTTTTCACATGGTGAACAGTGGATTCCAGATATTTGTGATGGGTTGGATCGAGCCAAACGATACCGTAAGGGGTGGGACCGGTTGGACCGTTGAATTGGCAAAACTTTTCAACCGCCCTTTGAGCGTGTTCGATCAGGACCGCAAAGCCTGGTTTACCTGGCAGGATAACACCTGGGTTGAGAGCCTCCCCGTAATCGAACATAAAACATTCGTTGGCACTGGTACCCGGTACCTCACCGAAGAAGGCAAGCAGGCAATCCATGACCTGTTCCAACGCTCTTTTCAATCCTGAGCAGAACTGAGCGTCCCCCCAAAAGCGCCCCCGGAGCATGAACTCCGCTGGGGCGCATAATTTGGACCGTAATAGAAATATTGGACGTTCCGCTTCATCCCCGAGGGTGTGTGAAACTTAACTTATAAGCATTCCCGCTTATAAGTATCTCGTCTGTTGTCCTGAAAGCATTTTCACAAATTATTGAACCAGCGCACGACCGGCCACCGTGATGACGGCCTTCGCCTTATCCTGCAATCCTGCGGAATCCGTAACCGTCAATTCGAAAACCAGGTCTTCCGTGGGTTCAACGACAGGGAACGAAAACACAGGTTTGATCGCTGCCGGGTCTGAAAGGGTGACCGGCGGGCCGGCAATTTGCCTCCAGATATAGGAGACTATGCCGCTGTCCTCATCCCTTGAGCCTGACCCATCCAGGACAACCCTGCTTCCGGGCGCCGTCGTCGGGTCTGGACCGGCTTGGGCCGTGGGGGGAAGGATGTCCGAAACCACATTCACAATGCAGGTATCCCGCGTGCGAAGTCCGGCCTGATCGGTGACAGTCAACTCAAAGAGCAGAGATTCACCGGTAGTGTCCACATAGGGCGCAATGAAAGTCGGTTGTGCTGCCGAATCGTCGGATAAGGTCACGGGGACCCCGGATAGCTGGCGCCACGAGTAGAATATATTGCCTGCATCCAAGGCTGATGAACTGGAACCGTCCAAAACTGCAATCTGTGAACCGACAACCGTCTGATTCGGCCCGGCGCTCGCTGTAGGAGGCGGACTATCCTTAACTACGTTGACGATGCAGCTTGCTTTGGATTTGGCTCCATCGATTCCGGTAACTGTTAGCTGAAAACGAAGCGACTTTCCTTCTAACCCGCCCTCCGGGACAATGAAGCTCGATTCAACTGCATGAGGGTTGGAAAGAGTGACAGGCGAACCATCAAGCTGCGTCCACTGGAAGGAGGCGCCTCTTTTGTACGTATTCAAGGAGTTTGAACCGCTCAACTTTACCGTAGTCTGTTCGCGCACATTTCGATCTGGACCCGCTGAAGCTCCGCCGCCTGTTATTATGAATGTGTTTCCGGTACTGTTAATCAACCCGTTTGCTACGCACGTTATTTTCACCGAGTAGTCATTCGCTGGTTTCTGCGTCCTCGGAATAATCCAGGAGTATGAGCCTTTGCCGCTTGATCCCACAGGCGTGCCTGGCTTGATAGCAGAAACACTCGATCCGGCTTCCAGAAGATCGATCCTTACAGGGCCGGGTTTGCCCGTATAGCTCCAGGTGATCGTGCATTTCCCGCCCGCGCTGAAGCTACCCCCATTGGGCGAGGTGACGGCGATGGTCGGACCGGTAATGGTGAAGTTAGCACTGGTGGCCGTGCAGTAGCCGGCCGAAATGCTTGAGACGCTTATCTTGTAACCGCTCCCGGACGTCTGAGTGTTGGGTATCGTCCAGGAGTGTGAGCCGGTTCCATTTGTTCCCACACGTGTGCTTGCTATAATAGTGGAAACTCTGGCGCCGCCATTCATAAGGTCTATCCTAACGGGCCCAGGGTTGCCCGTATAGCTCCAGGCAATCTGGCATTTCCCGCCGGCGCCCCAATTGCCCGCATTAGGAGAGGTGACAGTAATCGTAGGTCCGGCAATCGTGAAATTCGAGGATGTGGCCGTGCAGGAACCGATGGATATACTGGAGATTTGAATCTGATAATCGCTTCCAGGTGTCTGCGTGTTGGATATGGCCCAGGAGAATGATCCCGTCCCGTTTGATCCCACCGCGTATTCGTTATGATTGTGGAGACTTTTTGGCCGCCCTTCAAAAGATCGATCCTGACCGGGCCCGGATTGCCCGTATAGCTCCAGGACACGTTGTACTTTTCACTGGTTGTCCAACTTTCGCCACCCTTTGGGGAAATTAGGCTGATAATGGGGGCGGCTATAGTGAAATTTTTCCCGGCATCCGCAAAAGCGCTGTTCGTCGTGCTTGTTACTCGAATCGAATAGTCATTACCCGGGGTCAGGTCTGGAGGTATAGTCCAGGAATAAGCGCCCTTTTCTCCATTTCCGGAGGACACACTCGGCACGATTGTAACAGCCACCGAACCCGCCTTCATGAGTTCGATCCGGACATTGGAGACGACCTTTCCCGAATACGCCCAACCGATGGTATATTTCGATCCGGCCGTCCAGTTTTCCCCACCTGTTGGTGAGGTGACCTCGATATTTTTGGCAATGAAATCACACGTCTGATTGACAGTAACGTTGCTCAGAGTTTGCGAACTGAACAAGTACCCTGTCTTGACCGGCGTAATCGTACCGGACCATCCCAAATCCACCGGCGCGGAATAATTTCCATTGGCATCGGTCACCACATCATCGGGAAGCCCGTTCATGACGGCCCCACCGACGCCATTGCCCATCTGATCGATGACGTTGCCCGAAATGGTCGCCAGATTCGAATAGACGGTAAACGACCCATCGGCAACAACTGTCGAGATCGCTCCGTCGTTTAGAAAGAAATTCGAAAAGGTCAGGGCCGTTGAGTTTCCGGCTGCTCCATTTACCGTAAAGTTCAACAGCGCCAATTGACCCGGACCGGTCACTGCGTTTGCGCCCGACAGGGCCACATTGATCTTGCCCGGATTGTTGGCATTGTATGCAATCGACCAGCCGCTGGTAAGCGTCCCCAGCGACGCTTCCGTTGCGGTAAGTACGGTCGAGTCGAAGGTTACCGTAAAAGAAACCCCAAGAATCCCGCTAGCCTGTCCGAGAGTCACAGGGACCTGGACGGTTGATCCCTGCGCGCCGCTTGCCGCGGGCAGGCTAAATTGGGAGGCGCCGGAGTATAGTTGCGGTTGAGCGTGTTGGTGCTTGTCCGGCCGTTATCGTAACCGGCTCGGAGGCGGGCTTGTTATATCCGGCGGTGTCCTTGTAATCGACTTGATGCGAACTGGCACCAAGGCCGCATACAGTCGCCCCGCTATTCTGCCATTGACCTTGATCCACACACCATTGCGCCCCGGCGGCAACCGCCTCGGCCGGACCAAGGTTTATGGCGAGAGACCCGGTAGGCGATGCTACCGTAAATGACCCGTTTGCGGCAACGGCAGTGATGGCTCCGTCATTTAGAAAGGCATTCGAAAAAGTCAGGACCGTTGAGCTTCCGGCTGCTCCATTTACCGTAAAGTTCAGCGGCACCGGCTGACCCGGACCATTTACCGGTTCCGCGCCGGACAGGGCCACATTGATCTTGCCCGGATTATTGGCGTTGTACACTAATGACCAGCCGCTGGTAAGCGTTTCCCAATGACGCTCCCGTTGCGGTAAGCACGGTCGAGTCGAAGGTTACCGTAAAAGATACTCCAAGAACCCCGTCAGCCTGTCCAAGAGTCACGGGGACCTGGACGGTTGATCCCGGCGCGCCGCTTGCCGCGGGCAGGCTGAGATTGGGAGGTCGTCAGGCTAATTCCATATGGTCTGGAGCCCGTTGTAGCTCCCAGCGCGTTCGACATTCCAAACTGAGCTGACAATAAGACAAGAAAGGCAAGCAATATGTATCTGCGCATCCGTGATCCTTGTAAGCCCTGACTCGCAGGCGTTTGAAGGTCACCCACTCCCGGGGAGAGAATCAAGTCACCCTGGCAACAGCGTGCTCCCCACGATTACCGTCACTGCCAATTTGTTATTCGGACCTCATGGCCCCGTTGTTCAGAACAGAGCGGGTTAACTTAAGTTTCGGCGCTATCTCGTTTCGGCCGGCCTGCCTGAGGGTGACTGTAAAAAGCCCGCCGGGAGCTTTCAACGGCCGTCCGGATGCGATAGCTACGTTTACCTTGCCCGGCGCGGCTTCATTGAAGGCAAACATCGCGCCCTGAGCGTCGCATCGAATCGATTCCAGCCAGTAGGCGGAGGCATCGTATTCGAACCTCATATCTGCCGAAAGCAGCTTCCCCTTGATGCTCTCCACTTTGACAGGGATGGTCACATTCTGTCCCGTTTTGATCGCTGCCCCCATCCTCAATTTGGAATGGCCGTTCGTCGTGAAGCTTTGCGATAAATCCGCCGAAGTGCGCTCGAGCGTGGAAGCGGTGGCAGTCGAAGGAGACCACTCGCCGTTCACATCCCCGATCAGGATGGCGCTGAAGTTCTGCTGGGCCTGGTTTGAATTCAGATTGGTGTAGCTGATCGTCTTCGGAGAGAATGCCCACATTGCGTTTTGGTTCGGGAATGGCAAATTGATAAGACCCACCACTTTCTGCAGGATGTAGGAAGCGTCCATGGTCCCTACCTTGCCGTCATTGTTCACATCAGCCGCAATCGTCTGTTGGGGTGTTAGCGTAATCAGCCCCACAACGGCCTGCAGCACAATCGAGGCATCCAGCGCTCCGATGTGGTTTCCTACCACGCCGCCCGTATCATCGGATTTCGACGGCGTGAGTGTGTAAGTGCTCCCCGCGGACACCGTCGCGAAACTGAAATTGCCGCTCGCATCGGATGTCTGAGTCTGTCCCACTCCGCCGAGCGTTAGCAAAGCCCCCTCGACCGGCTTACCGTTGCTATAGTAGCTGACATTGCCGGAAATACTGACATTGGAGTTAACGTTAACCTGTCCATTTGCTCCAATTACGGTAACCGCTCCATCGTTGAGGGAGGGATCGAGGAAAGAGAGCGGGGTGGAACTGCCCTGAGTTCCATTGACATTGAAGTTGAGAACCACGATCTGCCCCGGACCGTTGACCGGCTGCGCGTTCGACAGGGCCACACTGATTCTGCCCGAAGTGTTCGTGTTGTACGCGATAGACCAGCCGCCCGTAAGAGTCCCCTGCGAAGCTCCAGTTGCAGTCAACACTTTTGGATCGAAAGGACGCAAAAGGATGCTCCGAGCAAACCGTTTACCTGCCCAACCGTGACCGGAATCTGAACGGTCGATCCCGATGCTCCACTCATTTGGGGCAGGGTGAGATTGGCCGGCACAGTGGTATAACCGCGGTTAAGCGATACGGTCTGTCCGGCCATTACCGCGACCGTCTCCGCGAAGGGCTTGTTGTACCCGGTCACATCTTCATAATCGACAATATGCTGACCCGAAGCCAGGTTTCCAACAGTTGCCCCGTTGGCTTGCCAAGCCCCGCTATCAACCCTCCAACCACCGACTCCTGACGGCGTGAGATTGATTTGGACAGATCCCGTCGTGGGAATGTAGCTTCTGCTCAAAGTTAAAGTCTGGCCGGCGGTTATAGTCACATTCTCATTCGAGGGCGCGGTGTAGCCGGTGACCGACTGATAGCTCACCTGGTGCGAGCCTGGACTGAGGTTGGAGACCGTTGCGCCGCTGCTTTGCCACGCGCCTCCATCTGCATTCCATGCCCCCGCTCCGGACGGCGTGAGATTAATCTGGAGAGACCCTGTCGAAGAATCCCACTGTAATGGTTTTCGTGTAGGAATTGTTCGTCTCGTCGGCCCCCGCCACCGTGTGGCCGGGATCTGCCACAATCTCCAGCTGATGGCTGCCCGCACCAAGACTCCCGAGAGAATAACTCATTATGGTCGCATAATAACCGGCCTTTAGCGAACTGAGGCTCCATGAGTGGTTTTCGACTCCATCGACATAGAGCTTAGTAACGAAGGCCGCCGTAATGTCGCCGGTCCCCGAATTGACGATGGCCCAGTCGATGTAGAGAGTGTCCGTTGGAAGGATGGTTGTGCTGTCGGTGGTTGAGCCATTGGTGGTTGAGACAACAATCTTGTCCGACCAACCGGGCGGCTGGTAAGGCGCCAGATCGATATTCGAGGATACCGCTGAGTAGCTTCTGCTCAAAGTTAAAGTCTGGCCGGCGGTGATGGTCACATTCTCATTTGCAGGCCCGGTGTAGCCGGTTACTGATTGATAGCTGACCTGATGCGAACCTGCACTAAGGTTGGAGACCGTTGCGCCGCTGCTTTGCCACACGCCTCCGTCCACGTTCCATGCCCCCACTCCGGATGGCGTGAGATTAATAAGAAGAGATCCGGCCGAAGCTCCCACCGTAATGGTTTTCGTGTAGGAGTTGTTGGTGTAGTTTGTTTCATGGACGGCTTGGTCGGCATTTGTCACGATCTCGATCGCATGGCTTCCCGCGGCAAGGCTCCCAGCGAATAAGGGTTGGTGGGATGAGCATGATAGCCGGCCTGTAGCGAGTTTGTGGTCCATGAGTGGTTTTCTACCCCATCGACATAGAGTTGGGTAACGAAGGCCGTGGTAATGTCGTCTGTACCCGAATCCGGACAACCCGGATTGATGTAGAGAGTGTCCGTTGGAAGGATGGTGGTGCTGTCGGTGAGTAATCCCAG
>CAWGZP010000135.1:0-18743 GCA_963826655.1 uncultured delta proteobacterium
GGGTGTCCTGGAGATAAAAGAGCTTTCGGAATTGCTGGCCGAAAGTTTGTAACATCGGAAACGCCTTTGCCTGTATCCATGACCGGCTCCGGCCCTTCCGGCCGTACTTTTAAACTGGCAACTTTTAAACGGGTAAGATAAAAGCAAAATTGCCACCGCTCAAAACGAGCGGCGGGCTATAATCGCCCCGGGTACATTCTGAGTGGCGGGAAGGTGTGGAGCAACCCCAACCGGCTCGGCCTTACGCGCCCCTAAACCGGATGAATAAAACTTGGAATCTCTCGATCTAATTTCGCAGGCCTGGATGGTCGTCTTCGGGTGTGCTGCAATCTGGCTGCTTGGCCGGCATGAAGAATGGCGCAGATGGGGATACCTCACCGGCCTCGTCGGTCAACCCGCGTGGCTCTTCTCAGGCTTCTATCATCACCAGTGGGGCTTGCTCCTGGTGAGTTGCTGGTATACGTATTCATGGGGGCAAGGCGTATGGAACTTTTGGGTTAGGCCCCGGTGATGAGCCTTGCAAACAAATCATCGATGACTGAAGGCTCATATGCTGGAGCGACATCAACTCTTCTTCTGCTTTTGCTGTCCGACCCGCACCTTTTGCTCGGGTTCATGAATTTCAATTTTGACGTGAGTGGCTGACGGGCAGATTCCGATACGCCAATTAGTCGCAGGAGAGACCCAAATCCGGCACGCGTCACCGTCGATGTCAGCACAACCCGTGCCCCAATCTACCGTGGTTCGTGGTTTGGTTAATATGCACGGAAGGAGTAATCGGACTAGTTTTTGACCGATTTTTTACCCCGGCGGTTTTCCACGATTTTGCGGGCCTCTTCCAGGGCTCTCCACGGCGCTACCCCGCGCCTGACCATTTTCTCAGCTTCCTGCTCGCATTCTAAATTAAAGAAATGCCTTTCCCGACTGGTAGACAATCCCATGATTTTCCTCGCTATTATCAATTTTATCGGTTTTTTATTATCGGTTATTTTTCACTGCCGGATACGCAACATCGAGCGATTCCGATCTTTATTCCGCTTCTTCGAGATCGAGATGGAATCGAACGGGACCACGCGATTTCCCCTTTACGGATTTCGAACTGAATTTCGACTTGATGTCGCACTCCGATGTGTGCTTCGTCTCAAGATTGCATCCCGAGGCCGGTGAGGACCAGGACGTGGCTATAGACACATGGCCTTTTGGAAAAACCGCAACCTCTGCATCCACAAAATCCAGAGGCGCAAGTGCGGCGGCCGGTTCGACCATGTCATCTTTTTCCGCAATGCAGATCAGCCATTTTATGCCTTTTTCAGCAATCCCGCTAAAGTTTAAAGGCCTGCCAAAAAGGCTTACCGGCAGTGTTCCATCCGCTGAAACCGGCCTCGTGTACGAATTGAAACTCAGCCTCGTGATTTCTACCGGAAGGTCGGTTATGTCGCGGGTAAGCCAATAGCTGATTGCAGCCGCTACCTTGCTGATTTTCGGCGAATTGCCGCCGTTGTCGAACATCGTCAGATCGCGGTAAAAACTTAAAAATGGAGCTTCGTTCTCTATGCTCTTCAGCTTAAAGACCCAACTCAGAATTTTCCCGTCAACAACCTGGTTCCCATTGGGCAGCGTTTTTAGAGCATATCCCAAATCTCGGAACCGGAACGGCAAATGGTCGATATATTCGACCAGAGAATCGCTTCGTCCCCCGTCGAGCGGTGCAGCGCTGGTAATCAGGGCGTCAACCAGACCGTCCAGTTGACCTGAGAGTATGTCTATGACCGACATAAAACCGCCCTGGCAATACCCGTTTATAGTAATCCGCCTCTCATATTTTGAGGCCACCAACTCGCTGAAATACCGCAGATCGAGTGCATCGTCCTCGCCGGTCATCACCTGGACCGCGGGTGTCTTTGCAATATCCTTGATCACCCTTATGTAAGTGGGGATCCCCTGGTTTGCGAACGCATGGACATAGCTTCTTTTTTCTCCGGGCAAAAAGGCCAATATATTTGCACCCAATACATAGGGTGGAACTACGATCATTGGCTTCCCGTCAGCGCGCACTTTGACGTTCGCGTCGGTTGGAAGCACCTGGTAGAGTTCAAACCGGTCGGTTTCGGCGGTCTTGATATAGCCTCCGTTATCGAAATGGAGTCCGTACTCGGTTTCGATCTCCCGGATGGCCAGGGGATAGCCATTAAACAGCGTATTCATTATTTTGAGCTGTCTTTGCGAGTATTTAAGGAAATCTTCGGAGTTGTTGCTATCGTGGGTTGAGTTGCCAAGAGCGCCAAGCACTTCCTTCAGTTCTTTCGTATGATACTGATTAAAAGCGGAAATACTGGCCATCGTGCCCTTGGCGGCAATTTGCATCTCGAACAGCAAAAGTTCTATCAAATCCTGCGAGTTCTCCACGAGGGACTTTTCGCTTGCCTTGCTCGTCTCTACCTTGCTGAAGTACTTTAGGGCTGACATGGAGGGGTCCATGAAATTATATGCATAACGCATCAGCCCAGTCCAAAAAAGTAATTTGCTCTGTGCCAGGTAAAAAGATGCCTGAAGCAACTTTGAATTTATTTCGACTGGATTTTGTGATGAGTCAACCCAGTCGAAAATAAAAGGGTACGATTTAACTGAAGAAATGTTTTTAGTCTCCATATATCCAATATAGGCATGACGCTGGATTTCTTCCAGATCGAAACCCTGCCGGAAGGTTTGTCAACGTCAAAATATATCAGGACTGGGATATCTCGTTGCGGTGGATGATGTCCACGGATCGGCACGCTGTCAACATATTTAAACTTAATTCCTTATCACCGGCCCTGAATAAAAGCGAGCGGCCAATTCACAACTCGACCGAACCCCAATTTCATACGGGTGCTTCCCCTGTATTTCCACTACAAAAAAAGGCCACAGGCAAAAATCCCGTAACCTCTTGAATTTACTGGAGCCGGCGATGGGAGTCGAACCCGCGACCTGCTGATTACGAATCAGCTGCTCTACCACTGAGCTACGCCGGCTCAGGCTATGGAAATCGCTTGTACCATAAGACCTCTTGAAAAGCAAGCTACGGGCACAAGTGGACCAAAGCTGATAAATTTGGCGTTTGGGATAAATTGGCGCTGGACAGGCGCTCCTTCCCTTAAAGAAATATAAGGAAAGGAACTTTTCGAACCAGTTATTTCATGTCCCTTTGGTACACCCTGAAACCATGAAAGAACCCGCACCATAGTGGACGGGCGGAGCCGAGAGACTGTGTCGCAAACGCAATATTTTTCATGTTCGCTCCCTTTTCGAAAGGGAGGCAAGGGGACTGTCATTTTCCGGTATCATCATAATGCGTTGAAATCCCCCTCGATCCCCCTCTACAAAAGGGGGAAGCAGAAATTGGTCCCATCGGATTTTGTCGAAGAATTTCTCCGACACAGTCTCGGAGCGAATCCATCAAATCTTTTCGTAACACTCTTCACGTCCCTTCGGGACACCCTGAAACTACGGAAAGATCCGTAGGATGGGTGGAGCGGAGCGCAACCCATCAAATCTTTTCGTAACAGCTCTTCATGTCCCTCCGGGACACCCTGAAACCATGAAAAGACATTGGAATCACCCCCCCTTTGGTAAAGGGGGGCAGGGGGGATTTCGCACCTCGCCTGAAACTTTCCGTAATAGACAGGATTACTCCGGGGAGCCCTCTGCGCCACAAAAAGCGATTTGCCCCGGCAGCCGGGAGGCGTTATATTTTCGCTTTGTTTCGGCCCAACTCCCGCGTCTCGATGATTGCGCAAAGGCCCTTCGTTAGTGGCTCGGGCTAAGGCGCTAGTCTTACCGGCAGCCGCAATACTGTTGACTTGAGGGTTTGTCCGGAGAGTCATTTGCCTATTAACCTCACCCGTTTTCATTTTTTTTTGGAGGAACATTAGTGCCAGAATCCACAGCTTCGACGCAGAAAAGCGATCGCGTTGCCGATCTTTCGTCCGAACAGAAGCAATCCAATACGTTTATCTGCAGCCGCGACACGTTGGACGGTGCTTACCCTTCCCTCATGCTGGCGATAAACGCCAGGAGGCTGGGAATGGAGGCGACCATTTTCTTCACTTTCATGGGAATCAACGTAATTCGCAGAGGAGGGGCCGCAAAGTGCAAGTTCTTCCCTGCCGGGACAATGGGGGCGATTCCCGGGATGTCCGCCTTCGCAAGCTGGATGATGCGCAAAAAAATCGATGCGGCAGGCATTCCTGCGCTCAATGAGATGATAGAGATCGCTCAACTCGAGGGTGTAAGGCTTGCAGCGTGCAAAATGACCGTCGATATGATGGGCCTGGACCGCGCGAATTTCATCGAGGGCGTAGAAATAGTGACCGCCGAAGAGTACATGAAACACGCGCGCAACTGCAATATCAACATGTTCACATAGGCTGGACGCCGGAGAACAGACATAGTGGCTCGGACGCAGGGATTCTTATTTTGCCTTCGGACGTCTAACTTTAATTGTGTCTCTCGACAGCCGCCTTTTGCCGCATTAGCGTCTCAACCTTTGCCGTCCGCTCACTTTGCACCTGATCGTGGACCGGGCAGTTGGAGATCGCATCCCTGGTTTCTTCAATTTCCCGGGTCGTTCTAAAAACCCACGAACTCGAATCGGAAAAACAGTAGATCGCCAGTTCGCATTCTTTGCACTGTTCCATTATCTATATCCTTCTGGCCCTAAAGGGGAGCGGTGACTGGATCGTTCTCGCGCAACCGTGTTCAACCGAGCTCTTCAGAGTCACTATCTCCTTGCGCCTGGTGTTCGGCATCTGCCCGCCGTAAATATTCGTCCCACTCGATCGGGAGCAGATATTTCTTGCGGCTGTTACACTGTCCGCATGCCGGGACAGTGTTGGCACGGGTGGATTTCCCCCCGCGTATGAGCGCAACGATATGGTCCATCGTCAGCTCCGCGGGGGGTATCTTTTCGTGGCAATAGTAGCAGATTCCCCTGGCAACCCTGCGTTTCCACCACTGAGACTTGCGAAGCTCCCGAGCCTTGTCTTTTTGCTCCCGGGGCTGCGCGGGCGATATGGAGACTGTAAAAAAGTTCTGCCAGGTTTCCATAATTCGTTCAATCCGTTTCACCGGGTGAGGTTTTCATCCGGGCTCCCGGCAGCGCCTATTCTTTTTCCGCCTTAAGTGCGACATAGAAGGTATTGGCGCCGCGTTTTACGAGCAGAAGCAAGGGTTCGCCCTTTTTCATCTTCTCTACAGTCTGCTTCCAGTCGCGAAGGTTCTGAATCTTTTGCCGGTTCACTTCCTTGACGATATCACCGGGGCGCAGCTTCGCATCGGCGGCCGGTGTCCCCTGGGCAAGTTCGGTTATTACGACCCCGCCTTCCTTTTCATCGATGCTGAATTTCTGGGCCAACTCAGTAGTAATGTTCTGTACCGTTATGCCCCAGGCGCTCTCGGTTTTCGAGCCGGTGGCGTTCTTTTTCTCCGGGGTCTCCTCCGGCATTGTCCCGATGACCATCTGAACGGTGGTGGATTTGCCGTCGCGAATTACCCCTATGGCCGCTTCACTACCGGGCTTCATGGCCGCTACAGAGCGTGAAAGCATGTTAGCGTTATCGACAGGCTTCCCGTTGAGCGATTCCACAATGTCGCCTCTTTTGAGGCCACCCTTTTCAGCAGGGCTGTCTGAAACTATGTCGGATACGATTACGCCCTTTGTAGCCTTGGCGCCGAAAGACTCGGCGAGTTCCGGGGTGATGTCCTGGATCATGATTCCAAGCCATCCCCGAATGACCTTCCCTGTCTTTAGCTGGGCGAGGATATCTTTCGCCATGTTGATCGGGGTTGCGAACCCGATTCCCTGGCCCTGAGCGACGATAGCCGTATTGATGCCGACCACTTCACCGTTCATATTGAACAGCGGCCCTCCGCTGTTGCCGGGGTTAATCGCTGCGTCCGTCTGGAGAAAATCGTCATACTGACCGGCTCCTATTATGCGGCCCTTTGCGCTGATTATACCCGCGGTAACGGTATTGCCCAAGCCAAACGGGTTCCCCACCGCAATGACCCAGTCGCCGACACGGATCGCCTCGGAGTCTCCGAGTTTTGCCGCCTTGGGTACCTTCGCGCCCGTCTTTATCTGGATAAGTGCGATGTCGGTCTTCGGGTCCCGACCGACCACCTTGGCCTCATATTCGGTTCCGTCGGAGGTCTTGATGTTGATTTCATCGGCTTTTTCTACGACGTGGTTGTTCGTGAGGATAAGGCCGTCTTCGCTGATGATGAAACCTGAGCCCAGGGCATGGGTTTTCATTTGCCCCTGGGGCTGGTCGCCAAAAAAGTGTTTAAACTCATCGCCGAAATCATGGAAAGGCGAATTGGGCCCAAAGAAGGGCTGCATCGGATTTTCCTTGACTGTCTGGGTCGTCGAAATATTTACTACGGAATCTTTGACCGCTTCGGCGAGGTCTGCAAATGATGCCGGCCCCTGGTTGGCAGCAAGGGCGGGATGAGCGTCGAGGCCCGAAAAGGCAAAACCGGACCAGAACAAAACGGCAAGACAGACAATCCCCGTGATGCCTGAAAGACTTCGAGTACGAATTCGCATGAAAGCTCCTTTCAAGTTTGCCGCTAAATAATTGTAAACCTCAATAATAACGCAAGCAGTGTCGACTTTGTCAATAGAAAAGCTGGTCCCTTTTAGAAAGTAATTCGGTGTTTCCAAGCGCCGACAGACAGTGTAGAATAAAAGTTAAACCCGCTTCGGTTAAAATTTAATCCAGGTCGCCAAATTTAAGGCGAACCGCCCATGAAGGCAATGACAATGAATCTTATTCAGGCTTGCGACAAGGCTTTCGGCATTATTACCCGGACGCGTGAAATAAATAAGTTATACCTCAAGGGCATACAATGTATCGGGGAGGGTAAGTTGCGCAGTGGCGTCATGAGCCTTGCGACCGAAGCGATCCGCGACGAGAGGCTGAGCGAGGAGGTATTTGTCAGCAATGAGAACATGGTCAGCTTCCTTTGCGGGGTCTGGATTCAGTTCCTGCTGGTCGAAGTGGCCGGGGTTAAAAAAGACAAGCTGAAAGCCCTCGCTCAAAAAGCCTTCGACGAAAACGCCGGACAAAAACTCCTCCATTAGCGCTGGAAAATCCTTCGGGGGAAAGTCTTTTCGAGTCAAGACCATGAGAAGATTTTCATTTTATCTTCTTGACGGGACAGGGTAAGAGGGAGCGGCTTTTTATCCTGACTGCATGGATTTTGATCCGCCTTCCCGCTCGAAAGCCTCTACGATGACCTTTTCACCGCTCAGTTTATCGAAAAATTCCCTAGTTTCTGCGAAATTTTGAAAGGCGGCTCTGACACCGACGAATTCCTGGTCGTGCCTGTCCCGGCCGGTGTAAATGAGTTGGATCGCTATCGTTTCCGGCATGCCGGCAAAAACAGGGAGCAGGTCCCGCAGACTCCGCTCGACAATCTGAATCCGGAACACCAGTGGATGACGCCAGAGCGTATTGGGGTCCCAGCGGACCTGAAGTGATTGCTGGACTAGAATAGAATGTCTCTCATGGAGGTCCTGGCAGTCCCGGTGGTGAAAGGTTACCCCCCTTTCGCTGAGGGTGGCAACGACATGGTCCTGTCCGGGCAGGGGATTGCAGCAACGCGCGAACTTGAAGACAGCCTTGTCCAGGCTGGATACCGAGAGCGTGTTTTGACCGGAATCCTCCGTTCCATCCTGCTTCTTGGACCCATCGGGCCTGTGGCCCTCGAGATAATAGAGGACGAGTTGCGGAGAAAGAAAGTCCTGGCCGATTTGGATATAGAGTTCCTGCAAGTCCTTCAGGTTCAGGATCTCCAGGATCAGCCGGATATTTTCTCCTTCCAGGACCGAAGAAGTCAACTTATGGCGGAAAATTTCCTGCAGCAGGATGTCCCGGCCGATTTGCTGCGCGAATTTCAGTCGCTTTTGATGCAGGCGCCTGTTGATTGCCGTGCGGGCTTTCGGGGTCTTACAGAGCGTCTCCAGGTCGGTGTCTACATCGATGGGCTCCGGCGAGGTAAGGACCTGGACCGTGTCCCCGTCCTTCAACCGGCCTGTGATCGGCATCCATGAACCGTTCACGATAGCGCCCTCGCAGGAATCGCCCAGTTCGGAATGGATGCGATAGGCAAAATCAAGAACTATGCTGGCCTTTGGCAGATAATATACGTCTCCGGCCGGACTGTACGTATATATTTCTTCGGCTTCCGAGAGCCGGATCAATGCCTTGCGGTGTGTAGCGGCCCCACCGTATTCGCCTATATCGCGCAGCAATTCGCTTATTTCCTGCCAGTGATCGTCGGTGACCCCTTCCATGGACTCCCAAGCCCTGAGGACTCCATTGCATGCCCAGTTTTCCATCTCAAGAGTTCGCACCTTGACCAGGTAGTTGTTCCCGCTGAGATGAATTCGCGTGTGCAGGCTCCTGTATCCATTTGCTTTCGGATTGGCGATAAAATCGCGAATGCTCCTGGGGATTGCGGTAAGGCTGTTGTTCACTAGCCCGAGCACCTTGTAGCAGGCTGTAACGTCTTCGGTGTGCAGTATTATAGCAAAGTCGGCGTAATTCTCGGGGTAGGCGGGATCGAGCGTTCGCTTAAGAGGGTCGTAGTAGCTTCCCAGGCCTTTGAGGCGTGTGCGAATATGGGCTGATAATCCCGAATCGGCCAGGATTTTGGAAAAGGAGGCCTCCAGGCTTGCAATAGCCGGCGAATTGCGCAAATCGCGCATCAAATGCAGAATTTTCTTACTCTTCTTTGGATATAGAAAAGAGATAGCCAGGTGATAGAGTTCCCTCTTTAGCGGATAAAGATTGAGACGCGCCGCAATTGGGGCGTACACCTCGATTGTTTCCTGGGCTATGCGCTGCCGCTTGGTCAACGGTAGATAATGAAGCGTTCTCAGATTATGGAGCCGGTCGGCCAGTTTTATGATTAGCACCCCGAGCCTTCGGCTCGCGCTGATGAATATTTTACTGTGAGTCAGGTCTTTTAGGGCGGAGCGGCCCAGATGATGCCTGGTCAGCTTGGTGCACCCGTCCACCAGTTCGGCCACAGGCGCCCCGAAACGTGTTTCAATATCATCGATGGATATCCAGGGGACATCCTCCACGACATCGTGGAGTAGGGCCGCAGCCAACAGCACGGGGTCCGTGAAGTTCATCTCTTTGGCCAGGATTTCAGCCACGGTGCACGGATGACTGATGTAGGGCGCCCCGGATTTTCTCCGCTGACCCGCGTGCAACTCGGAGGCAAACGCGAGGGCGTGGAAGAAAAGATCGTTATTCTCGTTTGCGGGATCAAGGCTTTTGGACATACGTACCCGGTACTCGGCGTTATCGAAATAATGCGAGTTCTCAGCCGTCGCCGGAAACGTCAAACCTGCTTCCTCCCGAAGTTCGATTTCAGCCATATTCTCAGCTTTGTTGTAATCATTTTCCGCGGCTGTTGCGAAAAAAGCGCTTGTGTAACACCTCTTCACGACTCCTGTAAACCTCCCCTCCAGCCATTATTAAGCATTATTGTAACAGATTGATAGAAATAATTCACCCAGGGATGAGATAGAGCCGTCAGTTAAAGGTCGAGTGGATGGTATTCGCCGGTCCAGTGAACTATTATGGGTTTCAGCCGCTTTTTTCGAGGCCTTGAAAAGTATTTTTCCAGCTATAATATTAAAGTGACCGTGCAATGATATCCGGGTCGAAAAACGGGACAGCCAGCGAAATCGGTTGCAAAGACCGGTTTCAGTTCGGGTCGCGATTGCGCAAATGCAATCTCCGGGGGGGGGGCAGTTGCACAATACCGATATAGGCCGGTTGGCTGTTTTTAACATCTCAATGAGTGGTATGCGGAGGCTTACGATGGAGTCTAACGAGTATGTCGAGATCGGGGATGTTTTCATTAAGACCGACAGGATCCAGGGGAACATGGTGATTTTGAAGCGGTCCGAGGAAGACAGCCAGTATTTTCTCATGTTCGTCGGCGATGCGGAGATTACCGCGATAGCGAAGGAAAAGGGACTGGTCGAACCTAAGCGGCCTCTCACACATGATATTTACCTGACGATCCTGAGGCGTGCCGGAGTGGTTTTCGAAAAGATCCAGGTCTCGGAGATGCGCGAGAACACTTTTTATGCTAAAATCTTTGCGCGCATGAATGACGAGGTGGTCGTATTCGATGCGCGTCCAAGCGATGCGGTGGCGTTGGCACTGCATGAAAAATGCCCCATCATGGTCCACAAAAAACTGCTTCGCCGCGAACTGACTCCCGAAGAAGTCCAGGAATACGAGATGATCGTCAAGACCGTAAAGTTTTGATTTTACCGTCAAATAAGCATAGTCTCGGCGCTTTTCAAACTATCGATTGACTTGGTTGGCTGTTTTGGATAGAGGTGCAGAGCACAAAGCCGGTGGTGACCGGCTTTGCCAATTTTATATTCGGTTTTCAAAAGAGGACTTTACATGGGAATTACTTCTTCTTCAGCCACTTTCACCCGTTTTTTCGTACCTGAGCCTAAAGTTGACGATTTCTGGACCTTAACCGATGAAAAACTTCGGGGAGGAGCGTTTGCCGAACCCGACGACTCTCAAGTGGAGGCTGCCGGCTTCACCTCCTGGGAGGATTTTTTCGATCCGGACTTTACCTACGGATCGTACCGGAAGGGCGAATATGTCGCGTTCAACTTCCGCCTTGACCAGAGAAAAGTCCCGGGTATCGTACTCAAACAGTTCGTCAGGCAATCGGTACAAAAGTTTCGAGACGAACACAACGGCAAATGGCCTAACCGGACCGAAAAGCAGGAAATCCAGGAGAGGATGCAGGAGTACCTGCTAAGCCGGGCCTTACCTCAGCCAAGCGCATCGGAGGTGGTGTGGAACCCCGCGCGCAACTGGATGATCCTGGGAACCGCGAGCATAAAGATGATGGAGTCGTTCCTGGAGTATTTCGAGCATCAGTTTCAACTCTATCCCGTTGCACTCTATCATGCCCAATGGGCTCTTAACATGCTGCCCCTGACCCCGGGCCAAAAGGACGTTCTTGGCTCCATTGTTTCCGTGAAATCCCCGTCTGCCATGAGCGATGGACGTTTTCTGGGTTCCGAATTTCTTACGTGGCTGTGGTTCTATATCGAGCGGATGGGTGGTTCGGTCCAGGTGGGGGAGAAACTGGCCGAGATTCACCTGGGGGAACGCATGGTCCTGGTCCTGCCTGGCGACGGAAAAGAGCGGGTGGTATGCACCACGCAGGCTAATTTTATGCACGAAGCCCGAACGGCGCTACGCCAGGGCAAGGTCGTCGATGAGGTTCAACTTTTTTTTATTGCCGGCGAAAATGAGTATTTTTTGACTCTGGACAGCGCACTGTGGACCATGAAAGGGCTCAAGACCCCCAAGCAACTCCCGGATTACGGCCAGGATGATCCCGATGGCCGATTCCTTGAAAAGATGTATTTTGTGGAGGAAGCGTTCTCGACCGTGGACGCGCTCTATATGCTCTTCCTCGCGGAAAGGCTGACCCCCGGGTGGGAAACCGACACTCTTCCTCAGATGCAAAAGTGGATCGACGAGAGCCGCACCGAGCTTGAAAGCGAAAAGAGTCCAAGTTCGGCCGCCCCGTTTTAGCCATTGATGAATAAGATAGGCTACAGCACTTTAATATATGTCATCCATGAGCACTGGTTGAGTGCTTTTCTCCTGCTGGTGTCGCTCACCACCATCTGCATCACTTTTGTGCTGCGCTGGTACGTGAGGCGTCGCTTGCGTGAGATGCTTCAAAACCGGTTCACGGAAGATCACGAACTGGACCTTCTGCCCCCCGCGGGCGACCGGGAACGGGAGGGGTTGGAGCTTATAGCAAGGATGCGGGAAGAGGTTTGGGACCTGCCCGAAAGTGAGCTCCAGCTTGGCTTTGACACCCTCAATCGACGCGCCCAAACGATCGTGCGCTCAATCGGCGCCATCTATCACCCGGAAGCTTCACAGCCCGAATACGAGGCTTCCCTCTCGGAGACTCTGGAACTCGTCAAGCGTGTGAGCAGCCGGCTCTCAAGAATTGCGTCCACCATTCCGATGAAGTACATCGGGGACCGGAAGCTGAGTGATTTCCAGCGCTACTACCAAGTCTACCTCAAGATTAACGAAAATTCGGTCCTGAAGCTTTTCAGAAGCAACCCGCATCTTTATAAAGCGGCCAGGCTGGCCTTGAATTTAAAAAATATCGCCAATCCCCTTTACTGGGCAGGACGTGAGCTTTCTCGCGAAGGCTATTTTCTCATTCTGAGATGGTTCTATCTGAGCTTCACCAGCGAGATCGGGAAAGAGGCAATACGCCTCTACAGCGGAAGCCGTTTTCATAAGGAGGAGGACCGGGACGCTGTCCTGGTGTGCTATCGTCTCTTTCATGTGATGAGAAAATGGAGCGGGCCTACCCCGGCCGAATGGGCTGCGTTCGTGCGCTTTGTCGCGGGCCATTCCGTTCTGGATTCCGACAGCAAGCTGCACATTCTTTCCAGGTGCTCGGAGGACCGGCTTCCCAAGGACGTAGAGGAGCGGATGATTGCTACAAAATCAGGAATAAAATGGTATAAGGAAGGGCTCAAGAAACTGCTGGAGGCTGATGTCGGCCCGCCTCCGGCAAAAGTGAAGCTGATCGAAAAAGAAAATACTTATCAAAACGCCGGGTAGGCACGCCTCCGGCCCAGGAAAGAGAAAAACCGATGAAACCGTTTCATGTTCGACAACCCGCAACTCTCGTACTCGGCCTGTTCGTCGTTTTGGCTACAACTCTTTTTGGCTGTGGTTCGCCGGCGGCAAGTGAGCCTGACGCTTTCCGGGGCCTCAAATGGGGTACGGAAGTCTCTTCGGTTTCAGGTCTGAATCAAATTGCCAACGATGGAGACCTCGTTTTTTACGAAAAAAGCGACGACCGGCTCGAGATGGAGGCGATCAAGCTCGACCAGGTGATATACGCCTTCCACAAGGGCCGCTTTTACATGGGAATGATCTATTTTCCGGCTGACGGTTTCGGCAGGATGCAGGAAATAATGACACACCAGTTAGGACAGCCCTCCAAACCCGATAATACTCCCTCCAAACTGTTATGGGACGGCGCCGACGTCTCTGTCCTGCTCTCTTTGGGCGACAGCTCCGGTGCGCGCCTGGTCTACATGTATAAGCCGATTCAACTTGAAGTCGAATTGAAGAAGTGACACTCTGCGCCGGGCAGAAGGCCGTTTCAATATCATATGCTTCTACCAGGTCGAGCCCCGCTCCCATCCATTATGGCCGGCTTATCACCGCCAGACCGTCTTGACCGCTATCGTCTCCGATTTTATGAGCCTAGGATCTTGGGGACCCTGAACAAGCGTCGCCTTCTCAGCCGTCCACACCGGCTCTTTTGTGGTGAGATCGTCCAGAAGAGAGGTCTCCTGGCCCTCTTTCCCTTTCTCGCAATAGTAACTTATTACCTTGCCGGCAATCACGCCCCTGGCGCCGGTCGCGGGTCTGCAAAGGGTCCCGTCCGCAAGTTCGAGCAGCCAGCCGCCTTCTGTTTCCTTGGTCGAAGGCTGGTTCGGGAGATTGGATTTCGGCAGGGGCTGTGTCAGTTCCAATTTGAAGCCCGGGTCGTCTTTGGCGGGATTTGGATTGCATACCACAAACTTGCTGTCCGAGTATTCAAAGCAAGGATCGACAATCCCGTTTCCTATCATGCAGCGCCATGCATCGGGTCTTGAGGCCGCAATGGAGTTGGTCCAACAGTTGCCCGATTGCACGCCCGAGCCCGGCTTTTCCGGCACAAACCTGATGACCTTTGTAGGCGGTTCCACGGGGGGCGCCGCCAGGGCCGTCAACGCCGCGAAAATCCCAACCAGGACCAGGCCGAAAATCCATCCCTGTTTCATTCGAGCCATAGGACTCTCCTTTTCGAAAATGAAAGAAAAATGCTGGAAAGAAGTGCCTAACTCCTCTTTTGCCTCTAATGGAGTAGGCCAAAGGCCAATCGGAATTTCCCAGTGCTTGGGGAGGGGAGCGGTAACAAAGGCCCGGTCGGCACTGTCCAGCGTTCGTATTCTTATGAGCTTGTGCGCAAACGGTTTGAAACATCTGCGCTCATCTGGTAACCGACAACGGCTCTTAGGGCGCCATGAAATCCGGTTTCATCGGTTCAATCTTCGCCGCCAGGATTTCATCAACCTTTTGAAGGTCCCCAGGCTCGATCGTCCAGCCGGACACGCCTGAGTTATCTTCGGCCTGCTTTGCAGTCCTCGCCCCTGCTATCACACAAGTCACCCCTGGTTGCTGAAGCGCCCATCTGAGGGCGAATTGAGCGGGCGATTTACCGTAGGCTGCTGCAATGGGCTTTATCGCGTCCACTGCGCTCACGTATTTTTTGAATCGGTCAGGCTTGAATTTGGGATCGGCACGGCGAAGGTCCCCTTTGGGAAAACGCTCGTCACCCTTGAATTTGCCTGTTAGAAGTGCTCGGCACAAGCCTCCGTAAGCGAGAGTGGCAAGGCCGTTTTCAAGGCAAAAAGGTAGCAGTTCCTTCTCGGCTTCCCGCTCGAACATGTTATAGGGCGGCTGAAGGCTTTGGATGGCGCCATACTGCATGCATTCCTCAACCTGGGCGCGGGTGAAATTACTTACACCGATGTGCCGAATTTTGCCCAATTCCTGGATTTTGAGCAAGGATTTCAGCGAATCTTCAAAGGGCGTGGCGGGGTCGGGCCAGTGGATCTGGTAAAGATCGATGCAATCAACCGCGAGTCGCTTCAGGCTGTCGTCCACTTCCTGCGATATGCGCCCGGGGCTGGAATTGCGGCGGATTCTCTGCTTTGCGTCCCACTCCAGGCCGCACTTGGTGGCGACGACGACCTTCTCACGTCCCCATTCCCTGAGAGCCTGGCCGACTATTTGCTCCGATTTTCCGAAACCGTAAACAGGCGCTGTATCGATGAAATTTATTCCCAACTCAAGCGCCCGCAGGATGGCTGCGAGGGACACCTTTTCGTCGGACCCTCCCCAGGCCCATCCTCCGGTAACCCAGGTGCCGAGCACTAGTGGCGATACCTGGAGGCCGGTCTTTCCAAAGCCGAGCCTTTCCATCATTCAGTCTCCCGCCTTTCTTTTGCCGATGCCCGTTGAGTGTGCCGGGGGCTTCGGACAGCACTTGGGGCCGATTCCCAAGCTGACGAAAATATAGGATTTCTCAATTGAACATGCAACTGCCGTGTCTAACGGACCGTTCATCCGATACTATAGCTGAATTAATCTGTCAAAGGGGGAACTACATGTTAGTGATGTTGAAGTACAAAAAGGAAGCGGAAAAACACTTCAGTTGCTGAATAATCCTTCCGATAATTATCCAGGTCTTCATATGCAGCATCCGTTGCTAATTAAGTTGATGCATTACTCAGAATAAACTAAACCTGAAGTTCAGGGAATAACAGGACTAAACGAAAAACATCGAGAAAGGAAAAGTAATGAAGGAGAACTCCGCAATCAGGTCTGTCCGCTTCCTCTGTATACTTGTGCTCCTTGCAGTATCCTTTGCATTGTGTCCTGCAGTAGCCCGGGCGCAGGTGGACTGGGGCACACAACCAGCCAAGCCGGCAAAGCAGGCCGCGCCCGCCTATACTCCGCCGCCAGATCGGATGATCTACTTCAAATGCGGACCCAGAGAGAAAACGGTCGCCGTAGCAGCCGTCAATGTCAATGTGCCCGGTCTTCCTCCGGAACTCAATTACCTTAAATCCACCGACGAAGCGCTTGGGGACAACGGCTACGATTTGTGCGACATGTCGGCCCGCCACGCGATCGATGTCCGGGTAAATGCAAAATATAACGAAGTTGACAACAGCAAGGCGGTTGCCCATCAGGCGGGCGCCAAGGTTGCCACCGGGGCTGTCCTGGGTGTGTTGGGCGCGCTCGCGTCGGGCGGCGGAGGGCGTGATGTGGGGCAGGGGGCAGCAGGGGGAGCAGCCTACGGATTGGCTGACGCAACCGCAACACCCACTTCCCCGGTGACAAGATATGTCACGCTCGAATTCGAGATTTCGAGCAAGGCAGGCGGATTGCAGACCGGCCAGGTTACAAAGGACATCAGCGATCCGAGCTTGAGATTGGAGGAATTCCTCGATGGCGCCATTGCCGATTACCTCGAGGCCTCCCTCCCCAAAAGACGGTAGCGAGCAGCGACAAGAGATTGTAACAGTATCTCACGTCCCTCCGGGACACCCTGAAACGAAGAAAAGACGTGGCAATCACCCCCTTTTCGAAAGGGGGGCCGGGGGATTTTCACCTCGCCCGCAACTTTTCGGAACAGTGATGGGGAAGCCGGGGGGGCAGGGAAACATACCCTGGAAGATCGTCTACGGCTTCCCCTTTTCAAGCAAAGATGCGAAAAAACAATAAGGATCTCACGCGGAGCCGCTGAGAAAAAATACAAAGTCCCCGCTTTGACCTGATTTTGTCTCCATGAAGAACAACAAGCCACCAGCCTTTTGGAGGCATTTCCCACGTTTGCTCTCTTCTGCGTCTCCGTGTCTCTGCGTGAGGAAGGTCTCGTTCGCGTCTTCACGTGAGACCGGTTTGCACCTCGAGGCCTCGCTGAGAAGACGCCGCGCAGGAAAAAATAGACGGCGTTATGTTGACATTTCGGGGTCATCGGATAATCTGGGGTTAATTTGTATCCATTTGAAAAAGCGATACAGGCATGAAGCAGCTTCCGCTGCGGATGGTCTGCCTTGAGTATCCGTCGGCGCTTACCGGGCGCCGTATATGAGTAATGCCACGATATAATAATGCTTTTGGAAAGATACGGCGATATGAAAGCAGAGAGATTTTCCTTTCCCGGCTTTTTCGCAAACAACCCGTTTATTTTTGCTGTTTGTGTTCTTTTCTTGATTGCGGACGTCGTTTTGCTTGATCATGTCATTGCAGATAGGACCTATCGCAAATGGATGATCCAATATGAAAGTAGACTTAATGGGTTGCAAATCAGCAATAAAGAATTGAACGAGAAATATCGTCAATTGAATGCAAATTATACTCAGATCGAATCGATGTACAAGAATATCGAGGTTCAAAACCACGAAACGCTACTCAAGGTCGATTCAAAAGTATCATCTCTAACGGAAAATTTAAGCACCTGTCAGGACGCAAATCTTGGATTTATAGCTCAAATCAACGAGAATGACTCGGTAAAGACATCTCTGGAAAACAAGTTGCACGATTATGAACAAAAGGTTGACTCCCTGCAAAGGCTTTTTGCCCGACAGCTTGCTTTAGAACCTACATGGATCAAGGCAGGCGAAGTTTACAGTGCGCACGGCGACGACCTTGCCGTTACAGTCGATGAATCTGCCGACAAAAAAGGATGTCCGAAGGAGTCGTCAGCTGTTGCCCATCTTGTAAGCGGGGGCGGCAAGACCGACCTTTGCCTCCAGATGGATCGGCCGCAGACCTTCACGCATAATGGGAAAAAACTCCTGCTCCACCTTCTCGGAGTACGGGAAAATGAGCCGTCTCACGATTATCTGGTCTCGATCGTAAGAGGGCCGTAAAATATGGGGAAACGGTGATGCGTGCCCTCGCCGCCGAACAGTTGACACTGAGTGGAACGCAACTTTCTTTTAGTGCTAAAAACTAAAACGAAAATTCCAAACTGCAGTTCTGCCTGCTACGCCAGTTTACCCACTTCGGCCTCGACCGCTTTGAGTAGAGCCGCGCTTTTGATGAGGCTTACTATGGCTTTAATATCATAAGATAAAACGCGATCTTTATCCAGGTGCGGGACCACGTTGCGGATAACCCTGTAGGCCGCCATGGTCCCCGTCCCCGGCTTCAGATTCGTGAAAAGGTCCAGTGCCTGGGCGCCGCACAGGAGTTCGATGGCTATAACGATTTGAGCATTTTTCACCACCTCCCTGCACTTGCGGGCGGAGAGGGCACACATAGGCACATGGTCTTCCTTGTTCGCTGAGGTCGGAATGGAATCGACGCTGGCGGGATGAGCGAGCACCTTATTTTCCGAGACAAGAGACGCAGCCGTGTACTGGGCTATCATGAGGCCGGAATTGAGGCCTCCTTCACGAACGAGGAAGGCCGGAAGGCCGCTTAATTGAGGGTTTACGAGCCGTTCGATACGTCTCTCCGATATATTCGCGAGGCTCGCTACGGAAATTGCAAGAAAATCCAGCGCAAGCCCGACCGGCTGGCCGTGGAAGTTGCCTCCGGGCAGAAATTCTTCGGAATCGGCAAAGATAAGGGGGTTATCGGTTGAAGAGTTCATCTCGGTTTCCAGGATCTTTTCGGCATAAGCGATTGCCTCTTTGCTTGCCCCGTGAACCTGGGGAGAGCACCTTAGCGTGTAAGCGTCCTGGACTCGCCCGCAATCTTTGTGCGATGATATGATATCGCTGTTTTGCGTGATGACGCGCATGTTCCGCGCTGCGGCTGCCTGACCGCAATGAGGGCGCACCTGGTGGGTGCGCGGATCGAATCCGACGCGGGAGCCCAGAAGTACTTCGAGGCTCATGGCAGCGGCAATGTCGCTCAGTTTGGCAAGCCCTCCGGCGTCATATACGGCAAGCCCTCCGATCGCCGTCGACATCTGGGTGCCGTTCACCAGCGCCAGCCCTTCCCCCGCTTCCAACCGCAGTGGGGTCATTGCGCATTTTTCGAGCGCCTCGGCGCCGGACATCATAGCGCCTTCATAGGGGG
>CAWGZP010000136.1:0-3297 GCA_963826655.1 uncultured delta proteobacterium
CTGCATGTTTACCAGTAAGCCTATGTGATTATAGAGGAATCTGTTAAGATAAATTCGAGGGATGTGGATCTTGGACTCTCTCGGAACCCCCCAAAGGAAATTAATGTACATTGTGGGTCCTGGCCGGCAGGACTCAGGATTCCTGAAACTCCAATCGGTTATAGAATGCTTGAGATTTCTTGGATCATAGACTTTTTGAGTGTGGAAAAACGATGCGGCTCCTGGTTGTGGAAGATGAAAAAAAGGTATCCAGCTTTATCAGTAAAGGTCTGAAAGAAGAAGGCTACGCCGTCGATGTGGCATTTGACGGAAAGACCGGCCTTCAAATGGCCATGGATCAGGTACACGATCTGATAGTTCTCGATATTCATCTGCCGGGAATGGACGGCATGAGCGTTCTGCATGAGTTGCGCAAGGGAAGAGTGTCAACACCGGTGCTGCTGCTCACCGTAAGAGCAAACATTGAAGACAAGGTCCTGGGCCTGGATGCGGGCGCCGACGACTATCTGACCAAGCCATTCGCATTTCAGGAGCTTGTCGCCAGGATTCGGGCGCTGCTCAGACGGAAAACCGAGGCAGGACTTCCAGTGCTTCAGTTTGCCGATCTCACTCTCGACCCCGCTCGCCGGGTGGTCCTCCGGGGAGCCAAGAAAATTGACTTGACCACAAAGGAGTATGCTCTGCTTTATTATTTCATGCGAAATCCCGGGCGGGTGCTCACCAGGACCATGATCTCCGACCATGTTTGGGACTACAACTTCGACTCGATGACCAACATCATCGACGTATACGTGAACTACCTTCGCAGGAAGATCGACTCGGATGGCGAGCATAAACTCATTCACACGGTTCGCGGCGTAGGCTATGTATTAAAAGAGGAGTGATCCTTGCATATTAAGTCCATCCGGACACGTCTCACCCTTTGGTATACGAGCCTTTTGACCGTTACTCTTCTCATTGTGGGAGGGGCAGCATTGGGGCTTCTGTCGTACAGCCTTTCCCACGAGATGGACAGCGCACTCCATAGTGTTGCCAGCGCATTGATCGAACGGGACCTGAGCAGGTCGGCGACACTTCTGCCTTCTGAAATCGATCACGCTTTCCGTCGTTTTTTCGGTTTTTCGCCATGGGACGAATATTTTCAGATGCGTGATCCATCGGGCAACCGTGACGAAATCAGGTCTTTGCCTTCCACCAGGAAGTTGCCTCTAAGCAGGGAAGCGCTCGCAAACGCATTGAGAGGTCTATCTTCTTTTGAAACAGTGGAGGGTCTCGGAGAGTATCCGGTGCGGGTACTGACCATGCCCGTAATGGAATCCAGCAGGGTGATCAACCTGCTCCAGGTCGGAATGTCTCTTAAGAGCGTCGACGAGACCCGTCTTCGGTTCCTTTTGATCATGGCAGGGGTACTCCCCCTCGGCCTGATACTGGCTGCATCCGGCGGATGGCTTCTGGCTCATCGGGCATTGAAGCCTGTGGACCGGATGACTGCCGCTGCCCGCCGGATAAGCGCCGAAGACCTTAGTCAACGTGTGAATGAGACTGGAACAGGCGATGAACTGGACAATCTGGCCAAGACTTTGAACCAGATGCTCAGCCGCCTGGATACTGCATTCAGTCAGATCCGCCGGTTCAGTGCCGATGCTTCTCACGAACTCCAGACTCCCCTCACCATTTTGAAAGGTGAAATGGAGCTTGTTCTGCGTTCGGCAAGAACACCGGAGGAATACCGGGCAACCCTGGAGAGTGCCCTGGAAGAGGTAGACAGAATCGCTCACCTGGTGGAAGGACTGCTGCTTCTGGCTCGCGCGGAAGCAGGGGTACTGAGAATGGACCAACAGGAGGTAGGTTTGGGACAGGTGCTCGAAGAGGTCTACCTACGGCTCAAGCCACTGGCGGACTCCCATTGCATAGAACTTCGGCTCGGTTCAATAGAATCGCTTTGCGTTCGGGGTGATCACGAGCGTCTGCGGCGCATGACATTCAACCTCGTGGACAACGCGATAAAATACACCGGGGCGGGAGGCCGTGTGACCCTCGAGTTGCAGCGCGAGGGCAAATGGGCATCAATTCTCGTTTCAGATACCGGGATAGGGGTTCCCATTGAAGAGCAAGAAAATATTTTCCAGGCCTTTTATCGCACTTCCGAAGCCGGCCCCCTGGCAGAACGGGGAACCGGTCTCGGGCTGCCTATCGCTCAATCGATTGCTGCAGCTCACGGCGGAACTATCAGTGTAGATAGCGCCCCTGGCCGGGGAAGCAGCTTCAAAGCTCTGATCCCTATCACCGATTAGGTCACGATCCAGCGAAGAGAAGCTTTTAATCCCCGCTTCCAGCTACTCGCTACCGCTTGAAGACCTCCCCATTAGAATCTTCTAATCCATATTTAATCTCCCTTTAACTTTCCCTGTTTATATATTCCCTTAGCAATGTGGTGAAGCCAGTCATAAATAGCCTCTATTTAGCAAAAGGGAGGAACAGAGATGTTTGAAAGAATCGGTTACTCATTTAAGAAACGCTTTGGGATAAAAACAATCATGGGAGTGGCCTTGGCATGTGCTTTGGCCGGCCTTTCCGTATCCGGAATGTTTGACGGAATTGGCAGGGCTGCCGCCGAACCGGGCGCCATTCACTCCCAGAGTGGCCCGGAGCAGCCAGTGATCAGCAGCCCTTTTACTGCTCTGGCTGAGAAGTGCACCCCCTCGGTTGTCAATGTCAAAGTAACCAAAGTTGAGAAGACCGGCTTTGGCGAGATGCAGATACCGTCGGTTCCGTTTGGAGATTTTTCCAATCATCCCGGGTTCCCGCAAGATCGAACCGTTCAGGGAGCGGGATCGGGCGTAATCATTTCCAAAGACGGCTACATACTTACCAACAACCATGTGGTGGAAGGCGCCAAAGAACTGGCAGTCACCCTGGCCGATAAGGGAGAATTCAAAGCGCAGATCGTCGGCAGAGACCCTAAGACGGACATTGCGATACTCAAGATCGATGCAGGGGAAAGTCTATCCGCGGCGAGCATCGGCGACTCCGATCAAATGAAAGTCGGCGATTGGGTGCTCGCCATTGGAAATCCTTTCGGGCTGAGCCAAACCGTCACCTCAGGAATTGTCAGCGCTAAAGGGCGTGTGATCGGCGCCGGCCCGTATGATGATTTTATCCAGACAGATGCTTCGATCAACCCCGGCAACTCGGGTGGCCCCCTTTTCAATATGAAAGGGGAAGTAATAGGGGTAAACACCGCCATCATCCCTGACGGTCAGGGAATAGGATTCGCCATACCTATTAACACGGCAA
>CAWGZP010000137.1:0-42240 GCA_963826655.1 uncultured delta proteobacterium
CCGTCATTGTGCGGCGAGATGAGAGGCTGCGGGCCGCGGCATTGGGATGGTAGCCGAGCTGGCTTACGGCGGTAAGGATTCAGAAGCAGAGTAGCAGGAGCGACGTGGCGCTTGCCGCTCAGGGCATGCGACACAGTCAGTCGTCTTGCCAACGCCGGCCAGACTCGCCACATGCCTATGCTTGAATCAATGCCCCATCGACTGATGCAAACCGTTTTGCTGCAAACCGCTTTGCATACACTAACACAGCCGCCCGCCTCTTGCAAGCGTTTTGCCGCAACACATCCGGCGGATGGTTCCGTCCCGTCACCCGGTCGTTTGCACGCCTCCTGGCCCATTGCTCAGGTTCGGCTCCGTGCCTGACATCCGATTGCAGACTTTGAGTAGTCGGCATCGACCACGATCTCCACGCATCCCCAGCGCGACTCTTCGCACTTGACTTACGTCACTGCGCAGCGACCCCTGGTGCACATTCAAGCCGCATAGTGTGTTCTTCGCTGTGACCGCAACCAGCGCACCCGGCCCCGTCCCTTCCATCCTGCCGCCGCTGGAGGAGTGCTACCACTCACTCCATGAAGCGAACTGGCCGTACTATACCCCTATCAACTCGTGTTGTCAACTCGTGTTGATAGGGGTATAGTTAGTCTGATGAATTTGCCGCTATGGGTCGCAAGCCGCGAACCGGCCTGGCCTGGGCGTGGGGGTCGGTGGGTGCAGACCGTGCTGACGCGCAACTCCAACAGAAAATCATCCGGGCCGCCATGCCGAGCGAAGTGGAAAAGGCCATTACAAGCGCATATGCAGAACTTGAAAAAAAAGAAGGGGAGGGGGTGAAAGTCTCGCTCCGCAGCAGCGCCCTTTGTGAAGATTCCGGGCAAGCGGGTTTTGCGGGGCAATACCGTTCCGAATTAAACGTCAGCGCCGAGTGCCTCATGGACGCCTATAGGGAAATAGCGGCAAGCAAGTATAGTCTCCAGGCGATCATCTACCGGTTGAACAGGGGAATCCGCGATGAGGACGTCGACATGTGCGTGGGGTGCATGTCCATGGTGAACGCGGTCGCGGGCGGGGTGATTTATTCCAGGAATCCCATCGGTACTGAGGGTGAGGGGATTTTTATTCACTCGGTCTTTGGCTTGCCCAAGTCAGTGGTGGACGGCAGCGCGGCGGCCGATCTTTTTGTGGTCTCCAGAAATCATCCGCCCAGAATCATGGAAAGACACATCGGGGAAAAGCGGCAGAAATTTGTGTGCTACCCCGACGAAGGTGTTTGCAGAATTGAGGTTGTCGGCGATGAGGGTTCCCGGGCTTCCATCTCCGATCAAACCGCGCTGGAGTTGGCGCGCATTGCGCTGCGAATTGAAGATCATTACGGGGCCGCCCAGGATGTCGAATGGGCACTCGATGACAAGGGGCAAATTGCAGTACTTCAGTGCCGCCCCCTCAGGCGCATCGCCCCGTGGCAGAGGAAGCAATACGATGTCCCGGCTTGTGAAGTAATCGTTTCGGGCGGTGTGACGGCAAGTCCGGGAGCAGGGTACGGCCCCGTTTTCGTGGCAGTGAAAGAAAGTGAAGCCCTCCTTTTGCCCGTCGGAGCAGTTCTGGTCGTAAAGCAGGCGCTGCCCAGGTGGGCCGCTTTGCTCGGCCGCGCCTCAGCCCTTGTCGCCGAGCAGGGAACTGCGGCCGGGCATCTCGCCAATGTGGCCAGGGAATTCGGCGTGCCGGCCATTATGGGACTGGAAGGCGCAACCGATCTGCTCAGTAACGGTCAGCCGGTTACCGTCGATGCGGACGGCCTCAAAGTGTGCAGGGGAAAAATCGAACCATTGCTCCGAAATCGAAGGGATTCCAAAAGTCTCATGGACGGCTCTCCTGTTTTGGACATTTTGAAGAGGGTGTCCGAAAATATCGTTCCCCTCCATCTGCTGGATCCCGAGGCATCGAATTTCAAACCTTCGGAGTGCCGGACTTTTCACGATATGATCAGGTTCTGCCACGAGAAGTCTGTCGTAGAAATGTTCAGCTTCGGAAGAGATCACTGTTTCTCCCAGAGAGCAAGTAAGCAGTTGGTATGCCGGGTCCCGATGCAGTGGTGGATACTCAACCTCGATGACGGGTTCAGGGAGGACGTGCCCGGCAAATTCGTGAACCTGGACAATATTGTCTCGATCCCTATGCTCGCAGTCTGGGAAGGGATTGTCGCAGTGCCGTGGGAAGGGCCTCCGCCCGTGGATTCCAGGGGTTTTATGTCAATACTCCTGGAGGCTAGTTCCAATCCGGCGCTCGATCCTTCCATGCCTTCCCACTATGCAGATCGTAACTATTTTATGATATCGAAGAATTTTTGTAGCCTAAGCTCCCGCTTCGGCTTTCATTTCTTGAGCATCGAGGCCGTTGTCGGGGAAAGGGCTAACGAGAACTATATCAGTTTCAGCTTTAAGGGAGGCGCCGCCGACCGGGGCAGGCGAGTGCGTCGCGCGCGCTTCGTCGGAGGTATTCTCGAAGAGTTCGAATTCTTGAGCCAAATAAGGGGTGATGGCGTGATAGCGCGCCTGGAAGGCTACGATGAAGAGGTGATGAAAGAAAAGCTCAGGATTCTGGGATACCTGACCATTCATACTCGGCAGCTTGATATGGTCATGTTCAACGACGCTTCATGTCAGCAGCACCGGAGCAAACTGCTTTCGGATATTTTCTCGGTGGTTCTGTCTTAAGGAAACCAGATGAACAGTTCAATGCGTGACAAAATACTTGTGGCATGCGATGGGTCCCAGGATTCCCTTCATACGATAAGGTATATTTCTTCGGTCCTGGATCCAAACAGGTTCGAAGTGGTCTTGTTCCACGTGTTTATAAGGGTCCCTGAGTCATTTATAGACCTCGAACAAAAAATCCCCGCATACCATTACAGGATTGTAAACATAGAGGCCTGGGAGAAAAAGCTGGACACGGCAATCCACGCGTTCATGGGAGAAGCGAAAAACACTCTGCTCGATGCGGGTTTCCCCGATGACGCGGTTACGGTTAGGATCGAGGAACGGAAAGTCGGAATTGCCCGTGATATCGCCGCCGAATCTGAAAAAGGCTACAAGGCGCTGGTGGTCGGGCGAAGAGGCCTGAGCGATCTCAAAGATTTCATGCTCGGCTCTGTCGCCGACAAGATCACAGGGCTTGTATCTATCCCCATTTGGATCGTGGCCGGCAAGCCGGGGAGGCTGAAGGTCCTCATGTGCCTGGATGGTTCCGAGGGGGCGAGGGTTGCATTGAACCATCTCTGCGAAGTCGTCGACCCTTCGAAAGTTCTCAAAATCACACTCTTCCATGCCGTAAGGGAGTTCCATGGTTTCAGGAAATTCGTGCGCGAAGTCTTCTCCTCTGAAGGCGATAACGCAGCCATTGAAAGAATCGACCACGAGTTGGATCAAGCCTCGAAACTGCTGGAACCATCTTTTGACAGCGCCAGGGCCGCCCTGGTTTCCAAGGGAGTGGGCCCGTCCGCAATTAATCAGAAGATCGTATCGCATGCAACCAATCCCGCCCATGCGATAATAGAAGAGGCGGAAAGGGGTGAATACGATACGATCGTCGTCGGAAGAAGAGGCCTTTCCAAAGTCGAGGAAATCGTCATGGGGCGAGTGAGCAACCGGGTAATCCACATGGCAAAGGACAGGACCGTGTGGGTCGTCTCCTGAATCGGGTTTTGCCGGAATCCTGAGTCCTGGTTGAGGCCAAGGTTTGCGTCAACCGTCAGTAGCTGGCGTCATGGAGAGCTAAACCTCCGGGGTTCGCGCGACAGGGGGCGCAGGTGCAAGAAGGGCCATATAATTTCGAATCGTCGGCAAGGTCGGGGCAAAAAAATGAGAGCCGAGTTCGCGATAGAGGCGCTCGGTCGGGAAGGGCAAACTGAATAAAGTGATCGTTTCTCCAACGGTGTCATACAAAACGGCGTTTGCTGCGGCCGCCCCGTCGCGATAAGGCCCGCCCACGCTGCCCGCTTTCACCCAGTATCTGGAGTTGGGCTTGAGCCGGATGGTAAGCTCCTGGCCGGCCGTGGGGCGGTAGATTCTTAGATGCTCCGGAAAGGCTAAGGCATGGGCTCCGGTTAATTCATAAACTGCCGGAACATGATCGTGTCCGCTGAAAATGATCTGCTTTGGGTAAACGCTCCATGATTGGAGGCATGACTCCAGAACGGTTTGAGTGAGATACTCGAAGCACTTGATCGTAAGAGGCTCTCCTTTGGAGGGGAGATGAAAAGGGCTGTGGTGCACAACGACAAAGTTCTCTTTTTCGATTGTGAGCGGCAGGCTTGATAAGTAATCGACGGCTCCGGGAACTGTTGAAAGCAGTCCGGCGTTATAGGCTGTGGCCTGCATGCGGTCCAACTGCTCGGGGAAATCTTTAATGACGCCTGCCACCAGGAGATCATGGTTTCCGGCAACGGTTGGAAATCCCAAACACCTCATGCGAGACAATGTGCGGTCTCCAAAAGGCAGCCAGCCCACCAGGTCTCCGAGACAGTAAATCCGGTCGGGTTTAATGCCTTGAGAATGTTTGATGCATGCTTCCAGGGCGTATTCGTTTCCGTGGATGTCTCCCAAAAAATATATTCTCATTCAATCCCTCAATCCCCCCGTGGATATTTCCGCCTGGCCGGGATAACACCGCGCACGCCGTAGATAGGTTTTTCTGCATCGCCGAAGAACCGTGGGATCAAATGCACATGGAGGTGCATGACTGATTGACCCGACGCAATACCGACATTTACGCCCACGTTGTAGCCGTCCGGATTGTACTGGGCGTCGAGCAGTTCCTTGCCCCGCACGAGCAGTTCGAAAATAGCGTCGATCTCATCTTTTGTTGATTCGAAATAACTTGAGTAATGCCTTTTGGGAATTATCAGGAGATGGCCTCTACTTACCGGGGTGATATCATATACGGCAAAAGTGAGCTGATTTTCCATCACCCTCTCCGCAACCCTGCAAAATGGACATTTATTTTCCATACCGAGCACCTCTCTTTTGTAAAAGGAGCATGTTCCAGCCAATCACCTCGCTTGCTTCCAGTGGGGCGGGAGGGGGGATTCGGCCATTGCGACAGACCTTTCGAACTGCGGTTTCGGGTTGCCCGAACTCAAAAGTGGAAACTAAAACTCTGGAGACGGGTGTGTCATTTTGAATCCAAATGAAACGTTTTTTATTGACTTGTCGGTCTGGCGGTTTTAATCTTCAGACGCTACACCGGCGTATGATCCGCGCTCTCGGGACCAAATTGAACACGGTGTTGCACGTTGCAACATATTTGAAACCGCACATTGAAATATTTCCCACCAAGAGCTGTAAATGCGCGACATATCGATAAACCTTATTCCCGTTCTTGACAAGATCCCGATCGGGGTTTGCCTCCTCGGCAAGGATCGCAGAATTGTCTTTATGAACAAGGCGATCGAGGTCCTTACCGGTTTTTCCAGAGCTGAGTGCGTAGGACTTCCATGCTCGCACGTCCTGCGGGTAAACAACTGCTTCGAGAACTGTCCGGTTGGCAGAATGAAGGAATCGGAAAGCTGCGTGCTGGAGGGCGACATAATAAACCAGCAGAATGAGAAGATCCCCGTGCACGTTACTTTCGCTTCCCTGATGGACGAGTCCGGGCAGATTACAGCCTACATCGAGACGCTGGAGGATCTTCGGCAAATCCACCGCCTAGACCCGGCTCGGATGAATCCCTTCAGCTTCGGCCGCATTGTCGGCCGCAGCCCCGAGATGGAAAAGATCTTTCAGTTTCTGCCCGATGTAGCACAGTTGGAGACACCCGTTCTAATTACGGGCCAGATCGGCACAGGCAAAGATCTCCTTGCCGAAGAGCTTCATCGCGCATCTTTGCGGGCAGATAAGCCTTTCGTTACTTTCCACTGTGGCGTCTTGCCCGAGTTCCTTGCCGAATCCGAATTGTTCGGAGTTGAGAAGGATGCCTTCCCCGGGGCCGTAAAGAAACCCGGGAAATTCCGGCTTGCACAGAACGGGACCATCTATATCGCTGAAATCGGTGAACTGGCTCCCTCGCTTCAAACCAGACTTCTCAACCTGCTGGATGAAAAAATCATTTATCCGCTGGGCAGTTCGAAAAGCTTTCCTGCCGATGTGAGAATAATAGCGGCGACCAGCAGGGACCTTGGGCAAATGGTTCAAGAGGGGACGTTTCGCAGCGAACTCTATTTCAGATTAAACGCTGTCAGTCTTCAGTTGCCACCACTCAATCAACGCGGGGAGGACCTGAGGCTACTTTTGGATCATTTCCTTCACAGCCACGCTCAGCTATTGAATAAGGCTGTCTCGGGCTTTTCAGATGCCTGCCTGGAAAAGCTCCTTGAATACGGCTATCCGGGAAATGTACTCGAATTGAGACATATAGTTGAATATGCAGTCAGTCTGTGCCGCGCCGATAAAATCGAGCTTCGCGATCTTCCGGCCTATTTGACCGAAGATTCTGCCGTGCTCGACGCAACATCCCCTATCTCGACATCCTCAATCTCGAAATCACCAATCTCCAAATCCCCTGGTTCAACATCCCCTAACGCAACATCTGCTATCTCAAATTCCCCTGACTCAAAGGTCTCGATTTTACAAGTTCCTTCAGATAAGGCCGACGGACCGGCAAGTTTGGACTGGTCCGCGGTCGAACGCAAAATGATAATGGATGCGCTCCTGAAGACAAATGGCCGCCGCAGCACGGCTGCCCGGCTACTGGGATGGGGGCGAAGCACTCTATGGCGCAAAATGAAGCATTACCGGATTGCTTCCGAGGGTCCAGAGAGTGAAATAGGGTCCAGGGAATGAAAAAAGTGCTGCTTGTGCTCGAAGGAAACGATGTTGCTCCTAGATTCGACTTTTCCATGGAGCTATCGATTGTATCGCTGGATAAGGATGGAAAACCCGCCGGGAGAAAAGACCTGGTGCTTGCGCGTCCATCGGCGGAGGGGCTCTGCCGGGTGATAACCTCCGAAAATGTGCATACGGTTTTATGCGGAGGGATCGAGAAGGATTACCTACAGTATCTTGGCTGGAAGAACGTGGTGGTAATTCACTCTGTTGTTGGGCCGGCAGAGGTTGCTCTCAGCCGGCTTCGGACGGGCGCCCTCAGATCCGGAGACATACTCTTTGAAAAGCGGAAGGTTTGAGATGTCTATCCCGGGATTTCTCAAGAAATTGAGTTTCCTAGATTTTCCGCAAGCCGGAGGGTCTCCTGAAATTTATCGGCTCCTGCGAAAACGCATTATCGTCCTGACGATCGCAGTTACGGTAATCCCGCTTTTCTCAATGGCGGTGATAAATTTGCATCAGTACCGGAAAACGCTCAGGGGGGAAATCGTAAAGCCGATGCTCGTCATGGTTAACAAGAGCAAGCGCTCCATTGAGCTATTCCTTGCCGAAAGGCTTTCTGCCTTGAGTTTTGTCGCATCCGAACATTCTTTTGAAGAACTTGCCGATGAGGCAAACCTGAACCGCATTTTTCACGTTATGAAGCAGGAGTTTGGGGGATTTGTGGATCTTGGGCTGATAGATGCCGACGGCGAGCAAGTCAGCTATGTCGGGCCTTACGAACTCAAGGGCCGCGACTATGCCGGCCAGCCATGGTTCAGTGAGGTCGGGGCACGGGGCACCTACACGAGCGATGTCTTCATGGGCTTCCGCAGGTTTCCGCATATCATAGTGGCCGTGCAGCGTGGAATTGAGGGCGGAAAATCCTGGGTCCTGAGGGCCACGATCGATACAAAGAGAATAGACGAAATTATAGTAGCGATGGGCTTGGATGAAAAGAGCGATGGATTTCTTGTAAACAAGGCCGGTACGCTACAGACCGCGACAAAAAGTTATGGAGGGGTGCTGGATCGTTTCCCGCTTGGGCTTCCTCCTTTTTCAAGCGAGGCCAGCGTTGTAGAGACAACGGACTCGCTTGGCCGCGAAGTCCTGATGGCATACTCCTATTTTCAGACCGCACCGTTCGCACTGATGGTAATAAGGCCGAGAGGTGAACTTTTCAGGTCCTGGTACACGCTTGAGAGCAGCATATTTTATGTTTTTGTTGCGGGCGTGCTGCTAATCCTGCTCGTCGTATTCAAGCTGACCGACTTTTTGATAGGAAGGCTCCAGGAAAACGACGAGAGGCGTGAAGCCGCCTTTCGGGAGATCGAACACAGCCACAAACTATCGTCCATCGGCAGGCTTGCGGCTGGGGTAGCTCATGAAATAAACAATCCGATGGCGATCATAAACGAGAAAGCCGGCCTTATGAAGGACCTGCTCGAGTTGGGGAGTGAGTTTAAGGAAAAGGATAAATTCCTTGCCTTGACCCAGGCTGTTCTCAATTCAGTGGAGCGTTGCCGCACAATTACGCACCGGCTGCTCGGCTTCGCGCGCAGGATGGAGCCTCATATCGAGAATCTGGATATAAACGAGGTGGTTCGCGAAACGGCAGGTTTTGTCGAAAAGGATGCAGGCTACCGAAATCTCGATTTTCGACTTCACCTTGCTGACAATATTCCTGCGATTGCTTCGGACCGTGGCCAGCTTCAGCAGGTGTTTATCAACTTGCTCAGCAATGCCTTCGCGGCAGTGGAGGATGGTGGGACCGTTACGCTTTCAACCTCCGATCTGGGCGAGGTTGTTTCGATTTCAGTCGAGGATAATGGCTGCGGGATGTCGGAGGAGACGTTGGAACGCTTTTACGAACCTTTTTTTTCCACCAAAAAGAAGGGGCATGGCACAGGGCTGGGCCTTTTTATTACCTACGGCATCGTTAAAAGGCTTGGCGGGCAGATTGAAGTGAAGAGCAAGGAAGGCGTTGGCACCACTATGACGGTTCTTCTGCCTAAAACCTCCGAGGTGCTTGAAGAAGGGGTAATTTCGGATGAAAGAAATCAGGGTGCTCCTTGTCGATGATGAAGAGGAATTCGCATCAACCCTTGCCGAAAGGCTCAATATGAGGGGGATCTGCGCCACAACCTCCTTTGGAGGAGAGGAGGCCTTGCGGATGATAGAAAGCGATCCCCCGCAGGTAGTGCTGCTGGACTTGATGATGCCGGGTCTTGGCGGAAAGGAAATTTTTGAACGCATCAGGTTGAAACACCCGGATATTTCAGTCATCTTCCTGACTGGAGCTGGTGCGAAGGAAATCGATCCGGCATGCGGAGATTGTCTTGTCAAGCCGGTAAACATTGACGATTTGATCCGGAAAATCGGTTCTATTTCTGCAAAAGGCTGAGGACTTTGCCAATCCTTTTTGCATGCGTCCGGACTTGATCGGTCAGACACAGCACGGGAATCTATCTATGCTTCGAAAAGTTTTTCCATTTATTGATTGGCTCAAGCTTTCGACTCTGTCCTCGCTCAAACTGGACCTTGTCTCCGGAGTGACTGTGGCCCTTGTTTTGATTCCGCAATCGATGGCTTACGCGCAGCTCGCCGGAATGCCGGTACACTATGGACTTTATGCCTCGTTTCTCCCGCCGCTGATAGGCGCTTTGTTCGGATCGAGCCGCCAGCTCGCAACAGGCCCGGTGGCGATCGTGTCCCTCATGACTTCGGCAGCCCTGTCGCCCTATGCCACGGCAGGAAGCGATGGTTTCATAGCCTATGCAATCCTGCTTGCACTTGTCGTGGGGGTTTTTCAGCTGACTCTGGGAGTCCTCCGGCTTGGACTGGTTGTCAATTTTCTTTCCCATCCGGTAGTAAACGGATTTACCAGCGCCGGTGCAATTATCATCGCTACGTCCCAACTCTCCAAGATGTTCAACGTCAATGTGGACGAGGGCCAGCACCATTATGAAACAATTTACCGGGTGATAAGAGCCGCGCTTGAATATACGCATTGGCCGACCCTGGCGCTGGGAGTATGTGCTTTTGTGATCATGTACGGGCTCAGGCGGATCGACCGGCGCATCCCTTACGTCCTTGTCGCAGTGGTCGTGACGACCGTGATCTCCTGGGCAACAGGTTACGAAAAGAACATTCGGGTCCCGGTTGAGATGATAGCCTGCGATCAATGCCGAGACTTTATTTCTCAATTCAACACGGCCCAAAACGAGTCCAGGGAGTTGGCGAAGACTCGGGCGGAACTCACTCCAAGCCTGGCGGATGCCGAGGAAAAATACGGCGGCCGGTCCAAAGAGACCCTGCAGATAAAACATGAATGCGACCTGGTCGATTTAAGAATCTCCGAGCTTGGTCAGACGATGCGCCAAACGCGCTCGGAGATTAGACATTATCTCCTCACGGCCGTCACGGACGATCAGGGCAAAAAGATCTACTTGCCCGTTGACAAACGTGACGGTGCGGCCAAAAGAGACGGCCCCGTCTGGAGAATAAGGATCGGTAACTCTGCGGTCGACAAGAACGAAGTTATGCTTATGGGCGGAGGCAGCGTCATAGGGGATGTTCCGCGCGGGATACCCGGTTTCGGATTTCAGGCATTTGATCTGAGTATCCTGCTCAAGCTGCTTCCCACAGCGGCTATTATCTCACTCCTCGGGTTTATGGAGGCAATATCGATCGCCAAGGCGATGGCCGCTAAAACAGGACAGAGGCTCGACCCGAATCAGGAACTCATCGGCCAGGGTCTTGCCAATATCATCGGCTCATTCGGAAAGAGTTTTCCCGTATCCGGCTCTTTCTCCAGGTCGGCCGTAAATATTCAGGCGGGTGCTGTAACCGGTCTATCGAGTATATTTACCAGCGTTACTGTCGCAATAGTGCTTCTCTTTTTTACGCCGCTTCTCTACTACCTGCCGCAGTCGGTTCTGGCCGCTGTAATCATGATGGCGGTCATCGGCCTGATAAACGTCTCGGGTTTCGTTCACGCCTGGAAGGCTCAATGGTACGATGGACTGTTGGCAGTCATAACTTTCGTGGCGACCCTCATTACAGCCCCTCATCTGGACAGGGGTATCATGCTCGGCGTATTGCTCTCTCTCGGGGTATTTCTTTACAAGAGCATGCGCCCGAAGGTGACTACCCTGTCGATGCATGCGGATAAATCCTTTCAAAGTGCCCGGGATTACGGTCTCAAGGAGTGCCGGCATATAGCGATGATTCGCTTCGACGGCGCGCTGTTTTATGCCAATGCGACCTATCTGGAAGAGAAGGTTTCGGAGAGAATTCGAACAATGCCTGAACTCAGACACATTTTGATTGTCTGTAACGGCATAAACGATATGGATGCTTCCGGGGAGGAAATGCTCTCGCTTATCGTGGACCGGGTGAGAAGCTCCGGCTATGGAGTATCCTTTGCAGGGCTCAATGAAAAGGTGCTTGGAGTAATGACACGCACGCACCTGTTGGAAAAGATCGGCGAGAACAATATTTACTCGACGGTCTACGTTGCCGTCGAGGGAATACACGTCGGCAGGAAGGCCAAGTGCCTGGAAAACTGTCCGCTCCTTTGGACCCGGCCTGTCGATGATGCACCGCCTCTCGGAAAAAAGGAATTAAGCTATCATGCCGGTCATTAACGTATTCTATGGTTCATATTGTGGGGCCGAGCAAGTCGTGCGCGGAGTTATAGAAAAAACGGGCTACAGGTATCTCGACGATAACGCTCTGGTGGCTGCGACAGTCAAACGGTTCAATGTCGAAGAGAACAAAATAAGGAAGGCCCTCAGAGGGAAAACGTCTATTTTCGATAAATTCACTCATGAAAAGGAACGCAGTCTCGCTTATTTTAGACAGGTCCTTGCCGATTGCCTGAAAGAAGACGATCTCCTCCTGTGTGGCTTCTGCGGTCTTATGGTCCCGAGAACAATATCTCATGTACTGAATGTCTGCATCATAGCTGACATTGGATACCGGTCGGATCTGGCCAGCGGTGTGGAGAAGATTTCACAAAAAGATGCGACCAAAAGAATTCATAAGGATGATGAGTCTGTGGTTGTCCGGGTCGAAGATCTGTTCGGGTGCAAAGACCCTTGGGCGCCTGAACTCTACGACATAGTCATCCCGATGAATAGAGTGGCTCAACAGGATGCCATACGGCTTATATGCGACAATCTGAAGAGCAGTGTCCTCATGGTGTCGGAGGATTCTCTCAGGGCGGTTGGCGACTTTTCACTCGCCGCCGAGGTTAATCTCAGGCTGGCCGCAAACGGTCATGATGTGTCGGTCACGGCAAAAGACGGCGTTGTTGTCATCGAGATCAACAAACATGTGCTTATGCTCGGCTCGTTACAGGAAGAACTCAAAAAGCTTGCGGCGTCGATTCCCGGTGTGAGAGGGGTGGAGGCGAAAGTGGGGCCGGGATACTATCAAAGCGATGTCTACCGCAAATTCGACTTCGAGGTCCCATTGCCTTCCAAGGTCTTGCTGGTGGATGACGAAAGAGAGTTTGTCGAAGCCCTTTCCGAACGTCTCCAGATGAGGGATTATTCTTCCGCCGCGGTTTATGGCGGAGAGGAGGCCCTCTCGATTGTCGAAGAAGATGAACCCGATGTTATGATCCTGGACCTCAAGATGCCGGGTATAGACGGCCTGGAAGTCTTGCGCCGGGTAAAAGAGAAGCATCCGAATATCGAGGTGATCGTGCTTACGGGTCAAGGTTCGGAAGATGTGGCAAAGCTTTGCCTGGAACTCGGGGCATGCGCATACCTGGAAAAGCCCGTTGATATCGAAAAACTCACGCAGGCGATGCGGGAGGCTCATCGAAAGCTCGGAGAATCAAAAGGCAGGGCGAAAACCTGAAGGGGATTGTAGCCATATCAGGATGAGTGGAGATTCGGTGGGTTAAACGGGGGCGCAGCCCATTGTCCTCCCGATAGTTCAGGCCGCTTGCAGGTGCTCTTTTCGAACCAGTAGGGTGGCATAATTGTGCAGCCCCCAGTAGAAGTTGTGCGAGGTGAGTTTGGATGGAAGCAAACGAGCTTATTTTTTTCGGAAATATTGCCGCCGGTGTGACTCATGAGATCAAAAACGTTTTGGCGACCATTAACGAATCAAATGGCCTGATGGCGGACTTTCTCGAGTTGTTGAAAGAGACCCCCTTTGCGTATCGTGAGAAGTTCCAGCGCTCCATTAGAAGGATCGAGGAGCAGGTGCGGCGAGGGGTTGAGATCACCGCCGCCTTCAATCGCTTCGCGCACAGCGTTGACGATCCCTGCGTCAATATCGATCTGAATGAAATCGCAGACCTGACAGTTTCTCTTTCAGCTCGCTTTGCCCGGCTCCGGAAGGTTGAACTCAGCGCTGTTCCCTGCGACCGGCCGGTTATGCTTTTTGCCAGCCCCTTCCATCTCCAAATGGCTTTGACGAGGGCCTTGGAGGCCTTTTTCGCATGTATGGGTCCCGGAAGCTCGATTGTTTTGTCGACAAAGCAGGAAATTGATCGGCCTTTTTTGAGTTTTGATTTCGACGGCGAGCCTGGTGAAAAAACGCTACAGGAAGCCGTTGCAGAATCCGGCAAATGGCGCCAGTTCGAGGAGTTGGCCTCCATCCTGGATATACGCTATGAATGGCTGGCGCAGTCTGGAGGACTTGCCCTGTTTTTCCGCGCTGCGCCCGTTCGGGGAAAGACATTCAAAGAATGATGCGGAGACGCGCGGACACGGAGATAAAACCGTCCCCTCGTCACCCCCTCTCCTCATCTCCGTGTCAATCGACTATCTCAATGGGCCTGCTCGAAAACAGGAGTGATATTTTCTCATACTTGTGATTTCTATCTCAAAGGGGCCTACTCGAAAATGGGAGTCGATATTCTTATCGTCGATGACGAGGTCGAATTTGCCGAAACTTTCGCGGAACGGCTTCGGTTGCGCGGATTTACCACTTATGTAGCCAATAGTGGTGAACAGGCTCTGGCGGTAGTGGATGACGTTTCCGTAAATGTTATTGTGCTCGACCTTAAAATGCCGGGAATGGGCGGGCTGGAGGTATTGAGCCGCCTGAAAAAAAGTCATCCGGAGATCGAGGTTATAATCCTGTCGGGCCATGGGTCCAAAGTCGACGAAGACTATGGCCGCAACCTGGGTGCATTCGAATACCTGAGAAAACCGGCCGACATCGGCGATGTTGTGGAAGCCGTGAAGAGGGCCGAGAAGCAGCGCGGGACCAAGACTACTCTATAATTCGTGGCCGCTCTTCGCAAGCCGGGACTGAACGAGGAAAAGACTGCTGGGCATATTATGCAGATAATGAAGGATTACTACGCTGCTCTGATCAGGAATATGACCATGATTATCATCGTGGTCTCTTTCACACCGCTGATCCTTATAGCAAGTCTCCTGGGCTACTATTTCGAGACCTCCTATCGGGAAAAGGTCATGGAGCATCTGCAAGAGCTGGTTGGAAAACATCAGCAAAGTATAAATTCTTTTCTCGACGAGAAACTTTCTGACATAAAGGTCCTGGCCGATTCCTACACTTTGGATGAACTGGCCAACGAGGCTTTCCTCGAAAAAAGGTTGTTTATTCTCCAAAATGCTTATCCGGGTGTGTTCGTCGATCTGGGTGTAGTGGACTCGACGGGTACGCTCATATCATATGCCGGCAATCTGAAACTGTCCGAGGCCGACTATTCCAAGGCCCCGTGGTTTCGGGAATCGATAAGCAAGGATTATTACCTGTCGGATGTTTTCGAGGGGATTCGCCGGACACCTCATTTTATCGTCTCGATAAAGAAAAGGACAGGTGGGAAAGATTGGCTTTTGCGGGCAACGCTGGATTTCGAGGTGTTCAACTCGCTGGTGGAAAGAATTCGCATCGGCGAGACGGGGACCGCTTTGATCGTGAACAGGGTGGGGGAGTTTCAGACTCACCCGAGAACTGAACTCGTGCCCGACATGAAGGCCCTGCTTGGAATAACTCCGTGGGCCGGAAAGTCAAAGCCGCCCGGAAGCATCGAATCTATCCTGTCTCGCGGCCCGGTCAAAAGGATTGCGTTTGGCAGTAATGTTGTATCGGGCATAGTAAAAAACGGGAACAGAAGTATCATCTACATCCTCATGCCGCTAAAGGCAGGCGAGTGGACGCTGGCCTATCATCAGGACGAAGATGACGCGTTCGCCAGTCTCTACCGGGCAAAGTTCCTTGGTCTGGCCATCCTTTTCTCCGGCTGCCTGGCAATAACGGTGGTCGCGCTTTTCCTCTCCCGGAACATGGTTCGGCGGATAAAGAAGTCCGACATGGAAAGGGAACTTATGAACGATCAGGTGATAGAAGCGGGTAAGCTGGCCTCTGTCGGCGAACTGGCAGCGGGAGTAGCTCACGAGATAAATAATCCTGTCGCTATCATGGTCGAGGAGGCCGGGTGGATGGAGGATCTGCTCGAAGAAGAAGAGCTTGAGCAGAGCCAAAACGTGGATGAATTCAGACGCTCGCTTAAACAGATCGGAATTCAGGGGGGACGGTGCAAAGAGATTACTCATAAGCTGCTCAGCTTTGCGCGCAAAACGGACCCGGTTCACCATGAAATCCAGGTGAACGACACAATTGAGGAGATACTGAACCTTTGCGACGAGCGCTCAAAATTCAGTAATATTCGGATACAGAGGGAACTTGACAGCGACCTTCCGCTCGTTTGGGCCTCGCCGTCGGAATTGCAGCAGGTTTTTATGAATCTGATCAATAACGCAATCGACGCAATTGGGCCCGGAGGCGGGTTGCTCGAGGTCCGAAGCAGGACGGAGGGGGATGAAGTTGTGGTGGACATTGCGGATACGGGGCATGGAATTTCGGAGGGCGTCATGTCGCGCATGTTCGAACCCTTTTATACGACCAAGCCGGTCGGAAAGGGCACCGGTCTGGGACTGTCGATCTGTTATGGGATAATCAAGAAGCTTGGCGGAAAGTTGACAGTGGAAAGTTCGATTGGCCTCGGTACGACTTTCCACGTAAGTATCCCCATTCACGGCGGGATGTGCTCGGGATAGCCGGCCGATGAGTTCAAGATGGATAATGCCACAATATTGATAGTCGATGATGAGGCGCCTTTCGCTGAAGTTTTGGGAAGACGTCTTCGAAGGCGCAAATTTAATGTTCTTGCAGCCCACAGTGGCCCCGAGGCCCTGGATGTGTTTGAGAACGAAACAAATATCGACGTCGTGATCCTTGATGTCAAAATGCCGGGAATGGACGGGATTGAAACTTTGCAGCGGATTAAGGTCCAGCGTCCGGAAGTCGAGATTATTATTTTAAGCGGCTACGCCGATTTTGCTATGGCCATGAAAGCAATGAAATCAGGGGCTTTCGACTGTATCTCGAAACCTTGCGGCGTAGAAGACATCTGTGCAAAGGTTTTCGAGGCGAAGGAAAAGAAGCGGAAACGGGAAAGAAATCAAATGGGCGGCCTTGAAGGCGGGTGCCGGCAGGGTGTTATATGAGCACTGGAGACGCCTCAGACTCGGAAAAGACGCTTGGCAACAGGACAAAACTCCTGCTTGTCGATGACGAGGAGAACTATGTTTCAATCCTGGCCAAAAGGCTATGCAAGCGCAATTTTCTGGTCAAAACAGCCCTCTCCGGGATCGAGGCTATCCACATTCTGCGCAATGAACATTTTGATCTTGCGGTCCTCGACTTCAAGATGGAAGATATGGATGGCATTGAGGTCTTGAAGGCTTTCAAGGCGATGAAGCAGGAAATGCCCGTCATCATTCTTACGGGCCATGGGTCGGAAACCGCAGCCCGTGAAGGATTGGAATTCGGTGCATTTGATTACCTCGTCAAGCCCTGCGATCTGCGTGATTTGCTCGAACGCATTGAGAAAGCTTGCGCCCGGGGCCCCCAGAGTTTATAAATACCCGTTTCAGGCTATGCTGCTTTTGTAGATGTCTGCCTTGAGTTCAAGGGGTTGCTCTAAGCTCGAAGGGTTTGCCCTAAGCTAAAATTGGAAGGCGGTCGGGGATGGGTGGTACAATTTTATTTCAACAGCTTATAAACGGCGTCTCGCTGGGGAGTCTCTATGCCCTGATTGCCATCGGGTATACGATGGTCTACGGGATTTTGAGGCTGATCAATTTCGCCCACGGCGACCTGTTGATGGTCTCGGCCTATGCCGCGATATATGGGATCGTGCTTTGCTCACTCCCCTGGTTTTTGGCTTTTCCGCTTGCGATCGTTGCAACCGGGGCAATCGGGATTTTGCTTGATCGTGCTGCTTATAGGCCTTTAAGGCAAGCCCCACGTATTTCATTGCTTATTTCGGCTATCGGCGCCTCTTTTCTTATGGAAAACCTTGCCCTGGTGATTGTCGGCGGTGTCGCAAAACCATTTCCGAGGCCGGATTTTTTTAGCCATGTGATCAGGACTGGTAACCTCCACATCCAGGTGCTAACGATTTACACCCCGCTCATGACACTCGTGCTCCTCCTTGGCCTGCTTTATATCGTTTACAAAACCAGGGTGGGCAAGGCGATGCGCGCTGCCTCGTGGGATTTCGAGGCCACTCGTCTCATGGGAATCAATCCGGATCGGATCATTGCCCTGACTTTTTTGCTCGGCTCGAGTCTCGCCGCCGCAGGCGGCATTATGTGGGCGATGAAATACCCGGAAATAAATCCCTTCATGGGCGTCATCCCCGGTTTTAAGGCGTTCATTGCGGCTGTGCTGGGCGGGATCGGAAACATTGTCGGCGCCATCATCGGAGGTTTTTTGCTCGGACTTTGCGAAATTCTGATCGTGGCCCTTTTGCCCGATTTGGCCGATTATAGAGACGCCTTCGCTTTTTTGCTTCTAATCGGTGTTCTGCTTGTCAGGCCCACAGGTATCATGGGTGAGCGTGTAGTTCACTGATTCGGGAATCGGTCATGAGGGTCAAATCGAAATTTTATATCAATGTCGCCATGCTTTTTGCGCTGTTCGGTGTTCTTTTGCTCTTCAGCCGTTACGGGTCCGGCTATCAGATAAGAATACTCAACAACATCGCGATATTCATAACTCTTGCGGTCAGCTATAATCTTGTGAACGGGGTCTGCGGCCTTCTTCACCTTGGCCCGAACGGTTTCATCGCCATAGGCGCCTACACTTCGGCTCTGCTCTCCATGAGCCCGGCGGAGAAGGAACTCAATTTCATTCTCGAACCGCTGATCTGGCCGCTCAACGTGATCCATGTCCCTTTCCCGGTCTCTCTTCTCGCGGCCGGTGTGGTTGCGACTCTTTTTGCCTGCCTTATCAGCTTTCCGGTTCTGCGCGTGAGGGGTGATTATCTTGCAGTGGTAACGCTTGGGTTCGGAGAGGTGGTCCGGGTGCTATGCAATGCGGCTCAAAGCGTCACCAACGGACCGCTTGGACTCAAAGGCCTCTATCCCCATACGAACCTGTGGTGGTCCTGGGGTGTAGCGGTCTTGGCAGTTATTGCCATACAGAGGCTTATCAACAGCAATTACGGCCTGGCAATGAAAGCCATCCGGGAAGACGAAACAGCGGCAAGGGCTATGGGAGTCGATCCGTTTAGGCGCCTTTTGCTCGCCTTTCTGATAAGCGCGTTTTTTTCAGGGGTCGCCGGGGGACTGCTTGCACACCTGATAACAACGATCTCGCCGGCCATTTTCACTTTCGTTCTCACCTTCAACCTGCTCATCATGATAGTCGTTGGGGGGCTGGGAAGTACGAGCGGCGCGATCATCGGGGCTGTACTTTTCACTTGGGGCGGCGAGGCGCTAAGGATGGTCGAACAGCCTATGGACATCGGACCTTTCACGATTCCCGGAATTCCCGGAATGCGGATGGTTATCTTCAGCCTGGCTCTCATGCTGGTGATTTTGTTCGCTAGAAAGGGAATCATGGGGCGAGGGGAACTTAGTTGGGATTTTTTCGCCTCCGGGTTTGCCCGATTGACGGGTAATAACAAACCGCGATGAATTCATTTTTGATAATGCGCCGTGTGACGATGGAGTTCGGGGGCCTGAAAGCGGTAAGCGACTTCTCCATCATCATCGAGGAAGGTGAACTCGTGGGGCTGATAGGTCCGAACGGCGCCGGAAAAACCACTGTTTTCAACACCATAACCGGTAGTCTGAGACCCACCAGGGGCGATATAGTCTGGAAAGGGAAAAATATCACTCGGCTTCCTTCGCAGCAGATTGCCGCCGCGGGCATTGCCCGCACTTTCCAGAATATTAGGCTGTTCGGTGACATGAGTGTGCTTGAAAATGTGATGGTCTCCTTCCATTCTTCGATCGATTCCTGTTTTTTGTATCCAATGATCGGACTGCCCAAACACGCAAGGGAAGAAAAAAGAATACGTGAGCAATCCGTTTCACTATTGCAAGAGGCAGGCCTTGGCGACCTTGCTTCCGAAAAGGCTCAAAACCTTCCTTACGGCCTTCAGCGAAAGCTCGAAATAACCAGGGCGCTTGCCACCGGGCCTGATTTGCTCCTGCTGGACGAACCGGTCGCAGGGATGAACCCGATGGAAAAAATCGAGCTGGCCACTTTTGTCCGCCTTATGCGTGAAAAGCGCGGGATAGCGATTTTGCTGATCGAACACGATATGAAGTTCGTGATGGACATTTGCGAGCGAATCAAGGTCATGGACTACGGCCTTTCGATCGCCGAGGGCTCGCCTGAGGAAATCAGGGAAAACCCGGAGGTTATCAGGGCTTACCTCGGAGGTCCAGATGATAATACTAAGGGCTGAGAACCTCAACCTCTATTACGGAGGGATACACGCGTTAAGAGGGGTCAGCCTCAAAATCGAGCAGGGCCGGATAGTCTCCCTAATCGGGGCCAATGGCGCTGGAAAGACGACCACCTTTAAGGCGATTGTCGGTCTTGTCAGGCCCCGCTCGGGGGAAATCTATTTCTTCGAAGACGAAATAACCCGCCTGAGCACACATGGCATCATTCAGCGGGGCATTGCGGTCAGTCCTGAGGGAAGGCGCATATTTGGGAACATGACCGTTATGGAAAACCTGGAGCTTGGGGCTTATAACCGATCTTCAGGCGAGCTCAAACAAGGAGTCGAGTGGGTGTTTTCGATCTTTCCAAGGCTTTCGGAGAGGCGAACCCAATTTGCTGCCACGCTGAGCGGCGGAGAGCAGCAAATGCTGGCGTTTGGCCGCGCTCTTATGAGCAGGCCGAAGCTGGTTCTTCTCGACGAGCCCTCGCTCGGACTTGCACCGCTCATGGTGGAAGAGGTTTTCAGGGCTATTAAGCAGGTCAACGCCGAAGGGGCCACCATTCTTCTGATCGAACAAAATGCCGTAGCCGCCCTCAGTATAGCCGACTACGGATACGTACTGGAGACTGGTACGGTAGTGCTCGAAGGCCCCGGGAAAGAGTTGCTCGGAAACGAATTGGTCCGTAAAGCCTATCTGGGCGAGTAGCTCATCTGCGGTCATCAAAGAGACAACTCCGTCCAAGTTGTACCCATCAGCAAACAGTGATATCAGGGTTATATTTAAAACCTACTTATTAGCCAACAAATCTGCCAAGTCGGCCCCGATCAAATAAGAAATGAAGATCGATAATAGAAGCTATTGGAGAAAAGAGATTAGATAGGAATTGTTCGTTAGAAAACCCATTCTTCATAACAGCATTATCACACTGTAATAATAGACAATTGCGATGTCATGGGGTAGTAGTGCAACAGGTGTCGATCTATTATACGGGATCACTTTAGAGAGGGTTGCTTATCGGACTTATGTTCGGACTCTAAAATAGCCAAACCTGTTGTGAGACGGGGACGGAAAGCCACGGGTCTCGCTTTTTTCGAATCTCCTGCATTACTGAGACAGCCGGGTTGCCTTTCTGCGGATGCTGAAAGCGCCCGGCTCTTTTTTTGAGCTGCCACGGGGTAGAGGAGGGGGGAAGTGAAAGGATTCAATGGAATTCTTGGATTGATTATCGGAAAAGGGGAAATCTTCACGATCTGCAGAAAAATATCCGTCATTATGGCAACAATTGCCATAGTCGCGGTACCCTTCGCGGGGTATGCCCAGCAGATTTCGCCGAATCCGAATCCGAGTACGGGAAGCATCACCGTGGATACCATCGGCGAGTATAACGCCAATTATTTTTCCAACAATGGCGAAATAGATATCACAAATACCGGCACGCTGTACAACTTCGACACGCTGAGCAACAATTCCGGAGGCACGCTGTACAATTACTCCGGAGGCACGCTGTACAATTACTCCAGCGGCACGCTTACCAACTCCTCGGGAGGCACGCTGAGCAACTATTACGGGGCTTATTTGGAGAATGAGTGCACTCTGGACAACCTGGGCATGTTGAACAACTGGGGCTCGCTGTCGAATTCCGGCACACTGACTAACAACTACGGAGGTTACCTGTTCAATACCGGCACGCTGGTCAACAATTACAGCGCCGGGCTGATCAACTCCGGCACGCTGGACAACAGCTACTTAGGCACGCTGAACAATAACGGCATGCTGGAGAACTACGGCACCCTGAACAATAACTCCGTCGGCGCGCTGAACAACTACGGAACTCTCGACAACGATTCCGGCGGCGCGCTGAACAATGACTCCGGCGGCACGCTGAATAACAACTCCGGCAGCACGCTGAACAATAACCCCGGCGGCTATCTGGACAATGAAGGTGCGCTGAATAACACCGGCAGGCTCAATAACAGCTTCGTGCTGTACAACTCCATCGGCACGCTCAACAACGACTCCGGCGGCACTCTAAACAACGACTCCGGCGGCTATCTGGGCAACGGTGGCGCTCTGAACAATGTCGGCACGCTAAATAATGGCGGCACGCTGAACAATTACGGCACGCTCAACAACAACTCCGGAGGCAATCTGTACAACCGCGGCACGTTGAGCAACGGCGGCGTGTTTAATAACGCCGGCACGCTGTCCAATTCCGGCACGCTATCCAATTCCGGCACGCTGAACAACAACATCGATGGAACTTTGGCCAACAACTCCGGAGGCACGCTGAACAACTCCGGCGTGTTGACCAACAGCAGTTGGCTCTACAACGGCGACCTCGGCGACCCAATGAACTGGAGCAACATAGTGAACAACAACGCCGGAGGCGTGCTGAACAATAATTCTGGCGGCTATCTGGAAAATTACGCCTCTTTGAATAACAATTCCGGCGGCGCGCTGGAGAACTACGGCACGCTGATCAACAACTCCGGCGGCACGCTGAACAACTACGGAACTCTGAACAACAATTACGGCGGTGCGTTGAATAACTCCAGCGTGTTGAACAATAACTCCGGCGGCACGCTGAACAACAACTACGGCGGCACGTTGAACAACTACAGCGTACTGAATAGCTATGGCATACTAAACAACAATTACGGCGAACTTGACAACTCCGGCGGCTTGCTGAACTACTCTGGCGGTGTGCTGAACAACTACGGCACGCTGAACAACAACTCCAGCGGTGCGCTGATCAACTACGGCACGCTGAGCAACGGCGCCACGCTGAACAACAGCTCCGGAGGCTATCTGGAAAATGACGGCATGCTGAACAACAACTCCGGTGGCACGCTGAGCAACAACTCCGGCGGCACGCTGAACAACTTCGGCACGCTGACAAACAACTCCGGCGGTGTGCTCATTAACTCCGGCGCGCTTTACAACAACCAGTACGGTACGCTGAGCAACTACGGCACGCTGAGCAATAACTCCGGTGGTGTTTTGGACAACAGTTGGACTACGCTCACCAACAACGTGGGCGGTACGCTGAACAACTCCGGCGCGCTGAACAACTCCGGCGGCACCCTGACCAATAACGGCACGCTCAACAACAACTCCGGTGGAGCGCTGTACAACACCTGGGGTACGTTGAACAACAACGGCACCCTGACCAACAACGGCACGCTGAGCAACGACTCCGGCGACACGTCGAACGTCACCACCATCATTCCGGGCATGACCACACTGGCCAATTCCGGCACGCTGGTCAATAATGGTATAATCAGCGGCTCAGGCATCTATACCCAAACCGCCGGTCAAACTATAAACAACGGCAACTTGAATCAAACATCCGTTAACATTCAGGGTGGTATTCTTAGCGGGAACGGCACTATCACCGGCAATGTGACCATCGGTAGCGGGGCGAGTGTTCAACCCGGCAGTTCTTCGGCCGCTGGTACGCTCACCATTAATGGTAACCTTAACAGCAGTGGTAATTATACGTTCAAGATCGGTGGGACCAATAGTACCGGATATTACGACTCACTGGTAGTCAACAAAGGCATCGCAAACTTTAACGGTGGTAACATAGATTTTGATTTTATTAACAGCTATAAAGCAGTAGCAGGCGATTACTGCGCTTTCCTGCTTTCCAATAATATCACCGGCTGGAATACCCTCAGCTTCAACGTTACCGGTTTAGGTAGCGGATTGGGCTGTCAAGTCGAGACTATTGCAGGGGGAGAAGAACTGTTGATTACAGCGCAAAATGGCGGCTCTCCAACGCCATTACCACCCACGGTCTTTCTTCTCGGCCCCAGTCTGGTCGGTTTGATCGGACTCAAAAGAAAGAGGCTATTCGGATAGCTTCACAGCGGGTGAGTATTCAACGCGGGGTCGGCTCCGCGTCTTTCGTTGCCGGTTGCTGGAGTAACACTACATCTTGTAGAACCGATTGTATTTCATTCGGGGTGTGGCCGACGCGCCGAAATATTGCTAGGAAAGGTTACTCGGATCGCCGGGCGCCTGAGAGGGGGCCTTCCTGTGAGGTAGAGTCGCCACCTCGGTCCAATACTCTATAAGCGTCTTTATGCAGGAAATAACCTCATCGAAGCTGGACTGCTTGGTGATGTATGAATTAGCGCCCAGATCGTAGCAGGCTTTGACATCGTCCAAGTCCCGCGACGTCGTCAGGATTATGGTGGGAATGGATCGAAAGCGTTGGTCCGTTTTCAGGGCCTTCAGTATCTGGCGGCCGTCCATCCTGGGCATATTGAGGTCAAGCAGGATGAGATCGGGGAACGGGTACGTTTGGAGGTCCGTAGGGCGGCCGTCATGATTCAAATAATCAAGTAGCTTGTCGCCGTCCGCGAAACAGCGGAAAGTGCACCCAACGCAGGCCAGCTTGAGCGCCTCGTCTACCAGCATGCAATCTTCTTCATCATCGTCTACCATGACCAGCGCCACATGGTGCCTCTCACGCGGCTTGTCCCCAATCTGCCGAAAAGGGAGAGCGGCTTCACGGGAGGCTTGAGATTTGTTGTCATCATGAGAAAAACTGCACGGCACCTGGCACGGCGACTACCTCCCTTGCCTATTGAGGCCACCCCGGATTTCCTTTATCCAGTTTCGGCTTTCTCTGCCGGTGGCGCGATATCGACTCGTATGTACTTCTATAATTTCTATTAGCACCCATAATTAGCATTTGTTGAAGAAAGGAGCTACACATTTTTTGCCGGCTCCGGACTGCCAAATAAATGCCGATCACATCTTCAAGGGTCCAAACCAGTAATCGCATGTTTTCTTTAAAACATCGACGAGTTCATCCCATAGGACCGGTCTTCCAACTACCGTATTCACGCCCAGATCGTAGAATCTCATTATTACAGCGTCGGGCACCGGGCCGATGATAACGATAAGGGGTATGTGCTTTAATCGGGAACTGGATTTAATGGTGGCTATAGTGTCAAACGTGCTCTCCCAGGGCAGGTGGAGACCAAGAACGATCAGGTCCGCACCGTCTGCGATCAGATAATCCAGCAGTTCTTCGTCCTTCTCGAAAGAATGGATCAGCATATCTTGCAGGCACTGTTCAAAAGCCTGCGCTAAGACAAGTCGGTCATCGCCATCTTCATCCAGAACGGCAATAACGGACGGAGGCTTTGCTATCATGGCTGCCCTCGAAAGTCCGAAGCCGGACAAAGTCCGGCGTGAGTTTTCAGCGTAGGATACAGAAACGCTTCGTCGTTTGGACAGCGTCTAAGATAAAGGTATTAGGCTGAATTTAAAGCCCAAGAATTTGAGAGGTAAATACTGGGTAAAAACTGGTATATCAGGTAAGAGTCAAAAGATGAGACCTCAGGTTCGCGCCCATTCCACGCAGTCCGAGCTTGGTCCTGATGTTATTTCTGTGAAATGAGGCTGTTTTTTCGGAGATGCACAGAAGATCCGCGATCTCTTTGCTGGTTTTGCCATCCCTGACAAGGGCCGCGACCCGCATCTCCGTGGGTGTCAGCACCCTGTACTCCAGCGCGAGCGTTTTGCCGAACTTTGACGTGAGTTCTTTTAGGTGAGATTCCAGGATTTCAAGCAATGAAGCCTGGGAATCGCTCAGAGGTCCGCTTTTCATTCGTCTGACGTAAGGCATGATAAGGTTTTCTATGTTGGTGAGAACGGCTTCCTCAAACTCCTTCCTGTCTTCGTCTCTTTGTCGCAATAAGACTTTCAAGGCTGAGTTGACTTCAAGAAGGCGGTTGGACTTTGCCTGGAGTTGCTCCTCCATATCCTTGCGAGCCGTGATAAGATTTGTATGGAGTTTTTCTTCACTGCGCCTGAGTTCTGTTATATCGCGCCAGACGATAATTCCTGCGGCCAAATTGCCGTGCTGGTCCCGGATAGGTCCTGAATTGCAAAGAAAGTTCAGTTTTTTCCCATCGGGGCGTCTCACCACCCATTCCTCGTTTGTTACGACCTCCCCTTTGATTGTGGCCCTGACCAATGGCAATTCCTCGCTCTTTGCGCGGGTGACGCCGTCAGCACGAAAAACTTCAATGGCTTCGGCGATCTCAGGCCATCGGACACCTTCGATCTTTTCTTTTGACAGGCCGATGAGATCCAGGCCGAATTCGCTCATCATGAGAATTGAAAGGTCCTTCGCATCTACTACAGCGATTCCTTCCGGGATATGTTCGATTATTTCTTTCAGAAATCTGTTCGACTCGACCGGTTCACTTTTCGACGCATTCAGTCCGGTGAGTTGCTTGAATTGATCGACCGTCTGTTCCCTGGATTTATCTCTCATGTGACCGGTCCTACATCCCTGTATGAATCGGACTTTGGCCTCTTAAGCGATATCGGCGAAGCGATTGCCCTGCACGAAGCAAATGGGCACGACTTAGCACCGGAATCGTCATGGGCTTCATGGCTAGGATGATTCGATGCTCTTTGTTCTGGTTTCTTCCCTTGGGGGGAGTGTGACTGTGTCCATCCAGTAATCTTTTAAGATCTTCAAGATACTGCGGAGCCCGGAAAACGAGGTTTCCTTGACTATGTAGGTGTTGGCGCCCATGTTGTAGCAAAAATCTACATCCTCTTCCATGTTCGACGTCGTCAGAATGATGATTGGAATCGTGCGAAAACGCTCATCCGATTTCAACTTCTGAAGGACAACCCGGCCATTCATCCCGGGCAGGTTGAGATCAAGCAGAATGAGGTCCGGACGCGGGGCGGATTCCGGGTCTTGATAGCGGCCGCGCCTGTTGAGATAATCCAGCATCTCAGGACCATCCTGAACGCAGCGGAAATCACATTTCAGATAGGCCTCATAAAGGGCCGCTTCCACAAGGAAACAATCGTCTTCATCATCGTCAACCATTACGAGGACTATTCTGTTGACTGTTTTGGAACTCATATGCACCAACTCTCACGGGGTAAAAAAACATGTAGCGTCATCGGGTGAAATGGACAATAACCATTTGCCTGTATTGGAATTATCGCGCCCGGATGGAAAAGTCAGAAACAAGTACAACATCATAAAACCATACTTCTTTACAGCAAAAACTGGAATATTTGTACATTTTCTTTAAAATTAGGCTTATTCTTCAGGAACTCCGGTTTTCGAAGGAAAACCGTGCGGCTTTTCGCTTAAGGGGCAGCGAAGCACATGAAGTCGACCAGGCAAAACCAGAAATCAATGGACCAATTGAATATTTTTGAAGATCGTTTGGACCGGCAACCGGGCGGACAGGCGCCTTTGGCCGAACGGATGCGTCCGCGAAGACTGGACGAGTTCATCGGACAGTCGCACCTGCTCGGGCCCGGCAAGATTCTTCACAGAATCATCCAGAACCGGCATTTCCATTCTCTTATTCTTTGGGGACCTCCGGGTTGCGGCAAAACAACCCTGGCAAAAATCATAGCAGCACATACTGAAAGCCATTTCGAGCCCTTGTCCGCGGTTATGGCGGGAGCAAAGGAAATCCGGGCGGCGGTCCAGGTGGCGAAAGAAGTTTTCGCCAGGAGCAAAACTCGAACCTGGCTCTTTATGGATGAAATCCACAGACTGAACAAGGCTCAGCAGGACACCCTTTTGCCACACGTTGAAAATGGAACGGTGCTGCTGCTTGGGGCCACCACCGAAAATCCGTCCTTCGAGATCATCCCGCCGCTTTTGTCACGGGCCCAGGTGGCCGTTTTGGAGCCGCTGGAACAGGCAGATCTGAAGCAGATCGTCGATCTGGCGCTTCGCGATGAAGAGCGGGGGCTTGGAAAATTTCCCGCACGCGTTACCGAGGAAGCTCTGGACTATTTACTGGCCGCCTCGGGCGGGGATGCGCGAATCGCCCTGAATGCCCTGGAAATAGGCGTGCTGACCACGACGCCTGATTGCCAGGGCATACGAAACCTGGATCTTGAAGGCGCAAAGGAAGCCCTGTTGCGCAAGTCTGTACACTATGACAAGGCGGGTGAGGAACACTTTAACATCATCTCCGCCCTTCACAAAAGTGTCAGGGGAAGCGATCCGGACGCAGCTCTTTACTGGTTGGCCAGGATGCTGGACGCTGGTGAGGACCCGCTCTATATAGCGCGACGCATCGTCAGGATGGCCTCCGAAGATATCGGGCTTGCCGATCCAGCCGCTCTCGTTCAGGCCACAAATGCTTTTCAAGCTTACCATTTCCTTGGTAGTCCCGAAGGCGAACTTGCACTTGCTCAGGCCGTCGTGTATCTTTGCCTTGCGCCCAAGAGCAATTCGCTCTACGTCGCTTTCGGCGGCGCACTGGAGGCGGCTAAAAACAATGGTGCGGCACGGGTGCCCCTGCACCTGCGCAACGCTCCTACGGGCCTTTTAAAAAAACTCGGTTACGGCAGAGACTATAAATACGCCCACGATTACGAGGGAGGGTGGCTTCCTGAGCTTTACATGCCAGCAGAACTTGCCGGCGCCATTTTTTATTTTCCCAAGCCTACGGGCTGGGAAGGAAGATTAAAAGAGCAACTCGAGCAAAGGCGCGCCAAGGCAAAGGAACTCCTGGACAGGAAGACAGCTCCGTAATCATGAGATCGATTCAGGCCAAGAAAAAAGTTCTCGAAAGCGTCAAACCGTTTCAGCTGGTCAAGTATCTCGCGCTTTCCAGTTTGATGGTGATCCTGGTATGCACCATTCTTCTCTCCGGCTTTATCTCGCAGAAAGCCAAGGCCATTCTTCTCACAAAAAGCGAACAATATGCACTGCTGGTTGCCGAAAACCTCAACCATCAGGTCTTTTTTCAGTTTACCGTACCAACGCTGATCGCCGATGGAGAAATACGCCTCAGCCGTGAAAGCCAATATGAAAGGCTTGACAAAGTAGTAAGAAATACAATCCACGGGCTGTCCGTGTCGCGCGTCGACATTTACGATCCGCAGGGGATACTCACCTATAGTACAAATAAGGAAATGATAGGCAGCAAGGGGGACATCGGCGAACCTTTTACCCGAGCCATGAATGAGGAATCCGTTTCGGTCCTGTCCGCCGAGGAAACTGATTTTTTAGGCTTCGAGTTCAAGGGCGGCGCTCGCAGGCTCACGACCTATATGCCGATGTGGGAAGAGCGGCCCTTCAGTTGGAGAAAGGGAAAAGTCCTCGGCATCTTTGAAATTACCCAGGACATAAGTCACGATTATGAAACCGTACACAAGTTCCAATGGATAGTCGCGTTGAGTTTCCTCATGTTCGTGGGGATATTGTTTGCGACCATCCTGTTTATAGCTCGGCGCGCCGAGCGTATAATTACCGCAAGAGCCAGGGAGAAATACAAGCTTGAAGAGCAGCTCTATCAATCGGAGCGGCTTGCTGCGCTAGGCGAAATGATTGCCGGCGTTTCCCACGAAATCCGCAACCCCCTGGGAATTATTAGAAGCACCGCCGAACTTCTCGATTGCCGCATGCAGGAGATTAAACTTAAGAGGTTTTCTTCGATCATCGTCGAAGAATCGACGCGTCTAAACGATATCCTGACCGAGTTTCTCGATTTCGCAAGGCCTAAGACACTGCGTCCCGCACAGTGTAGGATAGAAGACATCCTGGATAGGAACCTCGCCGTAATGGAAGCCGAGTGCCAGCGACTCGGAATCAACGTCCAACGATACTATCAGACAGGGGATTGTTGCCTGGAAGCCGACCAGGACCTGCTTTACCGTGCCTTTGTCAACATTTTCGCCAATTCGCTTCAGGCAATGCCGGAAGGAGGAATGTTAATCGTACGGACCGCGATTGCGAACGGCAGGGATGGCGCCTCTCTCGTCGAAATCCAGGTCCAGGACACCGGGATGGGGATCCCGGGGGAGGCGATGAAAAAAATCTTCAACCCCTTTTTCACTACGCGCGAAAAGGGAACCGGCTTGGGTCTTGCCATTGTTCAGACCATTATAGATAATCATAACGGCGAGATAGAAGTGGTAAGCCAGACGGGGAAGGGCGCTGTGATTATTATCAGACTTCCACTCACGCAGCCCGAACTCGAGACCGGGGAGGAACCGGAGGAATGGTAATGAATTCTATCCTCATAGTCGATGACGAAAGAAATTACCTGCTCGTCCTGGAGGCGCTGCTTTCTGAAGAAGGCTACCAGGTGATCACCGCTGAGGACGCTCGTAAGGGCTTGGAACTCCTCCATGAAAACGATCTCGACGTAGTGATCACGGATATGAAAATGCCCGGAATGGACGGCTTGGAGCTTATGGAACGTGTTCGACTGCTTCAGCCCGATCTCCCGGTTATCCTCATGACCGCCTTCGGCAGCGTGGAAAAGGCTGTTGAGGCCATGCGCAAGGGTGCGTTCGACTACATCCTCAAGCCCTTCAAAAACGAAGAATTAAAACTGACCATCAGCAAGGCAATCGATCATTATCACCTTATAAAGCAGAATCGGCTTTTCGCCCGTGAATTGCAGGGGAAGTATCATTTCGGAAACATAATCGGCAAAAGCCAACAGATGCAGCGCATATTCGACCTAGTTGAAAAAGTTGCGCCAACGAAGGCAAACGTTCTGATAACGGGTGATTCGGGTACAGGCAAGGAACTGATCGCGAGGGCGATTCATTACAACAGCCCGCGAAAAGACCAGCCATTCATCTCGATAAATTGCGGGGCCTTGCCTGAAACGTTACTCGAAAGCGAGTTGTTCGGACACGAGAGGGGCGCGTTCAGCGGAGCAATCAGCCAACGGAAGGGAAGGTTCGAACTTGCTCATGAGGGAACGCTTTTTCTTGACGAAATCAGTGAAATGTCTCCTCCGCTTCAGGTGAAATTACTTCGAGTCCTGCAGGAAATGGAGTTCGAACGGGTGGGTGGCAGCCAGACCATCAAAGTGGACGTCAGGATTGTTGCCGCCTCCAACCGAAATCTCAAGGAGGAGGCCGAAAGCGGAGGCTTCCGCAGCGATCTCTATTACCGCTTGAACGTCGTGCATGTATATTTGCCCCCGCTGTGCGAACGGCCAGACGATCTGGCGCTTCTTGTAAATCACTTCCTCGGCAAATACGCAAAGGAAAACGATCAGGGCTTGATCGCCATCTCACCTGGCGCTATGGAGCGCATTCTTGACTATCACTGGCCCGGAAATGTGCGGGAGTTGGAAAACGTGATCGAAAGAGCAATTATTCTTTCGGACAGGCATGAAATACAGATTAAGGACTTGCCTCCCGAACTAAGGGACTTCCATGCCAAACCCGAGGCCTCGCCAGATGAGAGGAAGCTTCCCGATAAGGGCTCTTTGCCTATCCCTGAACTCAATTCCGGTGACCGAATGCCCGATTCCGGTTTTAAAGTGCGTCAGATGCGCGCGATGGAGTTCATAAAAGCCCACGGGTTCATAACGAATAAGTATTACTCGCAACTTGCCGAAATCTCGGAGCGCCAGGCTTTGCGTGAACTGAGCGAACTGGTCGATACCGGAAAACTCCACCGGATAGGGAAGGGAAGGGCCTGTCGTTACCTGCCGAGCGAACCAGTCGACAATTAGTAAAAAGCCTATTGAAAGTTACCTGAGAACGATACAACTTATGCCCGGGGGGCTTTCGTTTCCTCCGGCCTTCGCATGGGATCGATTTCCGCCCTTGGGGTCGGTTTTGATCCCTACCGTAGTCTAGCTTGTGGGCGTTCTTTTCGGGGCAGAACTTTCGGGACGTAACACTAGAAACTTAAAACCAAAAACTCCACTTACACTATCGCGTATTCTTTATTATTTCGCGGCGGGCAAGCTCGTCGCAACGCTCGTTTTCCCGATGGCCTGCATGTCCCTGTACCCAAGCCCATTCCACCTCGTGTTTTTGCGAAAGTTCCTCGAGCGCTTCCCAAAGCTCACGGTTTTTCACCGGTCGCTTGTCCTTCGTAATCCATCCGTTGCGTTTCCAGCCATGGATCCAAACAGTGATTCCATCCCTTAGATAGGTGGAATCCGAGTGGACCCTCACCCTGCAAGTTTCTTTGAGTCTCCCAAGGGCTTCGATCACCGCCCTCATTTCCATTCTGTTATTGGTCGTCTGGCGTTCGAAGCCGGAAATCTCCTTGTCCTGCCCCTTATATCTTAAAATAGCAGCCCAACCGCCCGGCCCGGGGTTGCCCGCACACGCACCATCCGTGTAGATATCTACAACTTTTGCCGGAGAGGCTGTACCGGAGCAAGCATCATCGATCAGATTATTATTATCGTTATCAAAACGTTGCACTTTATCCACTAGATTTTCTTAAAAGGGGAAAGGCTTTGCTGAATAAAACGCTCGATCGAAGCGGAAGTTAAATTCCCGACGACTTCAGACAGGCGATTCAGTGGAATTTCCGCACGGGCCATCGACTGATGACCACCAGCGCATCCCAAGGATCCGAAAGCTCGCCTCACAAGTCTGCCTGCATCCTTTCGACAGCCATCGTTGCGAATTACTATTATAAGCACGTCGTGATAGATTCCGGACACAACGCTCCAGGAGATGTCGTGAATCTTGAGCATGAATTCCGCGACCTCAACCAGTATGTCGGGGACGGGCACCTCGTCGAGGTGCGCGAAAATCCAGTCTTTTACGACATGTTTTCTTTCAAAGGCCTTATGGAAAAGCTTCGTGTCACGCAGCGAAAGGTCGGAGATCTCTATTTTTCTTAAAATATTGTGATCGGCATATTCGAAAAGATACTTGAAAGCCTCGATGTCTTCAATGAGCGTGTGGCGCTCGAAACTGCGGGTATCTGTCTTTATCCCGTAGAGAAGAGCAGTTGCGAGCGTTCGCGACGGTCGTATGCCAGCGGCCCTGAGATACTGAGACATTATTGTCGACGTGGACCCGTATTCGGGGCGTATATCAAGAAAAGATTCGCTTTTCAACGGCTCGCTTGGCGGATGGTGATCGATCACTGCCGTGTAGTCGATCTCGGCGAAGAGTTCGTTGTGAGAGGGTTGGGCGTCCACCAGGACGAACTTCTCAAACCTCTCAATATCGCTTTTTTTTAAAAGAGACAGGCGTAGACGAAGCAACCTTACCATCGTAACGTTATTTAATCTTCTTATGGGCCTGAGCATTCCGATCGAAGTCGAGGCTACTTTACGCCAGAGCAGCCTTTTTACCGCAAGGGCCGAACCGATGGCATCGGGGTCGGGGTCTATGGTTACAAGTATATGATCCTTGGATGTGAAGCGGGAACAAAATTCTTCATTCAGGGCTTTCCAGTTTTTTCTTTTGACCGCATGAAGCTGCCTTGTCAGAGCCGAATTTTCCATAATGATAAAATTATAGGTCGAAGTGGCTGCATGTCCACAAAAAAAAGGGTGGCTCAGGGACCACCCTTGATTTGCAATGGAGCGGGAAACGGGATTTGAACCCGCGACTTCAACCTTGGCAAGGTTGCACTCTACCACTGAGTTATTCCCGCGTGACGAACGAATGAGTAAATGAAAAGCGCCATGAAGTCAAGAAAAAAAGGCGTCTACAAAATAGCAACGTCTGATAATATATATTATGTAAACCTGGCTGACCCACGCCAGGATTACATAAGATTGCCTCCGCCAATGGCTGTCGTGATAGGTCCGGAACCAATTTGACGGTCTGATTGAATGGCGTGAGTCCACAGCCAGGTTCAAGCTCTTCGGGGGTCGAGGCCCCTCCGAGTACATAATAGGTTTTATCTTCCGCGCCCCGGCTTATGTCTTTCAGGTTTGTGACTTTCCACTTTCCGTGCATTTTCGTGTAATTTCCACCCTTTGCAATTTCCAGGCAAAAGGACTCCGGCCGGATATGCACAGTAGATAAACCCTGGAGTGTCGAGTTTCGTCCCGGTTGAGAATTCTCACGTTACTCGGTACAGATAGAGGCACAGCCGGGGCACCCCTAAAACTCCGCTCGCGCAAAGGGGACCCCGCCCCGGCCATACCTCATCCATACGGGGTCACTTACACACCTATTCGCCCGGCATTCGCCAACCCCCCGCGATGAAGAAAAGCACCTTGCTCCAGGTCCAGGTTGAGACCTCGTTTCTTCTTACGTGTTTTCCTTTGTATCGAGAGAAAACCCCCTCCTGGACGTTTTGAATGGGTGATCCGGAGTGTAATACAAAGGACTACGCCTCAAGTTCGAAAGCGGTCCTGTAACCTGTAACGTAACGGGTGCCGGCTGTGCGCTGGGGGGAGCTAGCCCGCCGGGTGGGTGGGCCTCCACCCCCCCCCCAGCGCCTGGAGTGAGGGGGTCTGTAGACCGGCTACGCGACCGCTGGCACTAAGATCTTTATCTTCCGCACCTGAAAACCACACCTTATTTCTCCATCCTGAACGTCACCCTCCTGCAGCCCCGTTCCATACCCCATCATCCCCCATCGCTTCTGATTGAACTATTCTTCGGATGCCCTATAATCAAAAGACCAAATTGAACCACTGAGCCGGACACGCGCTCAGGCATCACCTCGAAGTTTTCGCACGCTCAAAGGCCGGCATATGGTGGAACCTTATCTCAAAACTTTCGCACACCCAAAGGCCGACACATGCTGAAGCATCAACCCAAAATCCTCGCAAAAACCCTGGACTACATTGCCAGGCGTTCACCGGGTGAATACGGACTCTTTTGGGACCCCGATGGTACGATGCCCTGGAAGGAATTCTATTGGGCCCTGCAGGAAGATCCCTCGCTTCGCTTTGTGCGTGAACCCACGATCAGGGAACTGGGGTTGCTCGGAATCCCGCTTCCGTTTGTACTCGATGGAAGCCGGTTGCGGCTTGTTTCTGAAGCGAACAGACCAGAGTACCCTGCTGCTTCTGAAGTGTCCAGGCGGCTTTATTTCGGGTTAAGGTCCAAAAATATGGTCTATGCCCAAGAAAATGGGCTGAAGAGTTCCAGCCGCCCTTTCGTAGCCCTTAGCGCCGACCGTGAACTTGCATTGCGTATTGCAAAACGACGTGACCCCGAGCCGATTTTAATCGAAATACAGGCTCTGGAGGCTTCCTGGAACGGCATATCCTTTCTTATCGCCGGGCCGCAATTGTACTTGACCGAATCTGTCCCGGCGGAGTTCATCCTATTTCCGAAAGTCCGCGATGCGGAAAGAGTTACGCAACGTGTTCGAAAGCCCGAAGCAAAGCCTTCCCATGCCGTATCTCCCGGCTCTTTTACCGTTCAGCCGCATCATGTTCAAGCCGTTGGCCCCTCTGGGGAATTTGCCCGGAAAGGAGGGAAAAAGGACAAAGGAGGCGAGTGGAAAAAACAAAGTCGAAAAGAGAGGCATAAAAGAGATATGTAGCTGATAACAACCGTTATTCGTGCCTTCGCGTGGAATCTTCCCGGCCATAACGAGGGCAGGCGTCTGCGCCCTTTTGACCCGCCGCTATCCGTAGCCACCCGTCACGCCGCAACCGCGCCTCCCTTGACATCGATATCTCATATGCCGAATATAGACTCGTTCTCCTTAAATAGGATAACGCAACAATAGGCGCTCGGAATCCACCCTTGAGTACATCCGGCATTTAATGTCCAACATGAGTTTGCGCATGAATTCCGATATCGAAACCAGGATTATCGAAACGGGATATCACCTCTATGATCTAATGGAGGAAGAACCCGAATCGATCTACAGCAAAGAGTACTGGGTCGGCAAACTGTTCGAGTGGTGCATGCACAACGAAGCCTTTAAGGTCCAGATGCTCCGCTTTATCGATGTCTTTCCCTACCTGAAGGACGCGGATGCGGTGATCAGCCACGTGCAGCAATATTTTTCCGACCCGGCCCTCAACTTGCCTTCTGCGGTGAACTGGGGGATCAGATACGTGGCTCCTTCCTGGATGACCTCCAGGATAATCGCCCGGAGCATTGGGAGAAACATCGGCAAAGTCGCCAGGCAGTTCATCGTGGGAATCAGTCCTAAAGACAGCCTGCGGGTGCTGCAAAAGCTTCGGTCCCAGGGGTTGTCGTTCTCAATAGATCTTCTGGGAGAAGCGGTTGTATCCGAGATTGAAGCGGACGCGTACCTGGAGCGATATCTCGAGCTGCTTGACTTTCTGGATAATGCCCAGGGCCAATGGCGCCCGTTTGCTGTCGCTTCGGAGGCAGCCGGGCCTGGGGAGCCGGATCGTGGCTACAGCGATCCGGCCGGCGGTCCCGGTCATGGGCAACAGCTTGCGCACTCGGCCGAAAATCTCGACTGGGGCCATTCATGCAGGGTAAACGTTTCGCTCAAGACTTCCGCCATGTACTCGCAGATGAACGCCTGTGCTTTCGAGCACTCGATAGAGAAATCAAAGGGGCGATTGCGTCCAATCCTGCGCAGGGCAATGGAGGCCAATGCTTTTGTAAACATGGACATGGAACACCATGGGATAAAGGACCTGACGCTTGCGCTATATCGCAGTCTCATGGAAGAACGGGAATTCAGCGGTTACCCACACACCGGGATTGTCATCCAGGCCTATTTGCGCGAGAGCGAAAAAGACCTCAGACAGATGATTGAGTGGGCCGCCCGGGGCAACTTCCATTTTACCATCCGTCTTGTCAAAGGCGCCTATTGGGACCAGGAGATGATCACTTCAAGGCAGAAGAACTGGCCCTCGCCCGTGTTTTCAGACAAATCTGAAACAGATGCCAATTTCGAGCGCCTTGCCGGGATCGTTCTCGAAAACAGGGACTACATAAAGCTCGCGTGCGCCTCTCACAACGTTCGGTCCATCTCGGCGGTCTGCCGAAACGGCCAGAGAACTCGGGGCAACCGACGAAAACCTTGAATTTCAGGTACTCTACGGGATGGGGGAACCGGTTCGCAATGCTCTGCGCAAGGCCGGCATGCACGTTCGGGTATACTGCCCGGTGGGTGAGATGTTGCAGGGAATGGCCTACCTGGTAAGACGGCTTCTCGAAAATACAGCCAACGAATCCTTTTTGATGCAGGCCTTTTCGCAGAAGCGTCCCAGGGACGAGCTGCTGCTCAACCCGGCCGACAGGTCCAAAGAAATACAGCCCGAAGAGATACGGATAGAAGAACAGGAGGCGGCCGAAGAAACCGGGGTGTCTGCGTATGAAATAGAACCCGTTCTCGACTGGTCGCGCGGCGAGCATCGCACGGGATTCGCAGATGCCTTGAAGAAGCTGCGCGCCGGTTTTCCCATACAGGTCCCACTGCAAATCGGAGGAGACAAAATTCACACTGCCTCCCGGTTTAATTCTTTAAACCCTAACCGTACCGATGAAGTCGTTGGAATCGTCTCCTCGGCTGGGATCGAAGAAGCTGAAGCGGCAACTGCGGCTGCAAAATCGGCCTCGCGGGAATGGCGGGAAACTCCCCCGGAAAAAAGGGTGGAATATCTTTTCAAGGCAGCGGCTTCGGCCCGTCGCAAACGCCATGAGCTTGCGGCGCTCCAGGTCCTTGAAGTCGGCAAAGCGTGGAGCGAAGCGGATGCGGATGTCTGTGAAGCAATCGATTATCTCGAATATTACGGCAGGCAGATGCTCCGCTGCAGTGGCCCCCGAACAATGGGACCGCTTGCCGGTGAAACGAGCGATCTATTCTATGAGCCGCGAGGAGTTACGGTTGTCATAGCTCCGTGGAACTTCCCCCTGGCCATCTCCACCGGAATGAGTTCGGCGGCCCTGGTTACGGGAAACACGGTTGTCTATAAACCCGCGTCACAGTCGCCTGTTACCGGATATATGCTGGCTTCCCTATTCGAAGAGGCAGGTTTGCCTCCGGGGGTTTTCAATTTCGTTCCCGGGCCCGGCGGCACCATCGGAGACCACCTGGTGGGACATCGAGACGTCGCTATGATCGCATTTACCGGGAGCAGGGATGTCGGCCTTCATATCATTTCAAAGGCGTACCAGGTTCCGCGGGAAGCCCGGTTCATAAAAAATGTCATTGCTGAGATGGGCGGCAAGAACGCGATTATCGTCGATGCGGACGCAGATTTGGACGAAGCCGTCACGTATGTTCTTCAGTCGGCTTTCGGATACCAGGGGCAGAAATGCTCGGCATGTTCCCGGCTGATCGTACTGGAGCAAATCCATGACAGGTTTTTGCAGAGGCTGGAAGAAGCGGCGCGCAGTGTCGATATGGGCCCTTCCGAATTTCCACAAAACTTCATGGGAGCAGTCATAGAATCCGCCGCCCGCGACAGGATACGTAACTACATCGAGATCGGCAAGAATGCGGGATACCCTCTTTTCCAACGTGAAATCGAACTCGATAAGGGCTATTTCGTTCCGCTCTGCATTTTCTCGGGTGTGGACCCCGAAAGCAGGCTGGCGCAGGAAGAGATTTTCGGTCCTGTGCTTGCGGTAATAAAAGTGAAAGATTTCGATGAAGCGCTCCGTGTGGCAAACGCGACGCAATACGCGCTGACAGGTGGGGTGCTTTCCAGAAGTCCCTCCAATATCCGCAAGGCGCGCAAGACTTTCAGAACGGGAAACCTTTACATAAACAGGGGGTGTACCGGCGCCGTTGTCGGACGCCATCCGTTTGGCGGGTTCAAAATGTCAGGTCTTGGATCGAAGGCGGGAGGCCCGGATTACCTCCTCCACTTTATGGTCCCGCGAAACGTGGTGGAAAATACTGTCCGCAGAGGGTTCGCGCCATTCAAAGGGACCGAATTGAAGTGAATAAGAGGCTATGCCGGCCCCTTACTGGTCAGGACCCTGTAGCCATTTTGCCGGATCAGCGAATATTGCTGCCCCTTGTACTCGAATTCATCCATGTAGCTGTACGGAAGGTTCAAGTCCTGGGCCTCCGACATCGTCTCGAGAAGAAAGGACAACAACGCTGCGTATTCCTCCATCGACAGGAGGAATTCGTTTCGGCCTATCCGTATCTCGTCAAGCCCAAAAAAATCCCTGAGGCCCTGCGTCTCGAAATGAGCCTCGGAATCATCCATGATGACGCTGATCAGCTGGTCCGGTTTCCTGCTGTTTTGTATCTGCAAAAAAACGGCATTTGCGGTATTGGGCATGAACCCTCCACCTTCCCTTTCTAATGTTTATCCGAAAGGCAGGTTGAGCGGAAAATGCAGTCGAGCTGGTCACAATAGTCCATGGCCGATCCAAAGCAATCGAAATTGCCCTGCTTGCGTTGAATTTCCTTTATAAGCTCGACCTTGCTCTTCCCGAATGAATTAATTCCCAAACTCTTGGCCAGACCACGGATCTCACTCATTTTCATGTTGAAACTCCTTATCACTTACCGAAATCATGTCTCCAGAAAATGTCAACCCCACTCTGCCCGCGGTAAGGATATCCACGATGGAACACCAATGAACTTCCGACCATTTTAGCTCTTTTTTCAGGAAAGTATAACGACCTTCATGGTATGTAGTTTGCTTGCAAAACCCGACCTCACCCAAGCCCCTGCCTGAGCCCGAGGACCGTAAAATTACCGGGGTCACAGCCGGCTTGAAATCCGGCCTCCGGGCTTTCCCGGCCGTTCAGCACGATCGAGACACATTGTATGACAAATGGCTACTTTCACCGGGCAAGAGTTTCGAGACCCCCGGTACCACATGTTACCCATTCGCCCAGTCTGGCTCGGGCGTGAAGGTTTTCGAAATTCAACCGTATTTGAGGTCCCTCGGCCCCCGGTATTGCTTTGAGATACACGGCCCCGGAAATGTCCTTGACGTGAAGAATCGTGTTTCCCTGCTGCCTGGCTTCGATCGTGCCGGAAAAAATCTGAATTTTGGGAAACTGTATCTGGGTCCAGGACGGCTCAGCTCCAAGGCGCTCATTCCCCTCCCCTTTTCCGCCAATCGGTGCAGGGACGACCCATTTGCCGTCATTATTTCTTTCGAGCTGAAGAAACGGCTTTTTCAGGTAAACTTCTTTGATAGTGACGTAAGGACGCTTTGTTGACAGACGGTATTTCAGACGGACTTTTTCGCAGTCGAGGATCTGCTTTCCTTCCGACTCGATCTTAACTTGATCTAAGGAAATGCCTGAAAAAGGCCGCCACCGGTAGGATTGAATCTGCACTTTGAACTTCGTAGCTGACTCTATCCGAGATACGGCCCAATGTATGACTTTTTTCTGAACCGGTGGCATGTGTAACGCGATAATCGCCAACAGAGCAAGGAAAATAAGCCCCCCTGCCCCCCATGCCGCCAGTTTGATAACTAACAGCGTTTTTCGGGGTGGAGATCCTTTCGTATTGTCAGTATCAGGCAAATTCAGCTCCGTTGGGTCCTTTTAGGTTGGCCAATTATGAAGAATTTGCCTCCACAAATCAACCCGCATTAATGCTCGATGCTCGTGGACCGGCGGCAAGCTTCAGTCCAGGGAAAAAATATGAAAGCTATGGTACTCGAAGGATGTGCGCCTGTTGAAACAGCCCCGCTCAAATTTATGGACCTCCCCGATCCGATCCCCGGCCCCGGTGAAGTCAGGGTGCGGGTAAGAGCCTGTGGCCTCTGCCGCACGGATCTTCACGTTATCGAAGGGGAACTGCCCTTTCCAGGACACCCTGTTATTCCAGGGCATCAAATCGTTGGAGTGGTCGACAGGCTCGGCGAAGGGGCGGCGAGATTTGCCGTCGGACAAAGAGTCGGTATAGCCTGGCTGCGCCATACCTGCGGAAAGTGCGTCTACTGCCGCAACGGCAGCGAAAACCTGTGCGAAAGTGCCCGCTTTACCGGCTATCACGAACCAGGCGGGTATGCGGAGTATTCCGTAGTCGATGAAGACTTTGCCTATCCAATCCCGGATTTATTTTCCGATCTCGAGGCCCCCCCTCTACTGTGTGCGGGCATTATCGGGTATAGAAGTCTTAGGCGCAGCGGTCTGCGCCCCGGCGAAAGCCTTGGGATCTACGGGTTCGGATCGTCGGCCCATATTGTGATTCAGATCGCTTTGCACATGGGCTGTAAAGTCTACGTCTGCACTCGCGGCGAAAGGCACAGGGACCTGGCCGCAAGGATGGGGGCGGAATGGGTGGGTGAAAAACCCGAAGAGATGCCGGCCCTCACCAACAGCGCAATCGTCTTCGCACCGGCCGGCAAACTCGTACCCAAGGCCCTCGAGCATTTGAGAAAAGGTGGTACCCTGGCGCTTGCCGGAATCTATATGAGCCCGGTTCCGCAGATGGATTACGAAAAGCATCTTTTTTATGAAAAAAATGTTTGCAGCGTAACCGCCAATACTCGCGACGACGGTATGGAACTTTTACGAATTGCCACCGAAATCCCCATCAGGCCCCAGGTTCAGACCTTTGCACTTTCGGAGGCAAACGAGGCCCTCCTCAGGCTTAAAGAGGACAGGCTGGAAGGATCCGGAATTTTGACCGTGGGACAAGGTAAGCCTTAACCATCGGGCACTGCTCTTAAATCCACCACAAAAGGAATTTATGTATTCCCAATTCGGCCTTCAAATCCGCTCTCAATCCCTCAATCCCCAACCCATCATTGTCCCCATACTCCGGCCCTGAGCCAGCTGGAGTTTCGGATTTTGCCCTTGATATTTGAGGGACTTAGGCTATATAAAATGTCTACAATGCTTTTTGGGAATAACTCAACCCGCTGATTTATCCCCCATAGTCCCAATCAGATTGAGTCACTTGATGTTCTGCAAGGCAGCGCATGGCTTGGAAATATGGCCGGGCCCCTGCGCCTGGTGGCCGGTTCACTTTTATTGACAGGGAGGGTTTGTTTTGAGCAACGACGATAAAGTAGGAACACGGATAAAGCGTTTGAGAGAGGCAAAAGACCTGAGCCTTGATGAGCTTTCATCCAGGAGCGGGCTTGCCCTCGATTTCCTTGAGGCAGTCGAGGAAGATAATATTTATCCCTCCCTTGGACCTCTTCTTAAGATTTCCCGCGTCCTCGGGATAAGGCTGGGGACCTTTTTAGACGACCAGATAAGCCATGACCCGCTCATTGTGCGGTTTGAAGATCGCAAGGAAGAATTGAGCATGCTGAAAGGCAAAGACAAGCCGGTTGCCCTGAAGTTCCACTCCCTGGGGCGGGGCAAGAAGGACCGGCATATGGAGCCTTTCTATGTTGAGATTCTTCCCGAACCCGCTGAAGATAAAAAGCTGTCATCCCATGAGGGCGAAGAGTTCATTGTGGTTCTATCCGGCGAAGTCGAGATTTTCTACGGGCAGGAGATAAGCATTCTCAAGCAAGGAGACAGCATTTACTACAACTCTTTGATTCCGCATTATGTCAGTTGCCGCGGTCCCCGGGCTGAGATTTATGCGGTCCTTTATTTTCCCGAATAGAAAACAGGATCTCATAAGCCATGGAAAGCGAAGTTCTCAGGTCCCTTACTTTGGGACAAATACTTGATAAAACGATAGCTGCGTACCCGGATAATGACGCAGTCGTTTACTATGACCGGGATTATCGGCTCACCTACCGCGAGTTCGGCGAGCTTGTGGACCAGCTTGCCAAAGGGCTCATGGCCCTCGGGGTTCAAAAAGGCGAAAAGGTCGCTCTCTGGGCCACGAACGTGCCTCACTGGGTCGCGCTCCAGTTCGCCACCGCAAAAATCGGGGCCATTTTTCTGACCGTCAACACCCTTTATAAAACTGCCGAACTTGCCTATTTACTTGAAAACTCCGATGCGGAAAACCTATTCATAATAGATGGTTTCAGGGATACGGATTACATCCAGACGGTCTATGAACTCGTTCCTGAACTCAAGACCCAGCAGAGAGGGTATCT